>NZ_CEEDOX010000004.1:0-314093 GCF_979256535.1 Methylobacterium sp. AC690 | reverse complement strand
CGCTCCATCCCTCGTGTGAGCCACACTGCAAACCTAGCAGTGAAGCCCAGTGAGGGGCGGGCCATCCATAAAGGGGGGCCTGGAGCCAGGCCATTGGCCGCTCGCGCGGCGGCTTCACGAGCAAAATCCATTGCTTGGCCGATGGTCGTGGCCGACCGGTTGCGTTCACCCTGACCCCCGGCAACGTGGCCGACATCACCATGGCGCTACCGCTGCTGCAGGCTGTCGTGCCGCCCAAACGCCTGATTGCCGACAAAGCCTACGATGCGCAGAGCTTGAGGGATTGGCTCAAGAGCCGCCGGGTGATCGCCACCATTCCGTCCACGGCCACCCGGACGGTGCCCTACAAGCACAGTCGGATCGCCTACCGCCGGCGCAATCGCATCGAACGCCTGTTTGGCCATCTCAAAAACTGGCGGCGCGTCGCGACCCGCTACGATCGCTTGGCCTGCAACTATCTCGCTGCCATCGCGCTCGTTTCCTGTGTCGTCGCATGGACCTGAATGAGTCCCCTACCTAGGCGTACGCGAAACCCCATTGGAGACATCGTTCTGCCGGCAGGCGATCCTGCAGGAAGACTTCCTGTACGTTCCCGATGCGACCCGCGATCCGCGCTTCGCGGGCAACCCGCTCGTCACCGGGGACCCTGGCCTGCGCTTCTACGCCGGTGCCCTTCTCAAAACCGCCGAAGGCCATCCCATCGGCACGGTCTGCGTCCTCGACACCAAGCCGCATGAACTGACGGAGCGCCAGCGCAAGGGCCTCGCCCGCCTCGCCCGCCAGACCATGGCACAGATGGAGCTGCGGCGGTCGTTGCATGCCCAGGAAGAAGAACGCCTCCTTCACGAGCGCATCCTCGACAGCGCGACGGACTATGCCATCGTGTCCACCGACATCGACGGCCGTGTGACCCGATGGAACACAGGTGCGGAGCGTACCCTCGGTTGGACGCAGGCAGAGATGCTGGGTGAGGCGGTAGACGCGTTCTTCACGCCCGAGGACCGCGCGAACGTACGGCCGGACGCAGAGATGGGGCTGGCCGCGAAGAATGGCAGCGCGCCCAACGAGCGCTGGCATATGCGCAAGGATGGCAGCCGGTTCTGGGCGTCGGGCGAGATGATGCCCCTGAGATCGGACGACGGGCGAACTGTCGGATTCCTCATGATCCTGCGGGACCGCACCGAGCAGCGTGAGACCGCCGCGGCGCTGCAGGCGAGCGAGCTTCGTTACCGCTCCCTCGTCGAGGTCAGCCCCCAGGTGGTCTGGTTCGGAGACGCCGACGGTAACGTCACCTACTGCAACGCTTATTGGTACAACTACACCGGCCTGCCCGCGGACGAGACAGGGGAGACGAGTTGGATGGGCGTGATCCATCCCGAACATCGTGAACCGACGCGCCGGGCTTGGCTGGCGGCGGCGGGATCGGGGCAGCCTTACGAAGTGGAGTTCCTGCTGCGCGGCGCCGATGGACGGTATCGGTGGTTCCTGTCCCGGGCGCGGCCGGTCTGCGACGCCAACGGAGCCGTGCGCAGCTGGATCGGCACATCCCTCGATATCCACGAGCGCAAGGTGGCCGAAGAGCGGTTCCAGACCCTCACTGAGCTCGCGCCGACCGTCATCTGGTTTGGCGACCCCGACGGTAGCCTCAGCTATCTCAACGACCGCTGGTACGCCTACACGGGGCAGACGCCGGAGCAGGCGCTGCCATCCGGATGGGCCGACGTGATCCATCCTGACGACCTGCCCGGGCTGACGGAGGCCTGGGAGACAGCGCGCACGGGCGAGGTCGTCTATGACACCGAGGCACGCCTCCGTCGGGCGGACGGGACCTACCGCTGGTTCCTGATCCGGGCGGAGCCCATGCGGGACGGCGCCGGAGTGATTGTGGGCTGGCTCGGGAATACCAGCGACATTCATGACCGCCGCCAAGTCGAGGAAGTCCTTCGCGAGACACGCGAGCAGTTGCGCCTCGCGGTCGAGGCGACGGGTACGGGTATCTTCGACTTCGACCTCGTGTCGAACGTGCTGAAGTGGGACGTGCGCACGCGCTCCTTCTTCGGCCTGGGGCCCGATGCCCACGTCGACCTCGACGTCTACCTCGCCCGCTTGCACCCGGACGACCGCGAGAGGGCGGACGCGGCGGTCACCGCCGCCATCGATCCGGAGGGCGACGGCGTCTACGACATCATCTACCGCACCATCGCTTCGGAGGACGGGATCGAGCGCTGGGTCTCCGCCAAGGGGCAGACCCTGTTCGAGGACGGGCGACCGCTTCGCCTCATCGGAACGGCGCGCGACATCACCGAGGCCCGGCAGGCCGAGCAGACCCTGCGCGAGACGGAGGAGCGCTACCGACTGGCCTCCCGCGCCACCAACGACGCGATCTGGGACTGGAACCTCGCCACCAACGAGGTCCTTTGGAACGACGCGCTCCAGGCGGCCTACGGCCATTCGCCGGAGGCCGTGGAACCGACCGGCGACTGGTGGATTGGGCACATCCATCCCGAGGACCGCGGACGCATCGACGCATCGATCCATACGATCATCGACAGCACCGGAACGGCCTGGACCGACGAGTACCGCTTCCTTCGCGCGGATGGCTCCTACGCCTACGTCCTCGACCGGGGCTACGTCATCCGTAACGGAGCCGGGCAAGCGGTTCGGATGATCGGCGCCATGCTCGACATCTCGGAGCGTAGGAAGGCCGAGGAGCACCAGCGCCTGCTCACGGGTGAGTTGCAGCACCGGGTGAAGAACACGCTTGCCCTGGTACAGGCCATCGCTAGCCAGACCCTGCGCGGATCGACCGACGTCAACGAGATGCGGGAAGCGTTCGCCGCCCGGCTGATCTCGCTCGGCCGTGCGCACGACATCCTAACCGCGGCGAGCTGGACGGCCGCCCCCATCGCGGAGGTGGTGGACGGGGCGCTCGGCGTGCATGTCGGGGCGGCAGGCGGACGCCTCCGTACGAGCGGGCCCAACGTCCTCCTGGCAGCCAAGGCCGCCCTGTCGCTTGCCTTGTCCCTGCACGAGCTCGCCACGAACGCGGCCAAGTACGGGGCGCTTTCCAACGATACGGGCGTCGTCGACCTGCGCTGGCACGTGGTGCACGAGAGCGACGCCCCGCGTTTCTGCCTGACGTGGTCCGAGCAAGGGGGCCCGCCCATCCTCACCCAGCCATCCCGGAAAGGTTTCGGCTCGCGTCTGATCGAGCGGAGCTTCGCGGCTGAGGTCGGCGGAGAGGTCAAGCTCACCTACGCGCCAACAGGCCTCGTCTGCCGATTGGAGGCCCCCCTGGCTTCGATGCAGGAGATCCTCAATGTCGCCGCAGCCTAACGTGCGGATCCCCATAGACATAGCATTCATGGCCCTCGCCGGAGGCGTAGGCCACCCCATGTCTCGGGGCGCTGAGCCTCGATGCACGTCCCGCGAAGCCAGGGCGCTGGGTTAATCCATCCATGTCGCTGACCAAACGCATCATAGGGCTTGTCGCGCTCGCGCTCATGCCCGCTCTCGCCATCCAGGGCTACAACGAGTACGCGCTTCGCTCCGCGCGGGGCGAGGCCGTGCGTGGCGAGGCGATGCGCGCCGCCCGCAGCGTCGCCGCCGACCTGGGGCAGTTCGGGCGCGGCACCCGGCAGGTCCTTGGCATCCTCGCCGAGGTGCCGGAGATCCAGGGTAAGGACCCGGAGAGCTGCACGGCCTACCTCAGAACCTTGCTCGGCAAGGTGCCGGGCGCATTCTTCTTCGGGGTGGCGGACACGGACGGCAGCATCGTCTGCAACACCCTCGGAACGGCGCGTGGCGCGTACAACCTGGCCGACCGCGGCTACTTCCAGGACGCGATGCGGACGGGTGGGTTCACCGTCGGAGGGTTCGTGACCGGGCGAATCACCAAGCGGCCAACCTGGCAGTTCGCCCAGGCCATACCAGGACCCGATGGTCGACCGGTCGGAGTCGTAGTAGCGAGCATTGATCTGGATCACCTCGCCGGACACCAAGCACGGGCCGGGCTCCCTCCGGACGCCACCCTGACCGTCGCCGACCGGAACGGCTCCATCCTGCTCCGGTTGCCCGATCACGCCGAGTGGGTCGGCAAACCGCTACCGCCAGCGTTTTGGTCGGCGGTCTCCGGGAACCGGGGCAAAGTCATGGACCTACCTGGCCTGCGTGGGAACATGCGGATCACGGGCATCGCCGCCGAGACGCCGGACGACCTCGATGCCGTCACAGTCGCCGTCGGTCTCTCGCCCGCGGCGGCCTTCGCGGACATCGACGCGGCCACGCAGCGAGGCGTGATTCTTATCATCCTGAGTGCCCTCGGGGCCCTCGTCGCGGCGTTCCTTGCCGGGCGCGCCTTCATACGTCGTCCCGTGCAGCGCCTGCTGCGGGCTGCCTCCGCTTGGCGGCTCGGCGATCTCGGCGCGCGGTCCGGGCTCTCGGGACCCTCGGAGTTCGGCCGGCTCGGCGAGGCCTTCGACGCCATGGCGATCTCGCTGCAGAAGCATGAAGGCGAGCTACGTTCCGAGATCTCGCGGAGCCACATCCTGCAGGAGCGTCAGACTATGATGCTGCACGAGCTCAACCACCGGGTCCGCAATACGCTCACCACCGTGCAGTCTCTGGCACGCCAGTCGCGCCGGACCGACGAGACCGGCGAGCGGCTGGAGGGACGCATCATATCCCTCTCGAAGACCCACGACCTGCTCTCGCGCGATGACTGGGCCGGGGCGTCGCTGCGGACGGTACTGGAGAACGAGCTCGCCCTTTTTCGCGATGGCGGCGAGGACCGGTTCCGTATCGACGGTCCCGACATCGACTTGCCGCCGCGCTACGTTCTGGCTCTCGGCATGACGCTGCACGAACTCACCACTAACGCCGCCAAGTACGGGGCCCTCTCCGATGAGGCGGGGCGCGTGGACATCACGTGGCGCGTGGCGACAACGGAGGGCGGCGCCCGCAGGCTCGCGATGGAATGGCGCGAGAGCGGCGGGCCGGCCGTCGCGGTGCCGCGCCGCAAGGGGTTCGGCACGCGCCTGATCAACGGTGGCATCAGCCACGAGCTCGGGGGAACGGTGCACCTCGACTTCGACGCCGCTGGGCTAAGCTGCGTCATGAACGTGCCGCTTGACGAGCAGGACCGATTCACCTCGTTCCGGAAGGGTTCGGGTCAACCTCTCTCTGCAGCCTGATCGGCTACGTGCGCGTGACGCACCGTTCGTACGCAGCAAACCAATCAGGTTGCCGGTAAATAGGGCAAGACCGGCCTTTTTTCGGATTCAGGCCTACTCCGCATGTCTCACAGCTGTCCGGACAGGCCATTTCACGAAGCGAGATAAGCCTTGTTCATCGTGAGGGTGGCGACGACACCGGCCGTATTCCATTCCCGATGCATCGAGCCGTCAAGTTGCCGGGTCATAGCACGTTCGAGAAGCTTGCTTCCGTATCCCCCGGGCCCGGAAGGTTCGACCACCGCGGGCCCACCCCTCTCCGTCCAAGCGATCATGAACACGTGCTCCTGCGAGGAGCAGGACACGTCGAGGGTGCCCGTCGGAACCGAGAGCGCACCGTACTTGATGGAGTTGGTGGCGAGCTCGTGCACGACAAGCGCCAAAGTCGTCGCCGCGGCCTCTCCGACGCCCATCCGCGGCACGGACACCCGGATGCGGCCGCTGAAGGCACCCATGTCGTCGTAGGGCGCCAGGAGGATCGCGATCAGGTCGCCGAGGAGCGCTGCCTTGCCCTCGCTGCCGGGTAGAGGCCGGACGAGGTCGTGGGCCCGGTCCAGGGCGGTCAGGCGTTGCGTGAGCTCGCGTGCCATGTCGACGGAGGTGGTCGTCGAGCGCGAGGTGATGGCGGTCAGGCCGGACGCGATGGCGAGCAGGTTTTTGACCCGGTGGCTCATCTCGCCGGCGAGAAGCTCATGGCCCTCCTCGGCCTGCTTGCGGCCGGTCACGTCGAGGAAGACGCCGAACATGGTCCGGCCGACGATGTTGTGGTCGTTGCCCTGGCCCCGGGCCGAGACCCAGCGCACCTCCTTGCCGTGCATGATGCGGAAGTCGATCTCGTAGGTGCCCATCAGGGCCCGCGTCGCCGAGAAGGCCGCGCGCACCCGGTCGCGGTCGGCGGGGTGGATGAACGCCGACAGGTCCTCGAAGGTCACCGTCCGGTCGAGGGGTGCCCCCCAAAGGCCGTAGCCGCGCGCGTCCATCGTGAAGGAGTCGTCGTCGACGTTCCAGGACCACAGCGCCACCCCCGCCGCGTCAACGGCGAGGCGCAAGTGATCCGCCGTCCACGCGGCCGGGCTCGGGGTTTCAGTTTTCACGGGATGCACCCTGCAGGCAGGATCATAAAATCCTCAAGCCAATCCGTGTCAATGAGCGCATCTCGGCTGTCCGAAGGCCATTGCCAGGCAGTCCACGCGAGGACTGATACCGCTTGGTCTGGACGCGCCGACGTGGGATGACAATACGATGCGCATTCCCTCGTTGCCCAATCACAGCGTGGCCGTCTCGGCTTGCCGGAGCGACAAGGGCCGCTTCCGATGGGCGGTCACGACGGCGGGCTATCACCCGTACCGGTCCCAGGGTTCCTACCCCTCCGCCTCCGCTGCCCTCGCGGCCGGAATCGCTCAGGCTCACGCCCTGGCGGAGTGGCAGCCGATCAGGGCACGGATCTACGACGGGAGTTGGATGTGACCGTGTCCGTCGAGCCGGCGGCCGAGTCGGCGGGGCAATCCGCGATAAGCTTAGGCGAATATCCAATCGTGGCGCATACTCGAATCCTCACAGGATGCCCCATGCCCATCATCGAAATTCGACGTATGCCGCGTTCATCGGCTGCGCGAGCGGCCATCGTCGGAGCAACTCGCGCGTTGGAAACAGCCTTCCCGGTCATAATTGACGAGGCCGTGCTGAACAGGCTCGGCAAGGCCGTGACGGCCCTCTTCGAAGCCGAGGCGGTTCTTGCGTTACGAGGCGTGCCCGAGGCGGCATGAAACCCTGCCGGAACATTATGCCGAGGACGTAACGGCCACTTCCGACGTCAGGGCACGGGTGGTAGCGTCGTCGTCGGCTCCCTGCCGTCCATCCGGTCGGCGTAAGGGGGAACGTCCACGAGCGTTCCGATCAGGCGCAGAAGCGCCTGCTGCTCGGGCTTGCCCGTTCCGTCGCTGAGGAAGGCCCCAAGCTCGACGTGGCGGAGCCGTCCGCCGGATGGGCCGTTGGGTTGGTGGATGACGAACGCCCGACCATTTGTCGGCTCCCGCCCGAGGTGCCAGGAGTCTCCGTTGGGGCTTTGGTAGAGTTCCCGTCTATCCGACATCAGGCCCGCCCCTTCGATTGTGCTCGATCATACGTGAAACGGAGGGAGAGTGCGAGAACCGGTCCGAAGCGGACAAGAATCTAACAAGATGGGCGAATAATCCGCCCGACGGTTTTACACATGCGACGAACGCTTCGTGCTAGAAGAATTTGTCGACATTGGTCGGCGGGGGTCGATCAATGCCCATAAGAACACCGATTTCAGGTATTCGGCGGCCGGAATGCCTTGCGGAGTTGAACGCCTGCATCGTCGATGCGGAGACCTCAACGTCTGCGCAGGCCGTCACCACCATGATCCTCGCTGCGACAGGTTTCGACACCTCCGATGCCTTGCAAGGGCTGTGTGCCGACATGGACGCGCTAGCAATGTTGCGGGACGTCCGGCGCAGCTTCCTGGCGTAATCCACTGATACTCAAGGGCGGGTAACAAGCGACGCGACTTCGTCACCATCCCATCGGACATGAAAGCCGGCCTCACCGGTCGCTTCCGTCACGACGGCTTTCCAATCCGACCTGGGGCGGTCGGCGGCACGGGCATGGACGAGTTCGCAGATCCGCGAGACGCTGCCGACCGAGGTCGCACCGCGGGCAGTCCAATGGCGGTTCAGGCTGGCGAAGGCGACATCGTACAACGCCGCCTGTTCGGCGGCGGCAAGGTCCAGTCGCATGTCCTCGAATTCGGCGGGTCCCAGCATCACCTTGCGCTCCCATGTCGATGGCGGGCCGATCAGGGCCGATCCCGGACCGGCCCATTATGTGGTGCCTACGGCAGGGCGCCGATCATGCCCTTGGCCTCGCTCATGGTGTTCTCGCAGGCGCGCTTGTCGCCGCGCCGGTCCTCGTCCGCCGCGCGAATGATCAAAGTCCTGGCTGACGCCACGTGATCGGCCGTCGAAACCATGTCGCGGTCGCTCGGCGTGCCCGTGCGAACGCCTTCGACGCCACGGGGTGATCCCGTCCGGACGCTATGGCCGTCCTGCAGGCCAGTGACCTGGACGGCTCCGGCGCTGTCGAGACGGCGTTCGATGGTCCCGATCTGCTCGGCGCAGGACGATGCGAGCGCCGGAAGCGGCGAGAGCACGAGGGTAAGGGTCGCGAGGATTGGGGCGAGACGCATCGTGGAGCCTTCCGAGGGTGGCAGCAGCGAGGTTCCCTCCGGCGGACGGATCTCTTCGTGCCGTCCCTCACGCGGCGATGCGAGGGTAGCAGTGATACAACGACCGAGACCGCAACATGTTGCATCGCAACATCGCGGGCGGGGCTGATCTGTTTTCGTATCGGCCAAGACCAAGTGTCAGATTTTGACTAATGAGCCGACTGCTCCTTGCGGATGAGACGGACTGATTGCCCAGGCCACGAAGGTCGGGCGAATGCCATGGGACTAAACCGCTAAGCCGGCGTTGTCGTCCGAATGCATTTTCCAAGGTACCTTTGAGCCCATGACGCGGGCTTTGGTTGCCACGAACCGGATGCCGCCTAATGACAGAACTTGCCGCGACGCATGCCCCCAGGGGTCGCGACGTCCTGTCGACGGGCATTGCCGGCCTTGACGAGATCCTCGACGGCGGCCTGAAGCGCGGACGCCTCTACCTGCTCGAAGGGACCCCCGGCACCGGCAAGACGACGGTCGGCCTTCAATTCCTTCTCGACGGCGTCGCGCGGGGGGAGAAGGGCCTCTACGTCACCCTGTCGGAGAGTGCCGACGAGCTTGCGTTCGCAGCTGGGACGCACGGGTGGTCCCTCGACGGCATCGAGGTCTACGAGCTTGTCAACGAGCTCGGTCTCGATCCCGACAGCGAGCAATCCGTGCTGCATCCCTCCGAGGTCGAGCTGGGTGAGACCGTCCGGGAGGTGATCGACCGGGTCGACAGCCTCAAGCCGCAGCGGGTGGTGTTCGACAGCCTGTCCGAGCTCCGGCTTCTCGCCCAGAATCCGCTCCGCTACCGCCGCCAGATTCTGGCCCTGAAGCAGATGTTCGCGTCCAGGCAATGCACAGTCTTCCTGCTGGACGACGGGACCGCCGACGTCCAACTCCACAGCATCGCCCACGGGGTGATCATGCTGGAGCAGGTCCGGCGCGGCTTCGGGGCGGCCCGTAGGCGCCTCGACGTCCTGAAGATGCGCGGCGTCAAGTTCCACGGCGGACTTCACGACTTCGTCCTGGATACGGGCGGCGTCGAGGTATTCCCCAGCCTCGTCGCGGACGACCATGCCGCGGAGTTCGACATGACCCCGGCCTCGACCGGCTCGGACGAACTCGATCTCCTTCTGGGCGGAGGGCTGGCGCCTGCGACCAACACCCTGCTGCTCGGTCCCTCGGGTGTCGGCAAGACCACCACGGCAGTCCGCTGCATGCTTGAGGCTTTGGACCGGGGGCAGAAGGCGACTTACTTCCTGTTCGACGAGGGCCGCCAGACCATGCTGACGCGCGCCAGGGCGCTGGGCATGGACCTCGACGTCCATCTCTCCAGCGGCAGCCTCGTCATCGACGAGATCGAGCCGGCCGAGTTCTCGCCCGGCGAGTTCGCCTGCCGGGTGCGCAACACCGTGGAGACGCGGGGCGCGAGCTTCATCGTGTTCGACAGCCTGAACGCGTACATCCACGCCATGCCGGGCGAGGAGTACCTCATCCTCCAGATGCACGAGCTCCTGAACTACCTGAACCAGAAGGGCGCCACGACCCTCCTGGTCCTCGGTCAGCACGGCGTGATCGGCGACGTCCGGTCCGACATCGACCTGAGCTATCTCAGCGACGGCATCCTGCTGTTCCGGTACTTTGAGGCCAACGGGGCGGTCCGGACCGCCCTGTCGGTGGTGAAGAGTCGGGTCAACGCCCATGAGCGCACCATCCGGGAACTCAAGCTCTCCCCCGTCGGTCTCCAGGTCGGCGCCGCCCTCTCCGACTTCCAAGGTATCCTGTCCGGATTGCCGACCTACGACGGCAAGGTCGCGCTGATCCCGGGCGCCGCCGAGCCGGCGCCGGCGGTATGACCCCGGCATCCGTTCCCGATGGGGAAGGCGTCCTGATCCTCGCCCCGCGCGGACGCGACGCCCTCGTGATGGCGCAGCTCCTGGGCAAGTCCGGCGTCGGCGTCACCGTCTGCGCCGACAGCGCCAAGTGGCTCGATGGCCTCCGCTCGTCCGCCGCCACATCCATCGTGACCGAGGAGGCGCTCCTCGACGTCGATGCGGCATCCCTGGACGCCTGGGTAGCGTCCCAGCCACCGTGGTCGGACTTCCCCTTCATCATGCTGGCGACGCGGCAGGCCGGGCGGCGCACGGCCCAGGCCGCCGCAGTGATCGAGCGACTCGGCAACGTCGTCCTACTGGAACGTCCGATTAACGCCGAGACGCTCCTCAGTGCGGTCTCCTCGGCTCTCCGTGTCCGAAGGCGCCAGTATCAGGCCCGGCAGCACATTCGGGAACGCGAGGACGCCCAGGGACGCCTGCGCATCGCGAACGAGACCTTGGAGCGTCGTGTCGAGGAACGCACGCGCGAGGTCGAGGCGGCGCGCGAGACCCTGGCCTTCGCGCTCGATTCCGCCGGCATGGGGTCGTGGGATCTCGACCTCGTCAACGACATCACCCGCCGCTCCCGTCGGTACGACGCGATCTTCGGCTACGACTCGCCTGTCTCGTCGTGGGGCAGGGCCACCTTCCTGGCCCACGCCGTGCCAGAAGATCAACCCATGGTCGAGGCCGCCTTCGCGAAGGCAGCCGAGACCGGGACCTTGGACCTGGAATGCCGGATTTCACGGTCCGACGGTGCGATCCGCTGGATCGCGGCCAAGGGTAAAACCGAGTACGGCGGCGACGGAAGGCCCGTCCGCATGGCGGGCATCGTCGTCGACAGGACCGACCAGCGGAATACCGAGGAGGCGTTGCGGCAGGCCCAGAAGATGGAGGCCATCGGGCAGCTGACAGGCGGCGTGGCGCACGATTTCAACAACCTACTTACGGTCATTGTGGGCGGCCTCGACATGATGCTGCGCAAGCCGGAGAACACGGAGCGCGTCGTCCGTTTGGCGGAGGCGGCGATGAGCGCGGCGCGGCGCGGCGAACAACTCACCCAGCAGCTTCTGGCTTTTTCCCGCAGGCAGATGTTGCGGCCCCAGACCATCAACCCCAACCGCCTTCTCTCCGAGTTCAAGCCACTAGCCGAACGGGCGGCTGGCGGCGCCATAGAGCTCCTGCTTGAACTCGACCCTACCATCGACCCGATCCGGATCGACCCGGCCCAGTTCGAGGCGGCGGTGCTCAACCTCGTCGTCAATGCCCGCGACGCGATGGAGGGGGGCGGCTCGCGGATCGTCGTGCGGAGCAGGAACGTGCATCTCGACACCGCGGCGGTGGCCGACAGGGGCGTTCCGCCGGGAGCCTATGTCGAGGTCTCGGTGACAGACCAGGGCAGCGGGATCTCCCCGGAGACCATGGCTCGGGTGTTTGAGCCATTCTTCACCACCAAGGAAATCGGCAAGGGAACAGGCCTTGGCCTGTCGCAGGTGTACGGCTTCACCCGTAGCGCCGGCGGTTTCGTCGGCATCGACACGGAACTCGGTGCCGGCACCTCCTTCCACCTCCTGTTCCCCCGCTCCGCGGAACCGGCTGGCGAGGAGGCAGGCTCCGGCAGTGGCAACCTTCCGCTACGCCGGGCAACGGAAGGCGATACTGTGCTCCTGGTCGAGGACGACGAACAGGTACTGGGCATGGCCATCGAGAGCCTGGAGGAGCTCCACTACCGCGTGGTCGTGGCTCGCAACGCCGCGGAGGCCCTCGTCCATCTCCAGGGCGTCGCCCGGATCGACATCCTGTTTTCCGACGTAATGATGCCGGGGGGCATGAACGGTTCGCAGCTTGCCGTCGAGGCCCAGCGCCTCCGACCCGGCCTCAAGGTCCTTCTAACCTCCGGGTACGTCGCCAACCTCGAAGAGGGCCAGGTGATCGGGCGTGGTGATCTCCCGGTCCTCAACAAGCCTTACCGGCGGGATGAGCTCGCTCATTCGCTCCGTGTCGTCCTCGGTGGAAAGCGAACCTAGGCGAAGGTGACGGAGCCGCGGGTCTTCCTCACGCCCAGCCATGCCCATACCTCGGTCTGGCAAAGCCTCGAATGCCTCATGGCGCGATCCGGTTTGTATGGGTACGCACATCGCGAACCTTTCACCAGACAACAGCGCGGGAACGAGGTTGGTGTGCCGGCGCCCCCCTCGACAGCTTGCGGGGGAAGGGTCGCCGCGCGGGGGGAGGCTGGGAAAACATGGCTGACGGAACGCGGGATAACCGTGGACGCGGACCGCGCCCCGACGGGCTGCGCCGTCCTGTCCGGCAATACTGCGATGGGTGCGTTGTTCCGGGCCCACGAATAGTCCGCATCCCCGTTCGGGTCTTCTGAGACTTGGCCCCCCTGCCTGCGGGCCACCGGGAGACTGATGCTCAGCTCGCCTCTCACGATGTTCGTGGCCTCAGGCTCCAATCTGGGTTTTCGTCCAGGGTGCCGGGCCCGTTGGAAATGACCGCTTTTGGGTAACGCCCCAGACTTCTGGCTACGTCGTGGTCGGGTCGGCTTCGGTCAGTCCGCACTACAACTGGGTTGGTGGTTTCCTGCCAGTTCGCTTTTGTGGAGCAGCCCCGTGGAAGCGGCAATCAGCTGCGGCGCTAGCTAATTGCGTGCCGGGTTGAAACCATGGATACCCGAAGACAGCGCTCTTCAGTTCGAAGCCTGCCAGCTGGGCAGCAAGACTCGGTAACGGATGCTGTCACCTCGCTACGCGCTCGCGCCTCATGTTCGAGACAGTCCTTCAAGGGGTACGTGAAAGGCGGGATTGGCCGAGGCTGTTCGCGCTGACGGGCCCATCACGCGGGAGAACCCGCGATATCGGCGCAAAGACCTGGGCAACCAAGTCCAGTTTCAAATCCGGTGAGATGCGCTATCCTGCCGTCCTCATGCTGGGCAGAACGGCTCGTCCAGCATCCCTGGAGAGGGTCCATCCATGTTGGACGAATACGGCTTTCTCCGTGGCGCCGCGTTGGACGAAGGCGATCTGCCTGCTCTGTATCACTTCGTCTACTGCAGCCGTGCCGCCAACGGCGTCGATGACGCGGAGGTTGACCGTATCGTCGAGGCGGCCCAGCGGAACAATCTCGCTCGCGGCATCACCGGAGTTTTGGTCTTCGGCAGTGGCATTTTCTTTCAGTGGATCGAGGGGCCGGCGGCCCAGATGCAAGATCTTGTCGCGAGCCTCCATGGTGATACACGGCATTACGATATCGTAACGCTCAGCCAGAGTGAGGAAGAGCGGGAGCGGCTCTATCCGAACTGGGACATGGAGAAGGTCGAAGCCGAGGACATCCGCGTCGTCTTGCAGGATGCCCTCGAAAGCACCGACAACAAGGACAATATCGCGGCCCTGACGCGTATCCTGCAGCAACTCGACACGGGTCCACTCCATACGCTCGGGCACACCTAGTCGCGGCAGCGCTCGGCAACTTTCCAGCCATGTCCCTGCAGCGTCGATGTCCTGATCGATGAGCCTGCGCGGGGCGGATACAAGAATATCACCTCTGGATTGTCGGGCGGACCAAAGCACACGTCGAGCCGGGAACTTTTCGCGAGCGTCTTTACATTCCGTCGGCGCGGCGCTCTGATGGGTCCAAGAGGCGCACGGCCATCGACCGACAATCGCCCCGGCATAGGAAGAGCGTTCGGGGGAGCGGACCATGTCAAACCTCGCTTTGTCCACCCCGGCGTGGACTGATCCGTCGGCGCGACCCGCCGGCTGGGTCTCGGAGGTTCGGCTTGCCTATGCGCGCAAACGCACCGCCGAGGACAGCCGCCAGCGCGCCCTGGCTCTCAGTCGCATCGTCGAAACAGACATCATCCCGCGTTTGAAGCTGCTTCACCCGCAGCTTGCGCCCGCGGCGAGCGCTCCGCTCGCCAAACCTGACGCGCAACAGATCGAAGCCTTCACGCAGCTCCTCCTCGGTTCGGATCTCTCCGCCGCTTCGGACGCCGTCAGGGATCACCTAGCCAAAGGCCATTCGACCGAGAGCATGTTCCTCGAACTCCTCGCACCGGCCGCCTCCTTGCTCGGACGCCTATGGGACGAGGACCTCTGCGACTTCATCGAGGTGACCGTGGGCGTTGCCCGTCTCCAGCTGCTCCTCTCGCAATACCGATCCCAACCAAAGCTCTCTGCTCCCGACGAGGCCCGGGCGGCCCTCCTGATGGGGGCACCGGGCGAGCTGCATACGTTTGGCGTGGCCGTCGTGGAGCAGTTCCTGCAGGTCGCAGGATGGCAGGTCACGAGTGGCCTCGCGTCCAGCCCAGAACAGATCGCAAACCTCGTGAGGTCGACATCGTTCGATGTCGTCGGACTCACGCTGAGCTGCGAGACCCGCATCGAAGGGCTCACGGCCTCGATTCAGTCGATCCGCGACGTCTCCCGGAACCGTTCGGTCGGCATCATGGTGGGGGGGCCTGTCTTCCTCGACAATCCCGAACTCGTCGAGCGGGTCGGCGCGGATGCCTCCGCCGTCGACGCGCCGACGGCTGTTCTGCTGGCACAGCAGCTTCTCGAGATCGGCCTCGAAGAGAGGCGCCGGGCTGACACCAAAACCGCCTCCTGCGGGTGATCTCAAAGTCTCAAAGGCAACGCGATCGGAGGCTGACTAAATGAAGCTCGTGCAGCTCGTCTATGCGTCCCGTCCGTTCGGATTCGATCAATCCACCCTGGATGGCATCCTCACCCAATCGCGGCGCTGCAACACGCGGGACGGTCTGACCGGCGCTCTGGTTTGTCGTGGCGACATCTACCTCCAGCTTTTGGAGGGCAGCGCAGACGCTCTCGATGCGACCTATGCGCGGATCGTCCAGGACGATCGGCACCTGGAGATCACGCGTCTCGTCTATGCGGATGCGACCGAGCGACTGTTTCCCGCCTGGTCCATGCGGAGCGACCCTGCACGCACCTGGATGTGGTCCCAGGATGACGTAGCCAAGGGGGCGGCAACGCAGGCGTCACCCGAGTCCGTACTTGGAATTTTTCGACGGCTTGCGGCCGAGCCCGTCCAGCCACCTAAGCTCACCCTCGTATAATCTGCAATCGAAGGGCGCGCCTGAGGTGCGCATAGATGAAATTGAGGCCGGGCGTAGTGCCTCAATGGCTCAGTAGGTGCGGCTTAACTTGTACCAAGGATAGGCGCTCCCGCAGCAGCGGGTTGTCGAGCAGGTAAATCTGGCCGACCGAGAGGTAGTTTGCTGCCCGCTGGTAGGCATCGATGACCGCGAGACCTGTTGGTCCCAGCGGTTCGGGCACGAAGCCGGGGAGGAACGGCTTTTTTCCGTGATCCTGGATGTCGGCAGGCTTCGGGTCGCTCGCGACAGGCATTTCGGCTTCCCGGGCATCACGGGACAATCCTGCGCCCCATGCGATATTACATAGGAAAGCGGATCGAGTGCCGAAGCATCCAGAGACGGTCACTCGGCCCACGTTTTTGGAAACCAATTCCCATGAAAGCCTGGCGGGATCCGATGCCCCAGGTGCACCGCGGTGACGGGCGCTGCCTCGAATGCGTGCGCGTCGAGGATGACGAAGTCGGTCGTATCACTCACCGTGTCGACGACGAGCCCGACGAGCCAGCCCTCGTCTTCTTCAGCCTCGGGCCTCGCCGGCACGAACACGAACTCGCCCGCGACACTGTCGGGGCCGAACTCGTGAACGCGCCGCTCCCGTGTCTCCAGATCGTGCTTGTAGAGTTGCGTCGCGCCCACGAGCTGCGTGTTGCCGTCGGCGGGCACCGAGCCCGTATAGACGTATCGGTGGTGCTGCCCAAAGCGACGCTCGTCGATCCGGGGGAACTCCTGCGCCGCGGAATCGATCACCCGGCGGTCGACCCGCCCCGTCGTGGGGTCGGCTGTCCAGCGCTCCAGCCAGCCCGGTGCATCGAGGCCACCACCTGCCGAGGTGAACACCCTCTCGTAGGTGACGACGTCGAGGATCACCCGCCCGTCAGCGTCGTCGTAGGCATTGGCGACGTGGAAGACGAAGCACGGCTCGACCGCGCACCAGATGATGTCGGCGGCCGTACCATGCCGCGGGAGCAGGCCGACGCGGGCGCGGTGGGCCGGGTTCCAGCGGAACGGGAAGCGGTGTCCTGCCAGCACCGCGCGCATCGAGAAGGTGACGGGCAGGTCTAGCACGACGACGAAGCGGGTTGTGATCGCGCAATCGTGGATGCAAGGGCCGTGTTCGACTGGGATTGCTACGTCACGCACGACCTGGCCCAGGGGCGAGATGACGACGTGGCGCACGCTATCCCAGACGCGGCCGTCATAGGCGATGGCATGTGTTTCACCGGTCGCCGGATCGCGATGCGGGTGCCCCGTGAAGGAACCGGCGAGGGTGCCGTCGAACGTATCGTAGCGCTGCGTCTCCAAGTCCTCGGATAAAAAGACGGGAAAGCTGCCAGCTTCGACCACGGCAAAAGCGCGGCCGCCGATCGCGACGACATTGGTGTTGACGGTGTCGTCGCCGCGGCGCGGCCCCGGGGCAGCGGGCCGGCCGAGCGCTGCGGAAACTGCATGCGAGCCGATCCAACGGTTACGGTACCACAGGGCCTTTCCGTCCTCGATGCAGAGACCGTGCACCATGCCGTCGCCCAGGAACCAATCGTGGCCGCGCGTCGTCGGGCGGGCGGGGTTGGCGCCCATCTTGAGGTAGCGGCCCTCGAGCCCCACCGGGATCGTCCCGGTCACGGGCAAATCCCGCAGGGTCAACTCCTCGCGCATCGGCGCGTGGACACCGACTACAAAGGGGTGCTGCGTCCTCGGAAGGCGCAATCGATTGCAGGCCGCCACCAGCGCGACAAGGCCTTCGGCGGCGGCACGCAGGCTGGACTCCATCAAGTTCGGCATCGGGCGCTGGCTCGGGGTGGTCGGAGGAAAAGCAAGAGCCCGGGTGATGGAGGTGTTCCCGTTGCCGGGCAAGAACGACAGCTCTGTTCGCCTGGAACGACTGAGCAACCTTCTCGATGAGCATCTAACCACGTCTGGCCACGCGACGAGAGTGGATCGCTGCGTCTATGGCGCAGTCAGCCAAGCGCTCGGACGCCTCCAGCCGCCGGATGGATGGCTGCTTTTGGGTTTGCTATCGACCAACTTCTACGGCGTGGTTGGGTCGGGACCCGTCCGTCTGCTCTACGACCGGGTAGGGTGGATTTTTGTCTGTCCGCTTTCGGGAGGCAATTCGCTGAAGCGGACGTTTGATTGAATCTCGAAGCGCGACGGTTCAAGGCGTGAAGACGCTCGACAGACGTGTCTTCGGATCAGTCGACCGCTTCGATGTCTTCCAGCTGAACGATACATGCCCTTCCCGCGAGCCTATTAGTTTCAAAACCATGGGTACCCAAGTAAAACAGAAAAGCGCCAGCAGATCCGGCGATGGCCCGGACGCTTTCGGCCCAGGTAGCGCACTGTCTAGGTCCGACGAGAGACACAGGCTTTCACCGCTCAGTTGCGCCTCTGTAGGGTGCTAAATCATCTGTATGGTGCCGGGATGCATATTAAACCTCATTGCAATCCCACCAAGGACAAAGACGAACCGTGAAGCGTCCCTAGCACGAACGCCACTTTTGCTTTCAAAACATAAGACTCAGATCACGCCACTCATATCTTCGTAGGAGGGGAAAGATGTGGCGCCACCTCTTTCATTGGGGAAGGCAGACCAAGCAGGGCGGCAATCTCGATCCCGTCATTTCCACCCAGCAGATCGGCCAGGGTATAGCGGTCAAGAACCGCGAGAAACGCCGCCAAGGCTTCACCGAGCGCACGCCGAAGGCGACATGGAGCCGTGATCACGCAGGCCCCGCCGGCGAAACACTCGACTAGCGCAAGATCTTCCTCTGTCTGTCGCACAACGGTGCCTACGACGATTTCCGCGGGAAGCTTGGCGAGCTGTAGCCCACCACCTCGACCCCGGGTGGTGCGTATGAACCCTAGGCGTCCGAGTTGGTGCACCACCTTCGTGAGGTGGCTCTCTGAGATGCCGTAGGCCCGCGCGATCTCGGCAATCGAGCTTTGCCGTGGCTCATGCAAGCCGACGTAGATCAGAGTTCGGAGGGCGTAATCGGTGTAGCGCGTCAGGCGCATGGCAGCTCCTATGAGAGCCTAAGGTACATATTCGTTGCACCTTTACAATCTGCAGGCCATAAGGTTCATCGACAATGAATCTTATGGGAGATGCAGATGCCGACCCCTCTCGCACCAGCCACCATCGCCCTGATCAAGGCCACCGTACCCGCCCTGGAGGGGCACGGGCTCACCATCACCCAGCGCATGTACGAGCGGCTGTTCGTCGATGCCGAGATGCGCGCTCTCTTCAATCAGTCCCACCATGGCGAGACCGGATCGCAGCCCAAGGCGCTTGCGCAGGCGGTGCTCGCCTACGCCCGCAACATCGACAACCTCGGTGTCCTCGCGGGCGCCGTCGAGCGGATCGCCCAGAAACACGTCGCCCTGAACATCCTGCCCGAGCACTACCCCCATGTGGCGGAGGCCCTGCTCGGCGCGATCCAGGACGTGCTCGGCGACGCCGCTACGCCCGAGATCCGCGCCGCATGGGGGGAGGCATACTGGTTCCTTGCCGAACTGCTGATCGGACGCGAGGCCACGATCTATCGCGACCTCGCCACGAAGCCCGGCGGCTGGAACGGCTGGCGCGGGTTCGTCGTCGAGAGCGTCACCCAGGAGAGCGAGACAATCCGCTCCTTCGTGCTGGTCCCGTCCGACGGGAAGCCGGTCCTGCGTCATGAACCGGGACAGTATCTTGGCTTTCAGTTCGACCTCCCCGACCGGGGGGCGCTCAAGCGCAACTACTCCATCTCCTGCGCCCCGAACGACCGCGCCTATCGCATCACCGTGAAGCGGGAGGCCTCGCCGGGCGTGCCGGCCGGCGTCGTCTCGAACTGGTTGCATGACCATGCCGGACCGGGCACCTTGGTCAGGGTTGCCCCGCCGGCCGGGGAATTCTTCCTCGATCGAAGCACGAACGAACCTGTGGTTTTGGTCAGCGGCGGCGTCGGGCTGACTCCCATGATCAGCATGCTGGAGACGATCTCCGCCACTTCGCCGGAGCGTCCGACCTGGTTTGTCCACGGTGCCCTGAACGGACGGGTTCACGCCATGGGCGCACATGCGCGGGCCCTGACGAACGGCCACGAGAATCTGCATTCCCGGTTCTTTTATGCGCATCTGGAAGAGCAGGGTGCTAGCGACCGGCAGATTGCTGAGACGGGCCTGGTCACTGCGGAGTGGCTGGCGGCGAACACCCCGCGGGAGCAGGCGACCTACTACCTGTGCGGCCCCAAACCCTTCCTGGCCGCGCTTGTGAACGGGCTTGGCCGTCTAGGTATCCCAATCGAGCGGATCCGCTTCGAGTTCTTCGGGCCGGCCGATGAACTGGTCGAGGCGCCGAGACAAGCGGCCTGAGCACCGCCGCGCCACCCAAAATACGGGCTGTCCGCGACATCTTAAGGGACCTCGCCGAAATCCGGAGAGGTCCATTGGTTGAGAAGTCCATGAGCACCCAATCGGCTTCATCCCCGGTGCTCGACCGGTCCGCTTGGCTGGTCATCGCCCTTGCCGTCGCAATGGGCATCGGTCGTTTGGCCTTTACGCCGTTGATGCCTTTGATGATACGCGACGGTAGTCTGGACGCATGGGCCGAGCAGAAAGGTCTCAGCCGCCGGACCCTGACGCGAGAGTTTCGCCGAGAGACAGGCCTCAGCTTCGGGCAACGGCGCGCTCGGGCCAGGGTCGTGCGTGCCCTGGCGCTCGCCGCCGACGGCAAGAAACCACATCAGATCGCGGCGTCGGTCAGCTACCGCAGCATTCAGGCACTGCGAGGCAAGACGGAAGCCTTAGAGGCTGTTTCTTACCTCGCCACGTGGGCAAAACACTGTCGGGTGAGTCTTCGCGGTCGTCGAGCTTTCGCGTCATGATCGGAAAAATTCTAAGGCCAGGTTGAGTCGGGCCCCGTCCGTCCACGCATGACCGAGAGGGGTGGATAAGGAGACCGTGCTCTTGAGGGCTTTTCGACATGTGGATCATCCACGGGCGTGGGCCTCGATCCCTGACCGCACATGTCACATTCACACACCTGCTCTCGTCTCTGTGTGTAGGCGCGCGTTTCTAATCCTGGTGAGCCGGATGTCCGCGCGTCCCGATCAAGGGGCAATCATGAGCACTTCAATGACCGGCCAAACCGATACGAGAGATTCTTGCCGAGCGCGTCCAAGTTCGGAGGAATTGGTGCCGTCACGATACGCGGTGCGCATCGGCGAGATCGACGTGCTGGTCGTCAGCGACGGGGTATTGCCTCTTCCGACTGCCATGCTCGCTCACAATGCCGACCCGGCGGTTCGGGCGGCATGGTTGGACGACATGTTCTTGGCGCCGGACGCATTCGACTGGCCGCTGAATGCCGTCCTGGTTCGGAGTGGCGAGCAGACAATCCTCATCGATGCCGGGCTCGGGCTGGACCCGAACCTGGCTCTGCCGCGAGCCGGCCAGCTGGTCAAACGACTGGAAGCGGGCGGCATCGATCTGGCGTCCGTGACCGACGTGGTGCTGACGCACATGCACATGGACCATATCGGCGGGCTGCTCATCGACGGGGTGAAGGAACGGTTGCGGCCCGACCTGCGGATCCACGTGGCGGCCGCCGAGGTCGCGTTCTGGGAAGCACCCGATTTCTCCCGCACCTCCATGCCGACGGGCTTCCCGGATGCGCTGCGATCCACGGCTAAACGGTTCTCGGAGGCGTATCGCAGCCATCTGCGAACCTTCGAAGATGCGCATGAGGTCGCGCCGGGGGTGGTCGTCCATCGCACCGGGGGCCACACCCCCGGGCACAGCGTGGTCCGGCTGGCATCCGGCGGCGAGCGCCTCACGTTCGCCGGCGACGCCATCTTTCCCGTGGGTTTCGACCAGCCCGACTGGCACAACGGTTTCGAGCACGACCCCGAGGAGGCAGCTCGCGTTCGGATCCGTCTTCTCCGGGAATTGGCCGGGACCAGGGAACAGTTGGTGGCCACGCACCTGCCGTTCCCGTCCGTCGGCAGGGTCGCGGTCGATGGCGACGCCTTCCGCTGGGTGCCGGTGTTCTGGGATTACTGACCACGCGTCGGGCAAGAGCCAAGGCGGCGGCGTCGCTGGAGAAGGTCCCCCAGAATCGCCGACGGGAAAGCCGTCATCCCCGATCTAAGTTCGGGGATGACGTTTCCGCGATCCGCACCGAAGGGACTTCCCACACGTGATGCGGGAGGCGCCGCAGCGAACCGTTCGATGATGATCGTCGTGCCTGGAGTGACGGGACTACGACGATGCCGGTCGACCCGGTCCGCCATCGATCACGCGTCGAGCGGTTCCGATGCATGATCGAGCACGCTGCGGACCTTGTTCGCCAGTTGCTGCAGGGTGAAGGGTTTCGGCAGGAAATGCGTGCCGGGATCGAGCACGCCATTATGCACCACGGCATTGCGCGTGAACCCCGTCGTGTAGAGCACCTTGAGTTCCGGACGCCGCCGGATCGCCTCCTCGGCCAGTCGACGCCCGTTCATGTCGGGCATGACGATGTCGGTGAACAACAACGCGATGTCGGGCTGGGCGTCCAGAATACGCAATGCGGCGACACCGCTCTTGGCATGGCGCACGCTGTAGCCGAGTTCGCGCAATGTCTCGACGCTGAGAAGGCGCAGGGCCTCCTCGTCCTCGACCACGAGGACGATCTCGCGTCGGCATCCGAGGGGCAGGACAGCCGTGAGCCGAACATCCCGAGGCGATCCGGCAACTTCGCCCTCGCCATAGAAGCGCGGCAGATAGAGCTTCACGCTCGTGCCCTGCCCGGGCTCCGAATAGATCCGTGCGTGTCCCTTCGATTGCCGCACGAAACCGTAGACCTGCGACAGGCCTAACCCTGTTCCCTTCCCCACCGGCTTGGTGGTGAAGAACGGATCGAACACCTTGGCCAGGACCTCCGGCGACATGCCGGTTCCGGAGTCGGTCACGGCAACCAGGACGTACTGACCGGGTGAAATCTCCACGGTCCTGGCATAGGCCTCGTCGAGGTGGGCGTTGGCCGTCTCGATGGTCAGGCGACCGCTGCAGTTATCGGTCTCCGGCATGGCGTCCCGCGCGTTGACGGCCAGGTTGAGGATGGCGTTCTCCAATTGGCTCACGTCGGCATGGGTGCGCCACAGGCCGCCAGCGAGCACGGTCTCCAATTTGATATCGCCGCCGAGCGTTCGGCGCAGGATCTCGGACATCCCGGATACGAGCTTGTTGGCATCGATGGGCTCCGGCGCGAGCGGCTGTTGGCGCGAGAAAGCCAGCAGCCGTTGGGTCAGCGAGGCCGCGCGGTTCGCACCATCCGTGGCGACATCGATGAAGCGCTCGATGTCGCTCTCGCCGCGCGCCAGGCGTTTTCGGATCAGATTGAGGCTGCCGATCACGATGGCGAGCATGTTGTTGAAGTCGTGCGCAATGCCGCCGGTGAGCTGGCCGACGGCCTCCATCTTCTGCAACTGCCGCAGATGAGCCTCGGCCGTCTCGCGGCTCTGCATCTCGCCGATGAGCGCGCGGTTCGCATCGTCGAGTTCTTGCGTGCGCGCGGCGACACGGTCTTCCAGCGCCACGTTGAGGTCGCGTAAAGCCATCTCCGCGACCTCGCGCTCGCGTGTCCGCGCCTGCAACTGAAGCGCCGCCGTCGCAAGCGCCGCACCGATCAGGTTCACCTCCCTGATAGGGGTGGCGATGGCGCCGACCGGCTCCCCTCGGCCGATCGCCGCGGCGCCTTCGCCGAGGCGACGCATCGCACGCTCAACCCGTCGACCGACCCCCAATGCGATGCCCACGATGAGCGATCCAAGCACGAGACCTAACCCGACGAGGATCGTGATCGAACGCTGCAGCGGTGCCTCGGCGAGCTTCTTATCCACCACGACCGCCGCGGTCCAACCGGTCAGCTTGGACCGGCCATAGCCCACCAGGACATCCTCGCCGACCCTGTTGCGGCCATAATATCGTCCGGCATCATCGATCGCATGAGAGCGGAAGTCGGTTGAAGTCAGCTTGCCGACGAAGTCTTCTTGCCGCTCGGTCCGGACAGCGACGATCCCGTTTCGATCCACCAGGGACCCGATCCAACCGGACGGGAGATCCTCGCGGCGCGTCGTCGCCACGAGGTAACCGAGATCGAGGCTCGCGGCGAGGAGATAAGTCGGCGTTTCGCCGATACGGACAGGGGCGCTGACGATCTGAAAAACCGGCTTTTGGGTCACGGAGGTCACGAAGACGTTGCTGACCACTGCGACGCCGGTGCGCAGAACCTCCCTGTCGATCTCCGCAAGGGCCGGGGGCGCGGGTGCGGCGGTTCCGAACGGCGCCCGGGTCGTCAACGCAGCGGTCCCATCGATATGCCGAAGGTTGATGTTGATTCCCTGCAGGCGACTGATCTCCTGCATCTGGGCGTAGAAGGCCGGAAGGTCGTGGGTCGCCAGGCTCGGCGAGGTCGCGAGCGCCTGGAGCGTCGTGAGGACGCCATGGATCTCGCGGTCGAACGCCACGGACAAGCCGTGGGCTCTGGTCTGCACGTCCTGTTCGACCCGCGTGCGTTCGGACGCGGCGAAGCGCCAGAGCAGGACTCCGACGAACAGCAGGGTCGGGATCAGCAGGCCGACGAAGAGGGTCAGGAACTGCCATCTGAGCGGACGGGGCGGCGTCAACCGTTCGTTCCTCGCCCAGGGGGCACATGGGATATGTCTCTTGTCAGCCTCTCGATGTCGGGCGCCATGATCGTCGTTCCTCGCGATGCTCCCTGCATGACGAGGAAGCAGGTGCGCACGTGACATGACCGGAGGTTTTGTATGACCGCCGGAGCGGCTGGCTCGCGACCGGACAAATTTCGCAGAGCCAATGTCACAACGGGTGGGACCGCTTTCGTCTTGGTTTCGAACGTCCCCACCGGGACCGGACACAGGACGGAGCATCACATGAAAATCGTCGTCATCGGCGGTACGGGGCTGATCGGCTCGCAGGTCGTCACCACCCTGAAGGCCGCCGGCCACGAGGTCCTCGCGGCCTCGCCGAACACCGGCGTCAACGCCGTGACGGGCGAGGGGCTCGCGGAAGCATTGAAGGGCGCCAGCGTCGTGGTCGACGTCGCCAACTCGCCATCGTTCGCCGACGACGCGGCCATGGACTTCTTCGTCCGCGCCGGACGGAACCTCGCCGCGGCCGAGAAGGATGCCGGCGTCTCCCACCACGTCGCGCTCTCGGTGGTCGGCACCGAGCTCCTGCTCGACAGCGGCTATTTCCGCGCCAAGCTCGCTCAGGAGGAGTTGATCGCCTCGGCGGGCGTGCCGTGGACCCTAGTCCGCGCCACGCAGTTCTTCGAGTTCGTCGCCGCGATCGCGGGAGCCGCAATCGTCGACGGCGTCGCGCGCGTGACGTCCGCGTCGATCCAGCCGATCGCGTCGGCCGACGTTGCGGCGAAAGTCGCGGAGGCCGCGCTGGCGCCACCGCGAAACGGCATGGTCGAGATCGCCGGCCCGGAGCGCCTGCCGATGGTCGATCTGGTGAAGCGTCACTTCGACGGCCTTGGCGAAACGCGTGAGGTTGTCACCGACGACACCGCACCGTATTTCGGGGTGGTCCTCGAAGGCCCCTGGCTGACGCCCACCGGTGACGCGTGGCTCTCGCAGCGGCGCTACGACGACTGGCTGGCGGCACAGCCAAAGCGCTTGGCCTGAGGCCTCCCGCCGATGGATGCTACCTACATCCCGGCGCTGTCGGCGCTGGCCGGGTCGGCCATCGGCGCGATGGCCTCCTTCGCGACCACTTGGCTGACGCAACACAGCCAGGAGCGTGCGACGCTCCTGGTGCAGGACCGAGCGCGACGGGAAGCGCTCTACGGCGAGTTCATCCGGGAGGCGTCGACCTTGTTCGGCGACGCTTTCCGGCACGACCTCGACGACCCGGCCAAGCTGGTGAACCTCTATGCCATCGTGAACAAGATCCGGCTCTTCGGAGAGCCGGAGACGCTGGAGGAGGCCGAGCGCGTCATGCGGCTCATCGGTGAGACCTACTTCGCCCCGAACAAGGATCTCGCCTCCTTCGCGGACATTCGGCACGCCAGCCACCTCGACCCGCTCTGCGCGTTCTCGACGGTCTGTCGCAGGGAGCTGGCGATAGCCCGCCGGTGAGGCTCAGTGAGGCGTCGGCGTTTCCACCGCCCCTCCGAACGACCTTGCCATTCGCTGGAGCTTGTCCGGGTTACGGGTGAAGTAGATGCCGACGATCAATCCGCCCTGGATATCCAGGGCGACGGTCTGGAGCATCCCGCCCGGCTCCAGGCTGAAGTAGCCCGGTAGGCCATCGATCCAAAGGTCCTGCAGCTTCTGGGCATGCTGGATCCACGATTTGCGCGCGATCCCCTCGAACATGCGCGTGACCTTGTCGATGCCGATGATCGGCCTCGGGAAGGCGAGCACCTTTCCGCCTCCGTCGGAGTGCACAACGACGGAATCGGCGAGCATGCTGCGCAGCGCCGCGACGTCGCCGGTCGCCGACGCCTCGAAGAAGGCCTTGGCGATGCGCGCCCCCTCCTCCCGCTCGACGGGGAAGCGCGGGCGGGCGGACTGCACGTGTTTCCTAGCCCTCGCGGCGAGCTGACGGACTGCCGGTGGTTCACGCTGGAGCGTGGTCGCGATCTCGGCGAGTGGGACCGCGAAGACGTCGTGCAGGAGGAACGCGGCCCGCTCCAGCGGCGAAAGCCTCTCCAGGGCGAGCATCAGCGTGAGCGTGAGGTCATCGCCGGGGGCTTCGTCCGGGACCAGGGCGACGGGCTCGGGTAGCCATGTGCCAAAATAGGTCTCACGCCGTACCCGAGCGGACTTCATCACGTCCAGGCAGAGCCGCGTCACCGTCCGCGATAGGAAGGCACCGGCTGAGGCGACCTCGGCATGGTCGACGTGCCGCCAGCGCAGCCAAGCGTCCTGTACGACGTCCTCGGCTTCGCCCAGGGACCCGAGCATGCGGTAGGCGAGCCGGACGAGCCGCGCCCGCTCCTGCTCGAAGACGCGGGTCGGATCATCGATGGTCGGCATGGCGGAACGACCAGACGCTGAGGGCGACAGCAATAAGCGCAGGAAGTGTCACAGCGGGGAAGTCTCGGGGTAGAACCTCCGGCCCGCAGATGCCCACCGCAACCTCCCAGAAGTGGAAAAGCGCGTGGCCCGAGAGCCAGATCGCACCCATGCTCCAGAGCAGCGAACGCGGTCCCGGTCGGGCCGCGCCGTACGCGAACCCCGACCCGATCAGCACGAAGATCAGGCCGATATCGCGCAGGAAGTGCTGATTGAAGGGCCCGGTCGTCGTCACGCCCGGCACGGTGAAATACCATGCCTCGGGCGCGACGAGCATGAAGACGCCGTTCCCGGCCAGTCCTGCGCCGAGGATGCCGGCGAGTACCGGAATGGCTTTGGTCATCGAGCGATCTCCACGTGATTGGTTCACGCGAGTGACGATGCGCTGTCGTCCGATGTGACATGGGATGCGAGTTTCCGCAGGGCTCCCTTCGGAACGTCGGTCTTGCACGGCTCATCTCACTGAACACGAGCTGCCTGACCCGATGGCCGAGCGTCGCTACTAGCACTCGATCAAGCCATGACACGGAACCCTAGGACACTGTGACGATATCCATCGATGAACGACCGCTTTCGAGATGCCCACGTGTGGGCTTCAACGGCATCGTCGGGTCGAAACCAGTCTGGCCGCTTTCAGCCTCGCCTACCAAAATTCGGACATCGCTTCCTGGTCGAGAGGGTAGGCCTATCTGCCGGAAGACCCGTCCATCATCGTGCCCCTGACGCTGGAGATGTCGCAACCAACCATTGACCAGCGGCCGCCAGCATCGTCTCCACACCGATGCGCAGGGTCGGTTTCAGAACCGGGGCGTATTCAGGCGAGTGGTTCGCGGGCAGCGCGTTCAGGGTCCCGGCCTGCTCCGCTTCCGCGTAGCGCTTCGGGTCGGTCCCGCCGACGAACCAGAACACCGACGGTACGTCCCAGGCGCGGGCGAAGACGGTGAAGTCCTCGCTGGCGTTCGCGCTGCTGGCGGGCTGCACCCGGGCCGCCCCTAGTCGCTGCTTCAGGCCCTCGGCCACCTTGGCCGTCGCGTCCTCGTCGTTCACCGTCAGGGGGAACTGCCCTAGCATGGTGAGGAGGGGCGGCTTCGGGGCGCCGGAGATGGAGGCCTCGCCGTCGACGACCCGCTTGATCGACGCGAGCACCTTGTCCCGCACCGCATCGTCGTAGGTCCGGACGTTCAGCTGAAGCTGCGCCTCGTCCGGGATGATGTTGGCGCTCGACCCAGCCTGCATTGACCCGACCGTGACCACGGCGCTGTCGCTCATCGAGACTTCGCGCGAGACGATGGTCTGGAGCCGCATCACCGTGGCGGCGGCCATCACCACCGGATCGATGGTCGTTTCCGGGCCGGAGCCGTGCCCGCCGCGTCCGTAGAGCGTCACCTTAAGACTGTCGCTCCGCGAGAGCACGGGGCCACTGGCGAGCCGCACCTGCCCTGCAGGGAAGGGCAGCACGTGCTGCCCTAGAGTGACGACCGGCTTCGGGAAGCGCTTCACCATGCCGTCGTCGACCATGGCCTTGGCCCCCTCGCCGATCTCCTCGCCAGGTTGGAACACGGCCATCACGGTCCCGTGCCACTTGTCCTTGTTGGCGGCCAGGATCTGGGTCGCGCCCATCAGCCAGGTCACGTGCAGGTCGTGCCCGCAGGAATGCGCGATGGCCGTCTCGCGGCCGGATGCCGGATCGGTCCCCCTCTTCGTGCTGGCATAGGGAAGGCCGGTGTTTTCCTTCATCGGCAGGCCGTCCATGTCGGCGCGCAGCAGCACGGTCGGACCGTCGCCGTTGCGGAGGAGACCGACCACGCCCGTGCCGCCGACGCCCTCGGTGACCTCGAAGCCCTGATCCTTGAGCCATTTCGCGGCGATGCCGGCCGTGCGCTTCTCCTGCATCGAGAGCTCGGGGTTGGCGTGGAGATCCTCGTAGATGCCCTTCAGCTTCGTGAGCTGCTCCTCCGTCGGGCCGGGCAACGCCTTCGGGTTTGCCTGCGCGTACGCGGCCCCGGAAAGGGTCGAGAGGGAAACGAGCGCCGCCAGAGCCAGCCCGCAGGGATGATTTCGGAGTACCATCTTGGTTCTTCCTTCAGGTCGATCCGAGCGAAGCGGTCGTTCGACGATGCGTGAGTTGCGAGGGGCGCCTTGGATTGAGCGGAACGTGGCAAGACCGAGCCTGTTCAGTTGTAGGGGACGCCAGACCGCGGGCGATATCGTGGGAGCGTCCAATCGAAGCGAAGCGATGCAGCCCGCAGGAGCAAGGCAACGATAAAGCCGATGCCAAGCGCGAGTTCGCGGGGCGCGCCGAGGAACGTCATAGATACGAAGGTGGCAGCCCCCACCCCGGCGGCCGAGGCATAGATCTCCCGACTGAGGATCTTCGGGCTGTCGCCTCCGAGAAGGTCACGCAACAAGCCGCCGAAGGTCGCAGTCACCACCCCCATAACGATGGCCACCGAGGCGCTCGCACCGGCCTCCTGTGCCTTCTCGGCACCTGCCACCGCGAACAGCGCCAAGCCCAGGGCGTCGAGCCGTACCAGGTAGCGGTAGCGGGATTGCGGGATGTGCGCGACGAAGAACACGGCAAGGGAGACGACAAGGCACGCCAGCAGGTAGGACGGGCGCTGCGTCCAGAACACCGGCAATCCGAGAAGCAGGTCCCGGAGCGTTCCGCCCCCGACGCCAGTCACGGTACCCAGGACGGCGAAGCCGACGAAGTCCATCTCCTTGCGCGACGCCACAAGGGCGCCGGCGACCGTGAAGACGATGACGCCCAGCCAATCAAGGGTCGCCGTTGCAGTCTCGAACATCGCTTTCCGTCCCGGGTACGAGGCGCAGGTACATCGTGATCCATTCGCATCGAGCGCCCACCTGCGAGGGCTCGCTTCGGTGCGGTCCGGGACGGTTCAACGTACTCCTGAACGGTCAGGTTCGAGGAACGCGGTCCCATCCTCGGCCTCAGTACAATCCGGCGGCGAGCTCCGCGGCGTAGGGGTTCGCCGGCTGGGTTTCCGCGTCCTCCGGCAGGGACGGCAACGGTGTTGGATCGCCGTCGGGCGCGGCCGTGCCGGGCTTGAAGGCCTCCAGGATGGTTACCCCACCCTCGCCCGCGCGCGTGCCGGTGGCGAGGTCGACCCGGATCAGCTTGATGC
This sequence comes from Methylobacterium sp. AC690, assembly GCF_979256535.1. Lineage (NCBI taxonomy): Bacteria > Pseudomonadati > Pseudomonadota > Alphaproteobacteria > Hyphomicrobiales > Methylobacteriaceae > Methylobacterium > Methylobacterium sp. AC690. Next base: position 284,428 of record NZ_CEEDOX010000004.1, on the reverse strand, counting down.
CCGGCGGTACGCGAAAGGGCGTCGCCGGCTTGCCGGCCAGGGCAGCCTTGAGGAAGTCGCGTGCGACCGGTGCCGCAAGGCTACCGCCGGTGACGCGGCCGCCGAGCGAGCGCGGCCTGTCGAAGCCGAGATAGACGCCCACCGCCAGGTCCGGCGAGAAGCCCACGAACCAAGCGTCCTTGGCGTCGTTCGTCGTTCCTGTCTTGCCCGCAAGCGGCCTTCCGAGCTGTTTCAGGACCGTCGCCGTGCCGCGCTGCACGTTCCCTTCAAGGATCGAGACCATCTGGTAGGCGGTCAGCGGATCGAGCACCTGCTCGGAATCGTCCACCAGCTTGGGCTCATCCTGGCCGGACCACTTCTCGGCATCGCAGCCGAGGCACGTACGGTTGTCGTGGCGGTAGATGGTCTCGCCGACGCGGTCCTGGATGCGGTCGATCAGAGTCGGACGGATGCGCCGGCCGCCGTTGGCGAGCATCGAGAAGGCGGTGACCATGCGCATGACCGTGGTCTCGCCGGCCCCCAAGGACATCGGCAGGACGGGGAGCATGTCGTCGTAGACGCCAAAGCGGCGGGCATACTCTGCGATGAGCGGCATGCCGACCTCCTTGGCAAGGCGCACCGTCATCAGGTTCTTCGAATGCTCGATGCCGTAGCGCAGCGTGTGCGGCCCGCTCGATTGCCGGTTGTAGTTCGCAGGCGACCATGCCGCGTGTCCGGGGCCGGCCTCGATGGTGATGGGCGCATCCTCCACGATGGAGGACGGGGTGTAGCCGTTGTCGAGGGCCGCCGAGTAGACGATCGGCTTGAACGCGGAACCGGGCTGGCGCATCGCCTGGGTGGCGCGGTTGAACTGGCTCTCATCAAAGGAGAAGCCGCCAACCATGGCGCGGACGCGGCCCGTATGGGGGTCCATCGCCACGATGGCGCCGGAGACCTCGGGCACCTGCCGCAGGCGGTACGCCTTGCCAGCCCCGTCCATGCGCTCGACATAGACGACGTCGCCAGGATTCAGGACGGAGGCGATGCCTTTCCCGGTCCAGCGCACCCCCTCAGGACCGATGATGCCGGTCTCGCGGTCCTCCGAGAACAGACCGGACGCCTCGCGGTGCGGCCGCAAGCCTATCCGCGCCCGTCCGCCGCCCGTGGAGAGCACCACGGCGTGCCGCCAGGGCCGCACGTCGTCGAGCGCCGGCACCGCGGCGACGGCTTGGCCCCAGTCGCGCCCGTCGAGAGAGACGCGGGCCTGTGCCCCGCGCCAGCCACGGGCCTGATCGTAGCGAACGAAACCGTCCAGCAGCGCCTTGCGGGCCCAGGCCTGCATCTTTGGGTCGAGGGTGGCGCGCACCGAGAGGCCGCCCTCGTAGAGCTTCTTCTCGCCGTAGCGCTCGGCGATCTCGCGCCGGACCTCCTCGGTGAAGTAGTTGGCGTTGGCGGCGTTGGCGAAGGCGACGCGCGGGTTCACGCCGAGCGGCATCTTGCAGGCCGCCTCGGCCTCCTCCTTGGTGATGTACCCGTTCTGGGCCATCAGGCCGATGATCTCGTTGCGCCGGTCTAGAGCCTTCTGGCTCTTACGGTAGGGATGGTAGTTGTTCGGACCCTTCGGCAGGGCGGCGAGGTAGGCAGCCTCGTTGATCGTCAGTTCGTGGACCGACTTGCCGAAGTAGTCGAGTGCGGCGGCTGCGACCCCATGCAGGTTGCGGCCGGGCACGATGGTGCCGAGGAAGATCTCGTTGAGGTAGAGTTCGAGGATCTTGTCCTTCGAATAGGCAGCCTCGATCCGGAAGGCGATTAGCGCCTCCTTGGCCTTGCGCTCGAAGGTCTGCTCCGGGGAGAGGAGGAAGTTCTTGGCCACCTGCTGGGTGATGGTCGAGGCGCCCTGCTTCTTGCCGCTCTTGAAGTTCGTCAGCGCGGCGCGGGCCAGTCCCTCGGGATCGACGCCGCCGTGCTTGTAGAAGTTCTTGTCCTCGGCCGAGAGGAAGGCCGCGATGACGATCTTCGGCATTGCCTGGATCGGCAGGTAGAGGCGGCGCTCCGTGGCGTATTCCGCCAGCAACGAACCATCCGCCGCGTGGACGCGGCTCATCACCGGCGGCTCGTAGTTGGCGAGCGCGGCATGGTCCGGCAGGTCCTGGCTGAACTTCCAGTAGAAGAACGCGGCCGCGGCGGCCGCGATCACGAGGACCATCGCGCCGACGCTGAACAGGAAGCCGAAGAAACGAAGGATGAAGCGCATCCGGACTCGATCCATGAATGATGAACCACGGGGATCAACGGCCGGGCCGCGAACGGAATGGGCCTGCCACGGTTGCGCGGGCCCGTCGGCCACACGCGCCATGCCTGTCCTGGAAGCCGGTCACCGCGGGCCATTCCCCGCATTGCGGCCGCAGTCTCGGCTGGCCTGGCCTTTCACCTGAAGAGCAGGACCTGGTTGTCTGACCGCGGGTGCTCGTCCCACTCGCTCTGGACCATCACCTCGGGCATCGAGGTTTTCACGACGACGGTCGTCCCCAGCGGGACCCGTCCGTAGAGGTCGTAGATGTCCTCGTTCAGGAGGCGGATGCAGCCGGAGGAGTCCGTGCCGCCCACCGTCCAGGGCTCGTTGGTACCGTGGATGCGGTAGAGCGTGTCCTTGTCGCCCTGGTAGAGGTAGAGGGCGCGGCACCCCAGCGGGTTCTCGACGCCGGGCTCGACGTAGCGCGGGATGTCGGGGCGCCGCTTCAGCATGTCCGCCGTCGGACGCCAGCCCGGCCACTTCGCCTTGCGCTTGATCACGGCGGTGCCCGACCAGGTGAAGCCGGCACGGCCCACCCCGATGCCGTAGCGGAGTGCGGTCCGCCCCTCGCGCACGAGGTAGAGGAAGCGGGCGTGCGTATCGATGACGAGGGTCCCCGCACGCTCCGGGCCGTCGTAGTCCACCAGTTGCTTCCGGAACTCCGGGGGCACAAGCGCGAGGTCGACCCGGGGAACGTTGAAGGGCTCGTCGGGGATCTCGCCGATGAACCAGGCGTCGCGGTTCGACGCCGGATCGACCGGCGTAGGAGCCTTCGACGGTTCGGGCTCGGTGTCCCAGAAGAAGGCCTGCGCGCGGCCGGGAACGAGGATGGCGGCGGCCATGAGAAGGCTTCGACGTGTGGCCAGCATCGGATGACTTCCAGTGGGGGGTTTCGGGTGACGTCCTGATCGGCGCAGGACCACGGGCGCCGCGCGGTCGATGCCGGCATGCGTCGTCGATGCGGCCCGGGGGTGGGCCGGCCGGTCGCGAGGGAGTTAGGCGGCAGGCCCGGAGGCTTGCGGCGTGTCAGGCTATGAGAACGTCATCGCGCAGGCCTCCGAGGTTGCGTCGCACGTGTCATGCGATGCTAGCCCCCTCTGTCATCGGCCTGAGAGTATCGGCGCGGCCTCGGAAGAGGTCGCGACTTACACCATCGGCGGGAGCTGACGCTCCGCTTTCCAGAGTGTTGAACGACGGGCGGTCCGGGTGCCTGAGAGTTTCCGGGGCGGTTGCTCCTTCGGCGGCCGGTTCGCACCGGCTCTCTCCCGCTCGTCGCTGACTTGTCACTCCATCTAATGGCGACCGCACTGATAAGCTAGAAAATTCGCTAGCTTACGATCTAATGTGTGCGTTGAGGCACGCCGTTCGTCATTGTGACGCCTGGGATCGGCCTCGAAGCCCCCCGGGCGTTTCTGCTCCTGCGCAACATCGCACTCAGCGGCAGGCGTCGTTCGCGGCATCGGGCAAGGCCAGGAACGTGATGCTCTTCGGTGCAAGCGTAAGGTCTCCCGCGGCGATGGCTTCGCCGTCCAGGGCAGGAAACGCATCATCCGTTCCGAGCGCGAGGTCCTTCCCGTTCAACTGAACATGGGCGTCGTCGCCGGCCGACGCCGTCAAGGTGTAGCGGCCTGCACCGGTCGGCAGGTTGAGGGATGTCGTCCCCGACCGGCTGTTGTTGATGGCGAGCAGGGCGACCCCGCCGGGCTTACCCCGGAGGCAGTGCGCGTAAAGGTGCAGGCCCTCGCGGACGGGGATGCCGCTATCGAGTACGGTCGTGCCCATGAGGCGGCGCCACAGCAAGGCGCCCCAATAGGTCGGCTTCGGCACGAGGGTCTTGTCGTTCAGAAGCCCGTAGTCGCTCGCCACCAGGGTGTTGTGCGCCACGACCTTGACGTCCTGCCGGGCGAGGCGGCCGAGCTGGTCGAGGTACCGGAACGTATCGAGGAAGGTGCCGGCCCAGGGGTTTCCGCCGCAGGCGCTGTCGCCGACCTCGGTGAGCCAGAACGGCTTGCCGGGTTCGAACGCGTCCCGGAGCCTCGCGTAGAAGGCCAGGGTCTGGTTCGTCCGTCGGAGCCAGTCCTCCGAGAGCGCCGCGTCCGGCGTGGTCTGCGTTCGCTCGCCCATTGTGGCGCAGCGCCGCGAGACGGCCCCGTAGTGGTGGTAGGAGAACGCGTCGACGGAGGCGGGCTTCGACGCCGCGAGGAGATCGTGCGTCTTGAGGACCGGCATGTCGCCGTAGGCCACGCCCCAGTCCCCCGTTGTCTCGCCGACGGAGCCCGGTCCGATGACGAGCATGCCGGGGGCCGACCGCCGGGCGAATTCGGAGAACGCCTTGAAGTCCCGTCCGTAGGCGGTGGCGTCGTACCCGGCCGGCGCCCCGCCCATCGCGGCGAGCGTCGGCTCGTTCATGTACTCGGCGGCGGCGATGCGGCCGCCGAACGCGGCGGTGAGGTCGACGAGGCGTTTAGCCTGGCCGGCGGTCCAGGCGCCCTCCGCGTCCCGGGTCCCGACGCCGTTCGCGAACGACGTGACGATCCCGGCGTCGACGGCCTTGGCGAAGTCTACGACGCCCTTCCACTGCCCGTGGGTGAGCACGCCGCCATAACCCGGCGGAGGGGCCTCGGGGATTGCGTCCGTATTGGGGAGGTACGTCGTGTTGGCCCATGTGCCGCTGACCCGGACGTAGGCCGGTGCCAGCGCGGCGGCGAGCGTGCGCAGGCGCCGGTTACCTAAGTCGATGGGCGGCCGGTACTCGTAGACGTCGGGATTCATGCCGGCCGGGGTGTCGCCCTCGGCCTCGCCGCCCGCGGAGACGGGCTTCCCCTTCGGCTGTCGCAGAGCCGCCGCAAGGCCGGGACCGTACGGGCGCCAAAACTTGCCTCCGGTGACCTCCAGCATCTCGACATTGTATGACTGGTAGCGCTCGTCCACTGACCCGGTCTGCGGCATCGTCCCGACCGGGACGGAGACGGCTTGGGCGCATGCCTCAGATGCGGACAGGACCGCTGCGACCGACGCCAGCGCAGGACCCGCGATACGTCTGCGCGGTCCCGATGCTGCCGCGGGACATCCTCGTTCGGCGTTGTCGTTCGGACCCATGGGGTTTGTCTCCGTCTCGCTTCAAGATGCGAACCGTGGGCGCCCGAACCGTGCCAGCCCTCTGGGCCGCCATCCGCGATGCCTTCGCCCGCTTCACACCAGACGAGTGCCGCAACTGCCTCACCGCCGCCGGATACGAAGACGACTCGGCCGTCGCTACATAGGTGGGAACGGCTCTAGTCCTTCCCTTCGACACTTCCACCCCGGTGCCTTGCGAGATCAGGAGAGCGCGCCAAAAAGCACCAGAGCTTGTCCGCCGCTAGTCACGGTGATTGGGAACAGGGCCTCGTCCTTCAGCTCAGGGATTGCCTTCAGGGCCGAATGGCGCCCGTACAGCGTCGGATCGCTTGCAGACGGGTTGGGCCGGCTGATTTTCGAAACGGCGATGCCTTTCGATGTGAGAGCGGCCTCAATTGCCGGGGATGCCGGTATCCAAAATCGGATGAAATCCAACGTGACACGCTCGAATGCGAACACGGTTCCGCTTCTCCGAGTTCGATAGATGCACCGGTACAGCTTGTCGGGCCGATGTTCCTGGAAGCGAGGATCGGCCGCTACGGCGGCTTGGATGTCCAACCCAAGGCGGCTCGGCACCTTCCGCTCTCGCTTCGTCGCCTTGGAAATGATGGTCTTCGGAGTCGCTGATGGGGCAGCCTTCGCGATTGCCGGCGTCGGGGTCGTCAATGACTGAACCGTACCGGAGCTGATCGGTGCAAGCGCCGCCACCTTGCGGATCATCGTCCGCTTGATCGCGTCGATGATGTCGGGGTTTGTCTTGACGGATAGCTCTGCCCGCGGTCGGCCGGTACCCAGGAAATACTGGACCCGCTCCACGCTCGACGGAGAGGGGTGAAGGCCTACGCAGACTCGTTCCGGATCGAGGGCGCCCTGCTTGACGACCCACGCAAGCCCCTTGGCCGCGGTGGACCCGCAGGAGATCCAGATCGCGTCTGGCAGCGCCCGTACCTCCTCGACCAGGCATCCTTCGAGATAGGACCGCAGGACCGTCGTACGGGTCATCGACGGCTGACCGCTGTAGTTCTCGCCGCCGATCAGCACGGGGTAGCGTAGCGCCGACGTGAAGTGCGCCAGATGGGCATGGGTGTCCCATAGGCGCGCGCAGGTAGGAATGCCGAGACGGCCGTTAAGGCCGACCTCGTCCAGCATGGCGACCAACCCGGTACGCATCGCCCCCGAGAACGAGCCATGAACCTTAGCGGCCGACAGCACGGTCGCGTTGTCGGCACCGGAGAGGATCTGGCGCCGTGCCTCGATCAGGGCCTCCGTCGCCTGGTACTTGCCAGGAGTGATGCCGACGATGACGACCCGGGCGGTGGGGACCACGTGCTCGAAGGGTGCGTACGAGACCTGGAGAGGGCCATCCTCGGACAGGATAAGCTTTCCGCCCAGGGAGACGTCGTCGCGGATCTCCCGTTCGGACGCGGCGGCGATGACATTGCGGAAGCGGGCGAGCATGCTGGTGTTCACGTGGGCTCCTCAGGCGTTCTTGAGACGGTCGGTGCGGTGGGCGATGGTGATGACGCGGCCGGCATCGCCGAGCACGACGTAGATCCCAAGGTGATCCTCGATGCCCCGGTAGACAGCGGTCCCGAGGTAAGACCGGACCGACTTTCGAGCTTTGCGGTCGAGGCTGAAGACATCGGCGCCTTGGTGCCGCTGCACTCGGCCGAACCGCATGATCAGGCCGACGGCGACGCCCGGGATGGCGCGCTGCTGCGCCCGCGATTGGGCGTGCTGGGTGTACCCAGGGCCGGTCATGCCGCGCCTCCCTCGGCCATCTGCCGGCGGAGCCCGAGCTCCATCGCCTTGCCGACGAACAGGGGCACATCGACTTCGAGGGCCTCACCGAAGGTTCGGGCTCTGCCAACGTCCATCCTGCAAATGTCGGCTTCCAGGGCTTCCCAGCTATCCAGCCCAACCTTCTTGAGGAACTCGTCCGACCGGCCTAGCGCGACGCCTGCCTGGCGCCTCGTCAGGGTGACGAGCTCCTCGACGGTGACCGCGGACTTGATGCGTTCCGCGAGGAAGGCGTCCTCCTTCGCGGAGGTCGGGGTCGGGATGAACCCGCGCCGGGACTGGAGCCAGCGCAAGGCAACCTGCCCGTCGATGCGAACCGGCTTTGTGCCCTTGATGGCCTGAAGCCCATTCTCGTCGGCGAGGGAGATGGCATTCCGAACGGCGCCCTCGGACATGTCGGCGAGGAGGGCGATGTCACGGACGGTCAGGTCCCCGTGGTGATCGTCCAATGACCACCGCGCCATCGCCGCGTCGGAGATGATCCGACACAAGCCATCGGACGTCATGAAGATATGGGTTACCTGCGACGCGTTTCCGCCCATCCGAGGCGTGCCTTCCATGAAGGTATGGAGATCCTGCACCTCGCTTCCGTCCGACGCATTCAGCGGGCTCGGGTTGAAGGCGTAGTCGTAGCAGCGGTCGAAGACGCTCGCGATGTCGAAGCGTCTCAGGTCGACGAGCGAGGGACTCAGATTGATGTACTCGCCCGAGTTATCGGTCGGGAACCCGATGAACGCCGTGGCCATCTCCGTTCCCCGTCCGAGCATAATGTGATCGGCCTCGTAGAGGAAAATCGTGCGGAGTTCGTCCCGCATCTCGTCCTTGGTGAACCGCGCCATTTATGATCTCCGTGATGCACATATTCATGCATCGCGGCGCGCCGCTCGTCAACAAAATATGACGTCGATGATTCATACTTTCATTGTCCGATGCGACTGAAGGGCGTCGAAGTCGCTGGCGCGGTAGCGGCTACCCGACCTAAAACAGCATGCTTGCCTAGCTCGACCCAAGGGAAGGTCGCCGACCCATTGCAGTGAGAGCTTGCTGTCATGACAATCTATAAGTTGCAACCGTGGCTCTGCTCTGCATCAGCTCATGGTGAAGGCGCCCTCGAAAGCCTGTGTGGGGAGTCGAACCGGGGCGCATCGAAGCGCACCTCCTCCACGATGAGGGCGAGGACTTCCATCTTCTGCCCGGGGCGCTTGCGCACCAGGGCGGGCGGGTGACCGGGTTTCAGCGTCACCCACGCGTCGTTGGGCTCCTGCATGGCCTGCGCGGTGAACCCGCGCGGCAGGTTGCCGAAGTTGTCCCGGGGCGCCTTCGGACCAGGGACGATGGGGCCGCGCCTTGTCGTTAAGGGGTCACCGGCGCGCCGGGTCCCGCCGGTGACGTGGACGTCGATGTAGCTGGCCGTCCGGTCCTTGATGTAGATGAGGCGCTGGGGTCGCCGCCGTTGGTGCGGACGGCCGCCTTGTAGAAGTCTACGCCCTCCAGCGTGAACGGATTCGGCCTGTCGAAGTCGGTCAGCATCCCCTTCCGGACGGCGCGCACGGCGGCCTCGCCAGCGGCGTTCAGGGCCGCGACGACGGCCGGCTGGAACGCCTTGGCCATGTGCTCGTCGACCTGGTTCTCGAACGAGCGGACGTCGATTTCGAGGGTGATCTGCAACATGCGGGCAGCCTGCGGATGGCGTCCGTAACGGGCAACCCCCGGACGCCATCCGCCGGACACCATCCGGGTTGTCGGTTGCCGACCCGTGGGGGACCATGTTGCAGGACAGGAGCCGCAGCATGTTCGACCTCGAAGCATTCCCGACCCCGACCGACGATTTCGCCCCCGGCATGGTGCCTGAATCTGCGCCGGAGCCGGACGCGTCCGCACCTGCCGAGACGCCATCCGCCCGCGCCGCCGCCTTCCGTCGCGCCGAGGCTGAGCGCAAGAGGAGCGAGCGGGCCAAGCGGAAGGCCGAAGGCGTCCCCGACCCTCGCACCGTGGACGCCGCCATCATCGGTGCCGTCGTCGCCGCCTGCGCCCGCCGGGGACACCCCCGCACCATCGCGCAGACCAAGAGCTTGACCGGGCTCGCCATCACCCTTCAGGACGTCCTCGGCGGGGCGATGCAGGAGCTCGTCGAGACCCGTGGCATCGGCCAGCAGCAGGCCAAGGGTGCGCTGCTCGTGCGCCTCGGCCTCGCTCGCTAGCCGCGGACGGCGTACATCCCACTTTCCGTTACGGTTCACTGTAGTAACGGGGCGCTAACCAAAACACAGGTTGGCGCCCCGTTCTTGTGTCCGGGCCAGGGACAACGCTTGACTCCCCCTTCACGGCGAGTCCGTGAGCTGAGATCGTCGGGCCATCGACGAACCCGGAGGCCCCCATGTCGGCACACAGCATCGCCAGCACATTCGACCGCGGCGGCCTCTGCATCGCGTCCGTTGCCGCTGGATTCGTCGACGACGCCCGGGCCAAGCAGGCCGTCGTCGACGCCGAGCAGGCTGACCGAGACCTGAGCGCCGCCCAGCGTGCAGCCCGCGCCGTCGCCCGTCAGCGTGCCGCCCTCCAGGCCTCCGTCGACGAGAACGCCGCCCTGCGCGCGCAAGTCGCTCGGCTGCAGCGCGAGCTCGCTGCGTCCCGGGCAGCGACCGCGTCGGCCGAGGCGCGGGTCGCCTCCGCCCAGCGCGAGACCGTCCACATCAAGGGGCTGCTCCGCGGGGCCGTTGGCATGCGGGCGGCCTGACGTCATGCCGTGAGATGCTGACGTGATGCTACCGTGTGTGCACAGGGCAAAGGACAACCCCAAAAACGCATGCGTGCACACAAAAAGAGAGGCCCGCCCCGGGATGCCGGGGCGGGCCTCTTTTCGTCCAGTGGCTATGTCAGATGCCGCACTTGAGCTCGTAGCTCGCGTCGTTGATGAGGTCCTCGAAGGCCGCGTCGAACTCCTGGATCTCGGCGCGGCGCTGCGGCGTGATGCGGGCCGCCTGCCCCATGTAGTGACGGTACTCCGCGTCCGTCGCGATCTCGGGCAGTTCCTCGATGAGGCGCTTTCCGGCGAGGTGGGCGGCGACCCGGTGCGCCCCGGCGCGGTGGACGGCCATCATCTCGGCCGCGTTGAGGCTGAGCAGCCAGGCCTTCAGGACGTCGTCGCACTCGGCCAGCACGTTCTCCTCTGGCTCCAGCGTGAACGTCGCCTCCACGAATCGAGCCGCGAGGCGTCCCCGGGCGAGGACGGGATCGAGCTCGACGACCTGCGCGGACATGAGCGCGGGGGCGGCCTCGGGCTTCGGGGCCGGCGCCGAGGACGGTGTCACTGATTCGGCGGCCGGGGCGGCGGACGGTGTCACGGGGGCGGCCCCGTAGCCGATATCGTCTAGGGCGTCCTCGATGGCGGTGCTCGGGGGCGTGGGCATGCCCGAGAATGCCCCCGCGACCCACTTCGTGCCGTCCCACACTTTCTGGGCAGCGGCGGCCATGGTGGCGAGGATGATGGCGATGGCGGCGGCGAGTGTACGGCGCATGGGTGGGGTGATCCTGTCGGTTGCTACGGGTTCGATTGTCTGTGGCGGGATGAAATCAACTAGGCGGCTAGACTTCTGCTGAGCCGAACACCGCGCGCCTGAGCCCGGGTGAGATCTGCTTCCTGTGGGCCCAGACCGCCCTTAGGGCGTGGCTCGCCTCGGCCTGCCCGAGTTCCGGCAGGCTCGCGAGGACGTGGCCGGAGTGTGAGTGGGCCGCTGACCAACCGCGAGCGTTCCGCACCGTGGCCCAATCAGCGTCCATCTCGGACAGCGTCCGGCAGGCCTCGTGGACTGAGGCGCGGACCTCGGCGATTCCGGCGCGCTCCCACCATTCGGCGATCCGCTCCTCGCCCAGACGCTGGGTGACGGTCCGGACGAGGAGCTCGACTTCGTCGACAAGCGCACGGGCGAGACGGGCGTCCCGGTCCGACGGACGGTCTCCGAGTAGCGACTGAGCGAGGCCGCGCTTCCGCTTGTTCCAGGCCCACGCCCGCGTCGAGAGGCAGGTCCGGAGCGCATCTATGGCCTCTGCCCGGACGGCGCCGCCCTCGGCCCATTCCGCCTCCGCCGCGGCGAGGCGTGCGGCTTCCTTCTCGCGCTCCGCCGAATCCGCGAGGGCCTCGGCGTGCGCGCAGGCCTCCTCGACCGCGAGTGGCACCGGCGCCGGGATGGGCTCCCAGCAGCACGGCGTCCGGTCGTCCCAGGAGAAGCCGACGGCGCGCAGTCCCTCGCGGTCGGCGGTGTAGGCCCGGGCGAATCGAGAGGTGTCGCCCTCGGCGTGCCAGAGCGTGCGGCGCCCGTTGCGGGTCTGGCGCTCGCCGGTGCGGCGCCACGCGAGGGCCAGCGCGCCGACGGGGAGCGCCTCGTCGAGGGGGAGCCGATCGTGTGCCGCCGAGGCGGCCGCGGCGGCGACGAGGCCGACAGCGATGATGAAGAGGGCGAGGGTGAACATGGCGGCGTGCAACTCCTGTCAATCGGCTGATTGACTGATTCAAGCACTCCACCCCGCATATTGAAAGGACTCTCAAGCAACGCTGGGTGCGACATCTCGTAATTCGTAATGTGCAAATTGCGAGTTACGAATGCTGAGACTTTCGAAGGAATTCATCGTCTTGCATTTTAGCGGAACAGCCATACCATAACCTTCGTTAATCGCGTCGGAGACAGGGTATGAGCGAGCCACTACGAACGGAGGACGTCGTCGCAAGGCTGAGAGCGGCCTGCATGGCGGCGGGCGGGCAGTCCGCTTGGGCAGCCAGCCACGGGCTGTCGGGTGCTTACGTCAGCGACGTCTGCCGCGGCCGACGCGACCCGGGCGACGGCGTGCTGCGCGGCCTCAGCCTGCAGAAAGAAGTCCTCTACGTGCCGCGCGAGCCCGAGACCGTCACGCTCTATGACGAGGCCGGGATCACCCTCATCGAGGCGGAGGTCCTGCGGTGACGTGCTCCCGATTCATCACCAAGCTTGCCGCGGTCGACGCGCGCGAGACCCGCGCTCGATACGCAGCCGTCCTCAAAGCCGCGAAGGCGCGCGCCGGGTCAGGCCGGTGGGCGGACGAGCGTCTGCAGATCCATGTCGCGACCGCGGAGGCGAGCGTCATGAGTGCCGTGCGAGGCGCCATCGCCAGCATCGAAGCGTCGATGGCTTGGGTCGACCCAAACGAGGGGAAGGAGCGCCCATGACGAAGGCGAGGCGTCCCGCCCGCGTCCTGGCGCGCCCGCAGGACTCCCGCCTCGCCGTCATGGCGGAAGCACGCGACGAAGAGGCGGGCAGCTACCGGCTCCTCATCGTCAAGGCCGAGGGGCACGCCGCCGTCGATGCGGCCCTCGGCCTGATCAAGGCCGCCCTCGGCCAGGCCTGACCGCCCCGTCGCGCGCCCGGCGGCAGGGGCGCTCATCCGGTCACGTCATCCCCGTCACCCTGAGGCAGTCATGAACAAGCACAGCAGCACCGACCGCACGTTCGCCATCCGAACCCTCGGTTACGACGAAGCCCATGTCGTCAAGGCCCGCTCAAGATCAGCAGCGAGGTACCGCTCGTACCTCGCCTTCCATGACGCCACCGGCTTCAAGGGCGACTTCCTCTGGTTCTGCAAGAATTCGCGCGTCGAGGCGATCTCAGCCGTCTGAATCCGCCCCGTCGCGCGCCCGGCAGCAGGGGCGTCCCCGATACTTGAGCAACCCCACATCATGAAGGAGCGCCACCGTGCGCACAGTGAACCTCAACCTCGACGACAGCATCAACCTAACGGACGTCCAGGCGGACGTCGCGACCGGCGTCGCCAAGCTGGACGGTGAGTACATCCGATGGGTGCACGTTATGGCGGCACGCGAGTACACTGTGCCGCTGGCCTACGAGACGACCGCCGAGGATGCCCTGCGCCTCGCTGCGGCGGTCATTGAATGGGACGTCTGGATGACGGAGCGGGCGGACGACCCCTACCAAGCAAAGTGGGGGAAGCTCACGGGGCGGGAGACCATCCGCTCGTTCCTACCAAAGATGCATGCCTGCGAACTCCGCGAGCTTTTCGTGGAGACATACGGCTTGGCGGACGAGGTCAGGTAATGCCGGCTCGCCTCGCAGCGACTGGCGCCTACGTCATCGTCGACCGTCGGTCGCTGCGGGTCGTGAGCCGCCACCCGTCTCTCGCCGACGCCCGGGCAGCCTGGCGTCGGAAGGCCTTCCCCGATCCCGGCCTGATCAAGAACAGGCTCGGCACGTGGGCCGCCCATCACCTCATCATGACCCCGGGCGCCGTCGAGATCGCCCTCCGCCGCCGGGCCTTCGAGACCGCCAAGAGGGCCCGCCAAGCATGACGCCGCAGGTCGCTGTGGACGAAAACCCGGGTTGTTAACCTTGGACCCCCTTTCGACTCCAGCCGCCGCCGCCACGCGGACAGGGTCTCCTCGACGGCCGCGCTGGGCGGCCTGGCGACGAGGACAAGATGAGCAAGCGAAATGTAAAGAAGCAGGAGCCCGAGCTCACGAGCGCACAGCTACAGGACCTCATCAACCTGGCGCAGAAGACGCGCGAATCCATGTCCACGATGGACGGGCCCAACCAGGCGCTCATGCTCCTACGCACATTCAAATTGGCAGATCGCGTCTACGGTCTCTGGCCGGACCCGTCACGTCCGTGCGGATACGCCTACAAGATCATGAAGGGTGAACTCGGCAGTGCTGCCATGCGTCGGGTCGCAAAGAATGATGAGATCAATGTCGCGGGGGTCTTCCAGGAGAGTGAGGACCACGCCGAGCTCACGCGCGAGATCTACGTCGGGCTCGAAACGAGTGGCGATACCTACCCTCAGGCGTACGCGGAGGCCTTCAATTTCTGGATGAACATCGTGCCCGCCCATTTCGAGGACACGAAGGCGCGCATCCGAGTCCACCTGCTCGGCTGAAGTCACGTCCGAGCGACAAAAGGCAGAGGGCCCCGGAGATGATCCGGGGCACCCTTGCTTTCAGGCGTCCTCGCCGTCGTCGTCCTCCGCCTGCCCGAGCCGACGCTCTTCGGGGATCTCCGGCGTCGCGGCGAGGCGCTCCCGGATCTGCCCGAGGGTGACCGGCGCATACGACCACCGATCCACGCCGACGTCGCAGGACTGCGAGGTGTCCGGCAGGAGACCGTGGGTGTGCCCGAACAGTTGGATGGACCCACGCCATGCGCCGGGCCAGGCCCGCATCGGGTAGTGAGCCATGATGATGCGCTGGCCTTCGATGCGGCGCGAGACGAGGTCGTGGACCTCGTGCCACGGCAAGCCCGTGACCCGCGGCTTGTCATGGTTGCCCCGGACAAGGAGCTTGCGCCCCCGCAGGCGCTTGAACACCGCGGCGCAGCGCTCGGGCGACGACCCCATCGCGAAGTCGCCGAGGTGCCAGACCTCGTCGCGAGGGCCGACGACCCCGTTCCAGGCCTGCACGAGCATCTCGTCATGCTCGTCGATGTCGGTAAATGGGCGGCGCGATATGGCGAGGACGCCCTTGTGGCCGAAGTGGGTGTCCGCGGTGAAAAACGTGGTCATCAGGGCAGCCTCCGTGAGGGGGGCTGCGCACGCGCGTCACGCCCCGGGGTTGGGTCTCGTCGGTGAGCGGAAGCGGGCTATTCGTTTCACGGCGGCCTCGGTCGGCTGTTGAGGTGAATGGTCTAGCACGGTCACCTTAAGGAATCCCTGGACCCTTGGATCCTGTGACGCGGTCCGGGGGCCTCCCGTTGCGGAGGTCCTCGAACGCCGCCCGGCACCAGGGGACGTACTGGCTCGGCCCGCGCTTCCCCCACGCTTTCCGGCGCGGGCACATTCGTGTGATCCAACGCAGCACGGTGTCGAGGTCGGCCCCCGGCCCGAGGCGGGCGGCCATCCTCTCGACGCAGTAGTCCCCACGCCTCCGGGGGCACCATGCGCACGTCACGCGCACCCGCCGCTAGGGGAAATCGGCGAGGCTCCGAGGTTCGCGCATTCGATCTTCGCACCCTTTCCCCACTCCAAGCGTTCCCTATTTGTTCTTAAGAACGGAGGGATCAATGCTTAGCTTTCAGGACGTCGCGGACGCTGGGCCCGAGGAGCGCGACGCGGTCATGCGGGCGCTCGCCGAGGACCTGATGGAGGCCTCGGGGCAGCGGCGCGGCGGGAGGGGATTCGCGCGGGCTGAGCGCCCGGCCGACGTCGCCCGGGCGCTAGGACGGGACCGCCGCGCTCAGACCGGGCCGGTCGCGCCTTCTGGTCTGCGCCGCCGACGTTGCCGGGTCGTCCGCCCCTCGGCGTAGGCCCTGGCGGAGGCTGCGCGCCGGCGTGCTTGCTCCGCCGCGGCGTCCTTGATCCCGCGCTGGCGCTGATGCTCAGCGACGAGTTGAGCCTTGAGCTCGGTGCTGTCGGGAAGTTCGACGTCAATCCTGGCTAGCCGCAGCGCCTCGACCCACGCCTCCATCGGCTTGGCCTTCAGGGCTAGCATCTCGTCCCGCGTGTACCGGCGGGTCATGCCGTTGTTGTCGGTGACGTGGAGCAGGTCGCTCTTGGCGTGGTCCATGACGAGGCCCACCAGGTTGGACGAGATCCCGGCCTCTTCCTGAAGGTAGGAGGCAAAGGCCCTCCGGACATCATGGGGCGTTGCCCGGCAGCCGGGCATCGCGGCGACGTCGTGGGTCAGCGTATCTTCGTGGAGGTGCCAGTCAGTCCGGCCCCCAACGCGGCGAGCCCGGACCATCGGGAACATCCAAGGGGACCGCAGCTTGCCTGCTGTCAGGGCGTCCTCGGTGGTGCGCTCAATGTAAGCCTGCGCCCGGCGCCATGCGACCGGGGGCAGGGGGATGGCATGGCTACCGGCGAACGGGTCCCGCGCTGTCGGTGAACCCCTTCCGACCTTCCGATGCCCCTCCCACCAGATCCCCCAGCCCTCGCGCTCGGTCCAGGGCAGGAACTCCTCAACCCGCGCCTTGCAGATCGATAGGCGGCGCTGTGCCGTGAACACGAGGAGCTCGACTGCGAATCCGACGCTATCCACGAGGATGCCGGTCTGAGCGATGGACAGCATGATCGCGACCTCGCTCACGAACGGGAAGTGCTGCCTCGATTTGGTATCCCCGAGCTTCGGTGCCTTGAGTTCCTCCATGGCCTTCCGGGCAGCGCCGCTGAGGCGGACCTGCCCGGGCTCCGCCATCCAGGCCCAGAACCGCTTCGAAACGCGGACGACATCCCGGGCCTGGGACCGCTTTCCCTCTCTCACGAGGCCGGCCACCGCCTCAGCAACATCGGGTGCCTGGATGCGGGAGACGAACCGGTCGTCGAGGGCCCGCATTGCAGGGCAGCCGACGACAGACCTGTAGTTCCGCACGGTGTCAGGCCGGTAGACCTGCGCTGGGCTCTCGGCCTCCGCCTTGAGGTGCGCGACCCAGGCGTCCCGGGCCTGCCTGTATGTCCAGGTCTCAGGGGCGCGGTTCTTCGGCATGTGCGCCGGGACGACCACGGCCTCGCCCTTGGCCGCCTTCGCCACGAGCGCTGCCCTCTTGAGCGCGATCCAGGCTGGGTCTGGGACGCCAGCGCCTTCCTCGACATGGGCACGGACCGCAGCCCCAACGGAGCGAACCTGCACCGGCGTCCAATCGTCCGCGTCGCCCAGGCGGATGCGCAGAGGCTCACCCTCGTGCCGGAACCGCATCGAGTAGACCGCCGCCGTCGGTGTCAGCCGGAGCGTGGCCCCCTCGCACCCGCCGATGCTGACGTCACGCGCCGCCGCCCGGGTCGCACGGGCATCCTTGATCAGGTCCTCGATCTGCTTGCCAGTGAGAACGGCGACGGCTTTCCTGGGCATGCATGGCTCCGAGGTAGGCGTCTGCTCTACCGCGTAGCGCACCCGTAGCAAACGCGATCCGCGCTTCCGGGGTTTTGGATCCCCAGGTTGGGGACCGGCCAGGGTTAATCGAACCTTCCGAAATGCCCCGAAAAGAGGGCTTCTGTAGAGGGGAAACGCGTTGTGACAGAGTCTCTTGATGACAGGTGGCGGGGGGCCTGCTACCACGATTTTGGCGCATGACTCCGTAGCTCAGCTGGATAGAGCAGCCGCCTTCTAAGCGGCAGGTCGTTGGTTCGAGCCCAACCGGGGTCGCCACTCCCTATTTTAAGTGGCTGGAATGCTTGCTGTTTTGTTCGGTGGGACAGTCAATAATCTCGAATGGGCTTCTAGCGGGACAGTAGGCTGAAGCTTTTCGAGCGCAGCAACGCGCCCATAAGCGGCGGCCTGAGCCATCGCCTGAGTGATCTCAGGGACTTCCTTGAACCACTCTCCGTTCCTCCGCGCCGTGCCAAACAGCCGGTGCAGCTCTCGCTCCATCTTCATGGAACCCGGCATTACGACGAGACCCAGAATGGGCGTTGCCATCCCAGTCTTGAGCGCGCCTACCCGAGAGGACGGATCTTCGCTGAACCCGATCTTGATGCCCTGGTCAGTCCGCAGAAAGTAGACGTATCCGGTGCTTTGCTTCGGCCGTTTTGGCGGTCGGGGAGGGGCCGCCACCTTCACAATCACCGCGCCTGCGATCAACGCGTTGTACATCTCCGTGAAGGCCGGAGAATTCCTGTCATCCGGCATTCGGACTTTGTTCTGGCCCGATCTCCGATAGTAAAATCTCGTCGATCCATATCTATCGACGTCGAGTATGACATACTTTGGCAGATTGTGGGCTCTGGGCATTGCCTTCCCTTACTAAGCCAGGCCAGTATATCGCCATTGCGCCGCAAGTCCAACAGAAAGTTGGACAACTCTCATCTATTTCAAGAGAAAATCGCCCGCTCGCTCAAAGTCGATGAACGCCATGCCGCCGTGGGCTAATCGTTTCTGCTCGGCTTTCCTCGTGTACAGCTCGGCCATCTGCGACGTGCGCCAACCGAACATCGCCATCAGTTGCTTCACGGTTGCCCCGTTCTCAGCGGCGATCGTAGCTCCAGCCTTCCGCAGGCCATGCGCCGAACAGTGTGGCAGGCCAGCCTCCACGCAGCGGTCCTTCAGCCAGTTACCGAAGCCGTTGGACGTGAACGGCTTGCCGGCGTGCGTCACGAGGAACGCCGTTGTCCCGGTTACGGGTGTACCGCTGATGGCGGCTGCCAGCACCGGCAGAACTGGCACCTCAAGGGTCATCGGGTTCTTGTTCCGGCCCTTGTGCTGGGTGTAGCGCAGCCAACCGCCATCGAAGTGCTGCGGTCCGAAGAGGACAACATCCGAACGCCTCCCGCCCGCGAACAGGAGAAGACAGAGGGCGAGGTACGCTTTGCTGCCCTTCGGATGGCGCTCAATGTACTGCTTGACCTCGGGAATGGACCAAGTGTGATGCCCGTCCGTGGCGACGACGATCTTGCCGACGTCGCGGGCCGGGTTGGTCGCGACAAGCTCGATCTCTTTCGACGTTGCCCATTTGAAAACGCCTCGGATCGCCTTCAATCTGTTGTTTGCGCCCTCTGGCGTTGCCGCTTTTCGATCCCGAAGGATGCGGATTGCGACGGTTGTCATGCGATCAACCGGGAAGTCGGCATATGTCCGATCAGATCCCGGCTTCAGCGGCTCGGCAAAGGTTGCTTCCAACGATGCGCGGCGCCGAGTGCGGGTCGCCACGTCCAGCCCTCCGAAGGCCACCGAACTGAAATACTGCTGACATAGCCAGCGCCACGATCCTTCGGCTGCGCCATTGCCCGCGCGCTTCGGCTCAGGGGCCTCCGCAGCCATGGCAACTTCGTATGCTGCCATGAAGTCTGGCGCCCAGGGCGTTCCAGAAAGCCGCACTTTCGGCAGCCCCTTCCTGCGGAGGTAGATCCGCACGTTGCCGTAGCGATCGACATCCTCAACGCAGTAGCGCGGGAGTTTACGGGGCATGGTGGCGGCCTGCTTCATACTTGCAGGTCGCTCCATACATCGTTCTTCGGCTCGGCTTCAGCATCCTCCGCAGCGATGGCCGACCACGCGCGCTCAACGGCCCCTCGATCCCAGATAGTGCGCGAACCGATCCGCTTTGGCTTGGGCATCCGCCCGTCCCGAACCATGGCGTCATACATCGTCGTGCTGACCCCGATGAGCCAAGCCGCCTCGACCCTGGAGAGACCGAACGGCATGACCCCCGGCGGGAGCGGAGAGACACGCAGCGGCGCATCGTCGTTCCGGTAGCCTCTCGCTTTCATGGCTCCCCCTGACGGGTTTGATCGGCGGGTTGGGAGGCGAGGAAACGGGCTTTGCGAAGCAGGCGCAGCCGCCGGATCGCCTCCGTTGCCGGGATGCCTGCGTCCAACAGGTAGTCGTAGCTCTTGATGACGGAGACGGCGGCGTGTTTGACGCCGTGCGGGTTTCCATAGGTCAGTGTCCAACAGATGCCGCCTGTCTTGTATGAAGCTGGGTCAGGCAAGGACATGATGGCCCCGCCACCAACCTCGACGCGCAGGACCATACCGTCTGCCGGATGCTTCTTGGCGTCAGCCATGATGGCTCTCCCCCGTCTCGGGCTTCTGCGTCTCGGCTGGGGCGGTGGCGAGGGAACGGATGTGGCGCTCAACCCACCAGCATTCATCGGCCCGCGTACTTTCCTGGCCGTAAGCTCGGACGTTTTCCTCTAACCGGATGCCTATGACCTTCGCCGCCTCCTCCAGGCCCTGCCGCCTCCCTCGGGCTTCGGCTTCTGCTAGGGCGGCGCGCAGACGAGCGGTCTCGGCTTCTGCGGCTTCGGCGCGGGCGAGATAGGTTTCGGCGTGCCTGGCGTAGAAGCCGCCGGACATCGCGGCCCGATCGCAGGCCTCGTTCGCCACCTTCAGGTCTCCCGTGAGGCGGGCGATCTCCGCGTGTAAACGAGCAATCGGCCCTCGCATCAGGAGATCGACCCAGCGCCGCCGGAGCGGGATCGTCGGGCCGATGCAGGCACGGACCTCGGCGCGGGTGACGGGCGCGACCGCCTCGCGCATCGCCTCCGAGACGGCCGGGGGTGTGGGGGTGGTCATCTCTGCTCCTCAGGCTTGAGGTAGCGGCCGTATTGGACGCGCTTGAAGTCCGGACCGTTCGGGATGCGGTGCTTGAGGATGTCAGATGCATTGCAGACGTACTTGGACCGGAGTTTTACGAAGCACTCGGCCGATGCGTATGCGTCCGCCTGTTCTTCCAGGCCGCACGCAGGGCATATGCGGATCGTGGAAAAGCTGCCGTGCCCTTCTCGATGCAGCACGAAGGTATGAGGGCACTCGGCCTGAATAGCCTCTGCGGTTGCTACGAGCGCAGCTTTCGCGTCCGAAACAACGGCAACCGCCTGCGTTATGCGGGGGTCAAGTTCAGCCATAGCTACCGCCCCTCCCTTACCGCAGGGACAGAGACAGGGCGCAGGTCATCGGGCGACACCGGGAAGCTATTCCCAATATGGTCTGCCAGCCTGACCCACACCGCGCCGCTTTGCTCGTTGACGCTCACGATACGGACGCGATGCCAACGGTCTACGCCCTCATACGGGTAATTGATTTTGTGCAGGTCTCCGACCTGAAGCGCAGTCATCGCCACACCTTCAAAGCAAAAGAGCCAATCCGAGCGACAAACCAATTCGGCCCGCGCTCGATGTAGAACAGGCGCTTGGCCTGTGTGGGTATTCTGCGGTGCGCAGAGTAGCCGCGGATCACGTCGAACTTGATGCCGGTCTGTGGAACTCTCATCGCCCGCCCTCCTGTGTCTGAGCCTCACCCGGCACATCGCCTACGGGTCCGGGGAGGGAGGCGAGGGCCTTGCGGACACGATCTCGCAGGTTCCATCGAGCGCGATAGATGTCTTTGCCGAGGCTGTCGCCGGGCCGCTTGTCGTTGTCGTCGGGGTGCTCGGCGTACTCGTTGCCAACCGGGTGCTCAAGGCTGCTGTCAAGCAAGTCGCGCACTACTGCAACAAGCTCGGCAACGTGTGCCCCGTCCTCCCGCACGGGGGCTGCGATGGGTGCGGACGGGGTGAGGGCGGCGCAGATGCCCTTAATCTCGGCGTCGACAAGAGCGTACATGTGGAGCTTGTCTTCGTAGGAGATGTCCTCCCGCAGGTAGCCGCCCATTCCGAGGCTACCGATGATGTCGCCCGACCAGATCGCTAGCTGATCGTCGTGACAGATGTCCGCAGGCCCCGTGCTGTCGGGCGTGGGCGAGACTGGCGGCGTGGGGGTGGCGGCCAGTGGAATATCAGCGCGGACGTATGGTGCCTGGGTCGGCAGTTTAGGCCAGCGTCCGAAGCTAACCCGCCCGTGCTCGTTCTCGAACCAGAGCCATTCCGGCTGACCCCGCCGCTCGGCGCACAAATCTCGGGCTGCCTGAACGACGTGGTCGTCAACACCGGGCCAGTCCGCACCCACGCCCCGGCTCGCCTCGGTCCCGTTGGGCTGGGGGGCGAGTGCGGCGAGCGCCTTGCGAGCCCGATCCCGCAGGTTCCAGCGGGCGCGATAGATGTTCTTGCCCAAGCTATCGCCGGGGCGCTTATCGTTGTCGTCAGGGTGCTCGGCGTACTCGTCGCCGATTGGATGCCCTAGACTGCTGTTTAGCAGGTCCGTGGTCGCTGCCACCAACTCGGCCACCCCCTCCCGCTCGCCCGCCTTGTCCGGTGCCTGTGTCTTATCGTGTGCCATCGTCTGCTCCCATCGGGGTGAGGGCGGCGAGAGCTTTTTCGAGCCGGTCCACCTCTGCTGCAAAGAATTGGATGCAACTGGCAGGGGTGCCAACGTATCCAGCCTCGTCTCGCGCTTTGGCGGCGTCGTTGAACGCTGCCTTGATCTCCTCGGCCGCCCGCGTTGCCTCGCCCGCCTTGTCCGGTGCCTGTGCGGGGGTGAGGGTCTCGAAGCGGCCGTCGCGGAACTCCTCAGGGCGCCGGCACCAGAGTTTGCCGGTCTTGACGCAGCGGTAAACGACAAGCTTGTGCCCTTCATATAGCCCGATCCATTCGCCGAACCGATCGCTATCGCCGTTGCTGACCTGCGCCTCAGCCTCGCCGAGCACCTCGTACTCAGTGCCGCGCTTCAGGTGGCGCACGCGCTCCAGCGCCGTCCGCAGGTCTTGATCTTGAGAGGGTGAAGTCATGGCCTGCGATCCCTGAACGTGTTGCGAGATTGGAGGGGGCGGCCCGTAGGCAGCCGATGCTTTGGTTTTCGAGATGGTGGCGGCGGCTCGCCTCTGTCCTTCGCCATCAGTCGGCGCCGGAACTCGTTCTCTTTTTCGGTGAGCCGGCGATCGTGAGCGATGTCGCCTGCGTCGGCGCCGCGCGTGGTGGCGCCGGTCCCGAAGGTCTTGGCCGCGTGCGCTTCCTTGGTCATCCAGACCAAGTGCGCGGGGTCGTGCTGGTGCGGGATGTGCTCGCCGCTCGGGCTGATGTCGCGCAGGGCGAGCGCTGGGACGTGGTCCAGTTCGAAGGCCGGAGTGACCTCCACCGGGATCATGCCGAGCTTCTTCATCAAATCGGCGCAGAGCTTCAGCGCGAGATCGCGTTGCAGCTTCATCGGAACGGCGCGGCGGGGCTCGGGCTTCATGCCGCTCCTCCGTATTGATGAATTCTCTGGCCGCGCGGGATGCCCTTGCGGTGCGTGACCAAAGGCGCCTTCACCGCGGCTTCATGCGACCAGCCTTTGCAGATACGCATGTGTAGCGTTGCGTATTTCATCCCCGTCCGCTCAGCCCAAACCGACAAAGGATGGGTCTCTCCGTCTACGGTCAGGAGCACATTGTTACGTTTATTCCGGCCCTGCTCCTCGCGGGTCGCCCATCGACAGTTATCGGGCCCGTAGCCCTTATCGTTGTCCTCTCTTTCTAGTGTCATGCCTTCCGGTGGGTCGCCCATGTCGCGATGGAAGGCGCTGAACTTGCTCCAAGCTTCGCACACACGGATGCCGCGACCGCCATAGTTCTGAAAAGCAGGGCTATTCCGATTTCTGCATCTGTCATTCATCGAGCACCAAACGTTGTATGCTGATGACCCCTTCAGGCCGTGGTGTTCGCGCAAACCTCGTGATTTGGTCATGCGGCCACTCCGACGTGATCGCTGACAACGACGCCATTCTCGGCGCACCAGCAGAGGATGAGTTCGATCAGCTCGGACATCTCAGCCTTAGACAGATCCGAGGAGGATTGACCGATCGGTAGGAAGCCGGAGCCGTCGAGAGACGGGATGAACCGCGTCTCCTTGCCGAGGGCGTGCATGAAGATGCACTTCCAGGTCTCGGTCGGGTAACGCTGGCCGCAGTGGGTCTTCTGGGTGGCGACGTCGGTCAGAAGCGCCCACAGATGAGAGTTCTGCGGCAGGGTCCGCTTCGGCTCCTTGAACTCGACGCGGGTCCCTTGGGGGAGCGCATCGACCCAACGGTGAGCGCGCTGGCGGACCTCTGGGTTGGCGAGGATGAGGAAGGCCCGGCTCATGCGGCAGCCCTCTGCTGGTACTGCGGATGCTTGGCGAGAGCGTCTTGGACGAGCTTCTGAGCCTCAGCCGTCATGGTGGCCTTAGCAGCCTCCCACTCCGGCGTGCGGAAGAGAGCGCCGAGATCCGCGCGGCTTTCGCAGGCCTGGACCTCGGCAATCCAGCCAGACGCTTTCGCTTTGTCGTCCTCAGTCGGGCCAGCCCCGCTGGTGACGAGCATGGGCGCCTGAGCTACCGGGGCGCGGCGCTCGTTGGCGATCTCGCGCTCGACGCTGGTGACGTACTTGTTGTCGTCAAAAAGCCCCATGTGCACGTCCGCCGACATGCCGAGGTGCTTCATCGCGTTGCCGATAGCGTCGGTGTAGGCTTTCTTGAAAGCCTCATCGTCCATCGTCATGCCAGACGAGAACTTCTTGACGACGAAGTCGCCGCCGACCCCCGGAATGTCCTGAGAGCGCATGCCGCTCTCGTCCAAGAACCAGAGATTTACCCAGCAGTAGACAGCGACTTGGCCGTCAGGACCGGAGATGGTCTGGAATGTCGGCTGGGAGACCCCCCAGCCCACACCGCAGGGGCCGAACGTTTCGGTCATCTTCTGATCGGTATAGATCGGCTTGATGGCCGTGCCTTTGAAGCCCCCGCCTCGGGTGAACTTCTTGGTATGCGCCGGGTCAGTGCGGCCGAGGGTGTCCCAGATCTTAAGGTTGCTGCTCATGGCTGCGGCGCCTCTGCGCTACGGATCGGGGTGAAGCGGTTGCAATTCCCGAAGGCATTGACCCGCTCGCAAAGCTCAAAAGGAGCTTCCGGGGCGTAGGACTTGGCTACAAACCGGAAGGTGAGAGGCAGCGGGAAAGCTGCGCACCGCCACTTGTAGGGACGGGCATCGTCCTTGCTCAGACGGTGCAAGAAATCGCATTCGGAACAGAAGACGGGCTCGGCACTCATGGCGCTTCCGCCTTGTGGAGCGCAGCACGGATCTTCGTCAGGGCGCTTTCGCCAGTTCCCGTAACCGAGAACTTCTCGTGCATGTAGCCGATCTGCGCGATGGCCTCGTAAAGCGCCGCCACCAGATCATCGTGGGCATTGCAGGCGCGAACGATGAAGGCGGCATTGGCGTCACCCTCGCCCTCGTCTTCACCATTGCCGTTTGACAATTCACCGCAGATCCAAGTGTCAACCGACAAAATGCACAAGCTACGGCGGACAGGCGATGTCTCTACGCGCCAAGGCGTCGGAGTGTGCTTCGCGTTCATGCTGCCAGATCCTCATGCTGCGGATGGATGATGCCGAGGGCGGCGAGAGCCTGATCCTCAGTGTCGAAGCGGTGGGCGATCCACTCGCCTCGGTTCCAGATCTCCCAGGCGTCGCAAGAGGTTTGCGGGGGGATCAGGATCGCAATCCTCTCAGTGCCTCGCATGACCCAGGAGGAGGGCATGCCCGGTACGGGATCGAGGGTGAGGCCGGCGCTCATTGCGACGGCCCCGTCGGGTAGGGCTGCCAATGGCTCGGGTTGACGGGTCCGGTGTCTAGCTGGTCAAACCACCACCATCCGGAGGGCTGGAACTCGTCGCCCTCGTCATCAAGGCCGTCGTCATAATATCCAGGGTGAACTTCGCCATCGAAGGCGATGAGCACGCATGTGCCGTCAGTCGGCGCAGTGTCGATTGTCTGCCAATCGCTCATCTCAGTACCCCACGAATGACTGGAAGCCGGACTGGTAGTCCGAAGGATTAGCTGGATGACGCAGGGCAGCATCGCGGGCGCCGTGGCGCTCAAGGATCGCGAGGACTTCGCCAAGAAGCTCGTCGCGGGCGACGGCATCACTGTCTTTCGGATTGACGTAGCCGCCGAGGGCGTTGATCTCGGAGTAGACGAGATCAAGGGAGGAGGGCGCGTTCATCAGCGCACCGCCGACTGACGAAGGACGTCATAGACAGTGAGCTTGTGCTCATCGTCAGGATCTCGGCCGATGGGCTGCGGCTTGAACTTGCGGCGACGTGAGGTCGTCTGACCGGCAGCGATGGCGTTCTCAACGATCACCTTCGCGGCGATGCGGCTCGGCAGACCAAGACCACCGTAGAGGTCTTCGCGAGTGGTCGGACTAGCAGCATCGGCCGGCGCGAACTGAGCGTACCAGAGACCGAAATAGCAGTAGACGTTGCCGACGACCGTACCATCCTTGGTGTACTCGGACGTGGTCTTACTGGTGTCGTCCCAGCAATCGGCCTGGATGATCGGGTTTCGAGCCAACATCTCAAGCCTCCCCAGCGCGGGGGGCGAGAAGGCGGCCGACGATCAGCGCGCCGAGGGCGCACACAGCCATCAGACCGAAAGCGACGGTCAGGCTGGACGCGATCAGCGCGTCATCAGCAGGAAGGGAGTTGAGGTAGGAACCGAAGGGCAAGGCGCTCTCCATGGCCGGAAGCCGATGGAGAGATACTATCCACGGAACGTGGACGCGTCCAGCCCTATTTCCACGATACGTGGATTTTTATTCGTTCGTGCTCCGTTCTTTAGCCGCAGAATAGGGCGGTAGATTTTTCCTTATGACACGTTAAAGTGCAATTCCATACACCTGAACTGGAGCAAAGATGCCAAATGGCTCAGACGCCAAGAAGCTTTCGGACGCTCGGGCGAGAGGCCTCGCGCTGCAGCTTGCGGTGCAATTGCCGCAAAACCCGCAGGAAGCGCGCGCGGTTGTGGACCATCTGAACTGGCTTGTGCATCACTTCTTGGACCAGCAGCCCGCCGCGCAACTTCCAGCGCGAATGCCACCCAAGCTCATAAGTGGTGGGAACTAAGCCGCGGCGTGACCTGGCATCGCCGCTTTGATTTTCTCAGCAATTGCGTGCGAAAGCCCGCTGAGATCGCCGTGGTAGAGCCAATTGAAATCCACCCGGGCAGCGCCCGCGGCCTTGATGACGAGAACGGCAACCTCGGGCTTTAAGAGGTTGCGCCCGCTCTCGTAGCCTTCGAGGCGGGTGTTCGAAATCCCGCAGGCCTCGGCAAACTCTTTTTGCGACAGCCCTAGAGCTTCACGCGTCAGCACCAATCGCGCCCCGATTTGAGATTTGCTCTCGGGCGCTTCTGTCGTGTTCGCTGTCATGCCCCGATTGTAAAAAGATGGCCGTTCACCAGCCATCACCGATTTGTGGACTTGACCAATCCACGTTTCGTGGATTAGGTTGGGGACATGAGCAAGCGACCTCAGCCCCTCCTCACAACGGACGACGTGATCCGGGTTATCGGTTCTGCCGAGATCCGCCGCATCACTGGGGCATCTACAAGAGCCATTTGGAACTGGAAGACGAACGGCCGCGGCCGCTTCCCTGCCAGCACGCACATGGCGATCAGTCGGAAGCTTCATGCTCTCGGCCTTGAGGCTCGCACTGACCTCTGGAGCGGTCTCGACCGCATCCCGGCAGCCTCTTCCGACCTTCCCCAAGTCATCAGCCCCGCAGGAGCCTGACCATGAGCACCCTCGCTCTGATCGCAGCCCCGTATGTCTATGTCTGCGCTGTGTGCGCGGGCTTCATGGGAGCCTGAGCCATGCCAGCTCCGCGTATTGCCGGCTATAACGAAGCCTTCCTCGACGAGTACCATCATCCCACCGTCGTTCGGTCGGTGGTGACGCGCTGGCTCCGCGGCATGGATACGCTCGATATTGCTGAGGACTGCAGCTTCGCGGAGAGCACTGTTGCGGGCATCGTCGCTCGCTATCAAGACCGTCGATATGCTGCGCGGACTGCTCAAGCGCCGGCTGCCCAGGCATGAGCGGCCGTAGCGTCATCTTCGCGACACGCAATGCCGGGCGCATCTCTCTTCGGAAGCCTGATGCTGTCGTCATCGACATTGTGCATCAAACGGTCTGGCAGGCTGGCGAGGCTTGGTTCGTTTCCTCCCGCGGTCATCGTGACCCGAACCGCAAGCCGGTCAATGGCTGCCTGAATTTCAAGTTCGTCGTCATGCTGATCTGCGGTCATGGCGGCTTGGTCTCCTATGCCGAGATCCATCACGCATTCTGGGGGCACTCCGATGAAGGAGGTCCCCTAGATCCGGCGCGGTATCTGTCTGTTCTGCGTAACCGCGCCGCCCCTTTGTTTCACTGGCTCGGTCTTGAGGTCGGTATTCGGTATGGCGCGGGCTTCCTGCCTGTTCTTGCTGACCGCCCTCGGCCCTTTGCTGAGGCAGCTTAGATGCGCTGCCCTCAGATCCAGTTTCAGTTGTTCTGCTTTCCGACGAGGCTTGCCGGCCCCGATGGACTGCTCATTGACGGACGGGCGATCGCTACGGCTTGCCGGCCGGTAGCGCTTCCCTCCTTCGCGTACCCGCTCGATGTGCTCCAACCACGAAGCATCGGCGGCAATCTCGAATTCACCATGTCGCCCGGCCGGGATGCCTCTCTCGGTCACTGCACCGTCTCCCCGCTCGCTGCTGAGGATCACTCAACACCGATCGGATCTGACGATGTGCAAAACCTGTTTGCGGGATCTGCAAATGGTCACGGCTGAAGTCATTGAGGCCAAGGGCCTCGCCAGCGAAATGCTGCGCTGGGAAAGCCGCGGCCCCGGCGACACGGACAACGCCCTGCGCCGGATCGCCCAGCGCCACGGCATCGAATACGGCGCCCTCTGGTCGCTTCGCTACCGGGCTCCCAAGCGCATCTGGGCAGACGTCGCGAACGCCATCGCGGCTGCCTACGAAAACGAGCGTCAACGCCAACTAAGAAAGCTTGCCCATGACGCCGAGATCACCGCCGCCGTCGCCGGGGCTCGTAGCCCTCGTGTTGCTAAGGCTCGGGCTGTTCTTCGACAGGCAAAAGGCAAAGCTGATGCGATGGCGTCGGAGGGCTCGCAATGACTGATGTCTTTCGCTGTACTTTTGGGGGCCGCCCGTGATCCTGCCCGATTACATGATCCGTGAGCGTCGGCTGCCTCTCTATGGCGGCGAGGATCGGCCTATGGTCGTGCCGTTCCTTGAGCGGCGCGTGCATGAGACCGGGTTGAGCTTCGGGCTGTCTCACGCCGGCTACGACGTGCGGATCAAGCAGAACCGCACCCTGACGCAGGGCGAGTTCTGCCTTGCCTCGACGATTGAGCATTTCGTCATCCCGAATGACGTGATGGCCTTCGTTCTCGACAAGAGCACGCTCGCTCGGCAGGGCATCAGCTTGTTCAACACCTGCCTCGAGCCCGGCTGGTCCGGCTACCTCACGCTCGAGATCACCTGCCACGCGCCCGGCCCCGTGCTGCTGCGTGCCGGCCAGCCCATCGCCCAGATCGTCTTCCACCAGATGATGGCCCCGCCCGAGCGCACCTATGCGGGTGGCAAGTACGACAATCAGCCCGATTGCCCTGTCTCTGCGATCCGCGAGGCAGTGGCATGATCTCTTTCACCGTCTCCATGCCGCCGAGCGTGAACGTGCTCACTCGCAACGTCACTGGCGTCGGCCGGGTAAAGGCATCGGCCTACAAGAAGTGGGTCAAGGCCAACGAGTGGATCGTCGCGCTGGCGGCTAAGGACGGTCGGAAGATCACTGGCCCTTACGCGCTCATCATCCAGATCGGCAAGCCGGACAATCGCCCGCGGGACATCGGCAACCTCGAGAAAGCCGTCAGCGATCTCTTGGTGAGCATCGGCGCCGTCCGCGACGACAGCGATTGCCAGCGCATCCAGATCGGCTGGTCTGAGCACCATGACGACTGCTTCGTGCAGGTCATCGAGACCCAGCCTGTCCCTGTTCGCAAGCGGGGGCTCGCACATGCCGGATAACCTCTTCGACGGCCTCGGCCCTTTCCAGGACGGCCTCACCAACGAGCGCCGCGGCAAGCTGGCTCTACGCCTCACCAGGGCTTGTGAAGTCGCTCCTGAGGCTCACGCAGCCCGCCAGATACTTGGCGACGTCACGAACAGCGATCGTCGTGACGAGGCCCGCCGTCTGCTCAACGCCATGCCCGCTTTGCCGCGCCGGTACGTCCTGGCCCGCTTCGCGACCCTGTCACGCCTGTCTCGGGACTGACCATGAGCAATGACGTCCTGAACTGGGCAAAGCGCGTCACGGCCGGCGGTCAGACCCGCAAGGCCGTCCTCCTGCTTCTCGCGGACTATGCCGACGAGAAAGGGCGCGCTTGGCCCTCTCAGGGCACGCTGGCCGAAACCCTTGAGATGAGCGAGCGCACGGTGCGCACCGCGATCAAGGAGCTTGTCGAGGCTGGCATCATCAGCCGGAAGGCCCGCTGGCGGGATGACGGCACCCGCGGCACCGACATCCTGAAGTTCGACATGGATGCTGTTAACCGGAATGAGCTGCCGGTTATCAATCAACCGGCAAATGGCGCCGAGACAACCGGCAAATCCCGCCAAATCAACCGGCAAATGGCGCCAACACTACCGGCAGCTCCTGCCGCTAATCCCTCACAAGGGGAACCACCACAAGGGAACCACCAATCGAACAGTTCCGAAGCTAACGCTTCGGGCACGGCTGAAGCCGAGCCGATCGCGATGCCGCTCCGGGATCGTCTCTGGCTCGAGGGGCCGGCAGCCCTGGTCAGCATTGGCGCTTCCGACAAGCCCTCGAGGCAGATGATCGGGCGCTGGCTGCGAGACAACGACGGCGACGCCGGTCGCGTCCTCTGGGCCATCGAGGAGGCCGTCGCGAACGGCACCGGAGATCCCATCCCCTACGTCACCCGCCTTTTGTCCGACAGGAGAGCCGACCATGCCCAAAGCACTGGCCCTAATCCCTCGCGCTTCGGCGGCGGAACCAAGTTCGATCATGTTGGCGCCGGCCTGGCTCTCGGAACAGATGCATTCTGTCAGCGACCTGGGTTCGGATCGTATCACGATGGTGGGCGGTCAAATCGTGAAGCGAACGCCGACGATGCCGGCGCATCTGATCCCTACGGACGAGCAACGGTCACTTATCTCCCAGCATATCGCCGAGCTTAAGGCGATGGCGCGGCTCAGCAGTCCCCGAGAGATCGCCCCAGTGATCGGCGAACTCCTACTCGCCTACTCGCCGCAGCGCGCCGATGCGCAGACGACGGCAGCCAAGACCAAGGGCTACCTTGAGGCGCTATTCGACGTGCCGCTTTGGGCAACTCGAGAGGCCCTGGCACGCTGGCAGCGTGGCGAGGCCGGAGGCGACATTCGTGAAGACGAGTACAGCTTTGCCCCGTCGACCGCCCGGCTGCGCCGTTTAGCCCTCCGCATCGCATCGGTTGCCGCTGGCAAGGCTATGCGGCTCGAGCGCGTCCTTGAGGCCGAGCCGGATTATGTGCCGACCGAGGCGCAGCGCGAAGCGAATGCGGCTGGTCTCGAGCAGGCCGCTCGAGATGTAGAGGCCGCGGCCAGCATGGCACCTGCTGCGCAGACTGGGCGGACACCTGCCGAGCAAGACACCGTCAGCATCAACAACCGCTCGCACTGGCAGCGCTGGCTTGCCGAGAACCCGCCGCAAGAGGAGCCATCCGATGCGTAAGCCATGGGAGCCTCAAGATGACCGCCCAGCCCCTTCTTTCAGCAGCCTGCCTCAGCGCGATCAAGACGCCATGAAGGCCCGCCTTGAGGCCACCCTTGCCGAGCTTCGTTCCGCCATCCCTGCGAACGAGCGGATCATGCGGTCGTCTCGGCCCGCCTCCTCAGAGACCCAGCGGAAGACAGAGGGGGTGAGCCATGGGTGAGTGGAAACCGATTGAGACTGCGCCGAAGGACGGGACGCCTGTAGACCTCTGGGTTGTCGACCGGATCGCTGGGATTGAGTGGCGGGAGGTCGATGCTGAGTTCGGCTATGGCCGCTGGCAAACGATGAGCGAGGAGGGCGGCTATGAGGGTGTCGGCCTGCCTGGCATCCAAGACCCGACCCACTGGATGCCGGTTCCTGCTCCTCCCCGTACCCCGAAGATAGAGGAGTGCGCGACGTGAGCGAGCGCGAGATCTTCCGCGGCGGCGGCATCTTTCCGGCCATCTGCGCCGACGACGTGGTCAATGGCGTCCTCTTCACGGCTGAAGAAGGTCAGGACGCGGACGGACAATTCTTCCTGTCCAACCCCGAATGCCGTCGTCTCGGCGAATGGCTCATCGAACGTGCGAACCAAGCGGGAGAGAAGTGATGGGTAAGATCTGGTTCGACACTGAGTTCGTCGAGGACGGCAAGACGATCGACCTCATCAGCATCGGCATGGTGAGCGAGATTGGCGGTACGCTATACATGGAAAATGCCGATTGCGACCTCTCTCGCGCTGACCCTTGGGTGCATGAGAACGTGGTGCCGCATCTTCGTGGGCATCGCTTCAGCCGTGCCACGATAGCCGATGCTGTCCGCATCTTCTGCGGTCAGAAGCCGGAGTTCTGGGCTTACTACGCCGATTACGATTGGGTCGTCCTTTGCCAGCTTTTCGGCCGCATGATCGATCTGCCGGATGGCTGGCCGATGTATTGCCGCGACTTGAAGCAGGAAGCAGACCGGCTCGGCGCTACCCTGCCGAAGCAAGACACGCAGGAGCACTATGCGCTCGCCGATGCCGTCTGGACGCGGGATGCTTGGGAGCATTTGCAGCATCGAGAGCGTGAACTGAATTGGCAGCGCTTCGCCTAACCCGCCCCCGCACAGGATAGAGCCCCATGCCCTACGCCAGCACCCCTGAGAAAGTCGCGGCTCTCCGTATCGTCCCGAAGGCAAGGGAGAGGAATGGACGGGTGCAGCGTCCCACCACCGTCCGCGGTCGCGTCGAGGAAAGCCAAGAGAAGATCATGGCGACCGTCCGCAATCAGCCTCACCGCCGCGGCCAGAAAGACCCTGATGACCCAAAGCTCGGGCATGCTCTCGGCCGGCTCTACAACGAGCGCGCTATCACTCGAGATCAGTACGAGGCCGGAGAGAGATGGAAAACGCTGCACGAGGCCCACGGGCGCGATTGCGAGGGTGTGAGCTATCGTGTTGCCCCTCAGACGCTGGAGGGCGGTGGCGGCCGGTCTACGGCGACGGAAAGGCCGTCCGAGCAACTGGCCGCGCTGCGCAAGGATTGGTCTGCTGCGATGCGGGCGCTGGAGGAGACCGGCGAGGCGCGAGCGGCCTACCAGGCGTTGACCCTGGTCTGCACGCTCGACAGCTATCCTCGCAACGATGATACGCGGGGCGCTTTGCGGGTCGGCCTTAACAGCCTTCATAGGTTGTGGAAGTGATGCGGTTCTGTCCGAATTGCACCGAGCCCATGGATGTCGCTAATGATCCGACCTCCCAGGAGCGCAATTGGATTTGCACCTTATGCGCGGCAGAGGATGGCGATCAGGCAAGCATTGATGTCGTCTGTGGTAGGGGCTTGACAATGACCCTGCGCCGTGGGCAGTGTCTCACAGGGCGCGTTGCGTCTGATGGGCTGGTCCGAAGGGGCTGGCCCTTTTGCGTGTTGGTCCTCTGGTTGGTCATCACCCTCTGATGCCCAAGCCCGAATGGAAGCGCCAAGCCAACCGAGAGCACAACGCCAAGCGCAGGCGAGAGCAGCCCTGGCAGGGTTGGTATAACCTAGCCCGGTGGCGAGCCATCAGGGCACAGCAGCTTCAAGCCCACCCCCTATGCGAGCGATGCCAACGACAGGGCGTCATCACAGCCGCAACGGTCTGCCACCATGTCACCCCGCACAAGGGCGACGAGACCCTGTTCTGGAATGGCCCCTTCGCCTCATCCTGCACTGACTGTCACGACAGGGATGAGCAGGCCCTAGAGAAGGGCGGCAAGGCAAGGCAAGTAGTCGGAATAGATGGATGGCCTCTCGACAGTAGGGTAGGGGGGTATCGAAAGTCTGGAAAGAAAAAGTCTAAAGGGCGGCTGTCAAACTCCCCTTCAAACTCCGCAAGTTTTTCGCGAATTTAGGACAACCCGATGGGTCTGCGTGGACCTAAGCCGAAGCTCGCCGCTATCGAGCGGTTGGAGGGCACCCCCGGCAAACGCCCCATCATTGAGAGCGGCATCGAGGGTCTGGGCGATGCGTTCGTGCCGGACCACATGCCGGACGATGCCGCGGCCTGCATCGAGGTCATTAAGGGCTCGATGCCGCCGAAGATCTACTCGGCTTTAGATAGCTACTCGCTCGCGGCGTTCGCGATGGCCTGGGCGATCCACAAGCGGGCCGCACACGAGATCAGCAACCCAGACTTCGCGTGGATCGTGCTCAACACATCGGGCAACGAGGCCCCGAACGGATGGCTCAAAATCATCAACCAGCAAGCGTCGCTGATCGCCAGCCTCGGCGATCGGCTCGGGCTCAATCCGAAGGCCCGCGCCGCGCTGCACCTCCCGGCAGAAAAACCCAAAAGCAAGTTCGACGGGTTGACCGGGCAGACCGTGTCATCCGGTTTATCGAAGCACTAACGGTCCCGAGCGGCGAGGGGCAGGGCGGTCCCTTTATTCTGCGTCCTTGGCAGAAGCGCTTCATCCGCGACATCTACGAGCCGCACGGTGCGGACGGTCGGCGCCTCGTTCGACGCGCCATCCTCAGCATCGCTCGCAAGAACGGAAAAACCGCTCTCATCGCGGCGCTGGTCCTGGCGCATCTCGTCGGGCCGGAAGCGATCGAGAACGGCGAGATCTATTCTGCGGCCAACGACCGCGAGCAGGCCGCCCAGGTGTTCAAGGTCGCCGCGCAGATCGTGCGTGCCGATGCCGAACTCGCCGGCATGGTCCGCGTCGTCGACAGCACGAAGCACATCGCCTGCTATTCGAACGGGAGCTTCTACAAGGCCATCAGCGCTGAGGCGGGCACGAAGCACGGGCTCAACCCGTCGTTTGTCGTCTTCGATGAGTTGGCCCAGGCCCGCAATCGCGAACTCTACGACGTGCTCGACACTTCGATGGGCGCACGCGCCGAGCCGCTGTTCTGCACCATCTCGACCCAGTCCAACGACCCGGAGCACATCCTTTCCAAGCTGATCGACGACGGCCTGACCGGCGGTGACGCATCCATCGTCTGCCATCTGTACGCGGTGCCCGAGGAGACACCGGACGAGAAGATCTTTGACCCGAAGGTCTGGAAGCTGGCGAACCCAGCGCTCGGCGACTTCCGGTCTCTGGCGGATCTCAAGGCCACGGCGAGCAAAGCGGCTCGCATGCCGGCCGAGGAGCCGAAGTTCCGCAATCTCTACCTTAACCAGCGCGTGGCGCCGGTCTCGTCGCTCATCAGCCGGGCCGAATGGACCGCATGCGCGGGCGACGCGACGATCCGCGAGGGTGAAGAAGTCTACCTCGGCCTGGATCTGTCGAGCATCAACGACCTCACCGCCCTGGTGATGGTGAGCGCCGAGAGCGGGACGCGGGTTCAGCCCTTCCTCTGGAAGCCGGAAGCCCTGCTCGAGGAGCACAGCAAGCGCGACTTCGGCAAGGGCATCCAGCGGTTCAAGGAATGGGCGAAGGACGGGCAGCTGCTTACTACGCCTGGCAAGTCGATCGACAAGGAAACGATAGCTCGCTTCGTCGCTGACCTCTGGGGGCGCTATCGCATCCTCGGCATGGCCTACGATCGCTGGCGCATCGACGACCTCATCAAAGAGTTCAGCCGCATCGACTTCGACTGCCACAAGGATGGCGAGAAGGGCGATGGGCTGCGGCTCATCCCTTGGGGGCAGGGGTTCCGAGACATGACGCCGGCCATCGACGCGCTCGAGTTGGCGATCATCGAAGGCAAGCTGAAGCACCCGGCCAATCCGGTTCTGACGTGGAACGTGGCGAACGCGGTTGCGGTCATGGACCCGGCCAATGGGCGCAAACTGGACAAGCAAAAGGCTCGGTTCCGCATCGACGGCGCGGTGGCGCTGACCATGGCCGTAGGCCTCAAGTCGCGAGATCGGACAGAAGACGTTGCGCCTTCCTACCTTGAAACCTCTCCCCTCCTCGTTCTGTAGGCGATGACAGCATGAGTTGGTTCGGAGACCTGATCTCAAGATGGGGGCCGCGCCCGTCTGACGGCGACAACTTCATCCGCAATGTGCCGCGGGGCATCGTTGAGGGCTACATCGCGCAAGACGTGGCCCTGACGCCCGAGAGCGCGCTGCAGCTTGCCGCGGTGTTCTGTGCCGTGCGCGTGATCGCCGAGGGCGTTGCCCAGGTGCCGCTCAAGGTGATGCGGGAGGTGCAGCGCGGCGGCAAGACCTACCGCGAACTCGCCACCGACCAGCCAATCTACAGCATTCTGCACCGCAAGCCGAACTCGTGGATGACGAGTTTTGAGTGGCGCGAGATGATGACGATGCACGCCGTCCTCGGCGGGAACGCTTTCTCGTACATCTCGCGCGTGAACGGCCAGATCGACGAGCTGATCCCGATCCTACCCGAGCTGATGTCGGTCAAATTCGAGGGGGGCACCCTCTCGTATCGGGCGACAATTGACGGTCGGGAACGCGATCTCGACCCCGTCGACGTGTTCCATCTGCGTGGCCCGACCCTGAACGGCATTGAAGGGCTGCCGACTGTGCGGATCGCCCGCGCTCTCCTCGGCCTTTCCCGCGGTCTTGAACAGTCGCAGGCATCCTTGCAGCGCACGGGCGGGCGTCCGAGCGGCATCCTCGCCAACAAGGGCGCCACGCTCTCGCCGGATGCCAAGAACGCGCTCACCGAGGCCTGGCAGAAGAAGTTCGGCGTAGGCGGCGAAGGCGGCATCGCTGTTCTCGACGGCGGCTGGGAGTTTGCTGCGATGACCATGACTGCGGTCGACGCGCAGCTCATCGAGACCCGTCGTTTCCAGATTGAAGAGGTCGGTCGCGCCTTCCGCGTGCTGCCGCTGATGCTCATGGCCGCGGACAAGACGGCCACCTTCGCTTCGTCGGAGCAGTTCTTCATCGCTCATGTCGTTCACACCCTCGACCCGTGGGTGCAGCGCTGGGAAAACACCCTCGACCGCGACCTGATCGAAGACCCGGCCAGCTATTCGCACTTCCTGTTGCAGGGCCTGATGCGCGGCGCCGCGAAGGATCGGGCGGAATACTACACCAAGGCCCTCGGCTCTGGCGGCGCGCCGGCTTGGCACACCCAGAACGAGATCCGGGCCATGGAAGACCAAGACCCGATCGACGGCGGCGACGAACTGTTCCGCGGATCGCAGAACGCCACTAACACGCCCGCCGACCCGGCGCTGCCCGCCGCCTGACGAGGCTTCAAGCAATGGAATACAAGTTCACCGCTCTCGACGATGTCGAGGTGAAGGCAGACGCGCGCACTGTGCGCGGTTACGCCTCCGTCTTCGGCAACATCGACAGCTATAAGGACACCATCGTTCCCGGCGCTTACTCGGCCACGATCAAGGCCAACAAAACCGGGATCAAGATGCTCTGGCAGCACAATCCCGAGAAGGTCATCGGGCGCTGGACGAAACTTGCCGAGGACGACAAGGGCCTAATCGTCGAGGGCGAGTTCACCCCCGGCCATAGCCTCGCCGAGGATGCCTATGCATCCGTGAAGGCGGGGCATGTCGACGGCATCTCCATCGGTTTCAGTATTCCGCCGGGCGGCTCATCCGAGCGCAGCGACGGCGTGCGGGTGCTGAAGAAGATCAACCTGGCCGAGGCCAGCATCGTCACCTTCCCGGCCGACAGCCACGCGCTCATCAGCGCCGTGAAAGCGGCCGACCTTCAATTCCGAGAGTTCCGGAACATGCTGCTCGACTTCGCGCGGGAGCGCGGCCTGCAGATGAGCCGAACAGACGTCGAGACCCTGCTGAAAGGTGGTTTCGACGCACTGACTGCCACGCGGGACGCTGGCGGACAGCCCGAGCCGGAGACGCTGAAAAGCGCCCTCCTCGATGCAATCCGCAAGGCAAGGACCTGACCTCATGGCGGACGATACCGATTTCACCAAGCTCGTGCAGACCGAGATCAAAACGACCTACGAGACCCTGGACAAGAAGACCACGGACCTCGCCGAGGTGATCGACAAGCTCAAGGGCGAGAAGGCCGACACGGTCGTGCTTGAGGGCCACCTGAAGGATCTCCAGACTGAGATCAAGAAGGCGACCGACCGCGCCGACGAGATCGAGCGCAAGGCCAACCGCGCCGGCCTGTTCGGCGGCTCGCAGCCGCAGACCAAGCGCGCCTCGGAGATCTTCGCCGAGAACGAGCAGTTCAAGTCGCTCGGCGCCCGCGGCGGCAAGGGCACGGTGTCGATCGAACTCAAGACGATCATCACCACCCCGACCGCTCCGGCCGCGCGCCATCCGCTCGTGACCGCGCAGCAGGCCGACATGGTCACGCGCGTGAACCGTCCCCTGATGGTTCGCGACCTGATCCCTGTCGGACAGACGAACTCCCAGCTCATCGAGTACGGTGTGCAGGGTCCGCTCGCCACCGCTGCCGCCATCGTCGCCGAGGGTGCTCTGAAGCCCGAGAGCGCGATGACGTGGACTGCCGCGCAGGCGCCGGTCGTCACGATCGCGCACTGGATCCCCGTGTCGAAGCAGGTCTACGACGACGTGCCGATGCTCGGCTCGCTCATCGATGGCGACCTTCGCGTGGGTCTCGAGCAGGTCGAGGAGAACCAGCTCCTGCTCGGCTCCGGCGCCACCGGCAACATGAACGGCATCTACACCCAGCGCACCGCCTACTCGTCGACCGGCATCCCGGCCAACGCGAACATGGTGGATCACATCCGCTGGGCGAAGCTTCAGGTGCGCAAGTCGTTCTTCCCGGCGACCGCAGTCGTGCTCAACCCGCAGGACTGGGCCACCATCGAACTGCTCAAGGATGCCGGCGGCCTCTACCTCTACTCGGCCGTGACGACCGGCTCCGATCCCCGTCTCTGGGGCATGCGCGTGGTCGAGAGCGACGCGATGGCGGTCGGCACCTTCATGGTCGGCGCGTTCTCGCTGGCCGCGAAGATCTGGGACCGTGAGCAGGCGAACGTGGCGATCTCCTCAGAGGATCGCGACAACTTCGTCCGCAACATGCTGACCCTGCGCGGCGAGGAGCGTCTGGCCCTCACCGTGACCCGCCCGACCGCCTTCGTCGGCGGCGCCTTCGCCTGATCCATCGACGCGGGGGCCTAGTGGTTCCCGCGTCGCCTCGTTCTGGGAGGCGCTTCCATGTCCAAACTCGTTGCAAAACACCCGTTCCATCACAACGGAACGACCTACACGGCCGGCGACGAAGTCGAGCCTGCCAACGCCGCCGACCGCAAGCACCTCGAGGAAACCGGCCTGATCGGTGCGCCCGAGGCGAAGCAGGCGCCCGCGCCCGAAAACAAGATGAACGACGCCCCCGACAACAAGGCCGGCGTCGCCTCCTCCTCCCGCAAGCGGAAGCACTGATATGGCTCGTCGCCCTGGCCGCCCGTCCAATCGCCCTGATGGCCGCGCTGACCGGGGCGTCGGCCGTTCCGTTCAGCTTTCCCCCATCGTCAAGGCCAAGAACCTGCCGCCCGTCTGGGCTGGCGGGGGCGGCGGTGGCGTGTCCGCGCCCGTCAACCAGACCCCACCCAGCATCTCGGGAACGGCACAGGTCGGCTCCACGCTTACGCGGGTATCAGGAACCTGGGCCAACTCGCCGACGTCCTTCACCTTCCAGTGGTCAGCGAACGGCACGCCTATCTCGGGCGCCACGGCGACCACCTATGTCCCGGTCGTTGGCGACATCGGCAAGACGATCACGGTCACGACGACGGCCACGAACTCAGCAGGCTCGGCCAGCGCAACCAGCGCCGCGACGAGTGCGGTCATCGCTGCCGCCACTGGCCCAGCCCTGCTGCTCATCATGTGGGGGCAGTCCAACTCTCAGGCGCTCGGCACGGCGACCACAGCGAACGGCGGCTTCAACGCGAGCCAGGTTCTCCCGACTGGCTACAGCAGCCCGAACGCCCGCGTGAAGATCTGGGGCGCGTCCAACGCTTTCGAGACCTACCAGCCCTACGTCAACAGCGAGCAGGGCGACAACGCCGGCACGACCTGGGGTTCGGAGTGGGCCATCGCCTCGGCGTATCTGGCCGACAACCCGACCGGCAACGTCTACATCGTCAAGACCGCGATCGGCTCGACCGGTATCGCGCCCGGCTCATCCCCCCGCTACTGGGCGCCGTCCGGTGGGTCTGGGCAGCTCTACGCCATCCACACCAGCAAGGTTACGGCAGCCAAGGCCGCTCTCGCTGCGCAGAGCGTCACTGTGAACGCCGCGAACACCGTCGTGGTGCAGAGCCAGGGCGAGCAGGACGCCAAGACCACCACCGACGCCGGCAACTACCAGAGCAACCTCAACACCCTGATCGCGCAGGCCCGCACTGACTGGGTCGCCTCGCGCTGGATCATTGAGCGTTTGCACGTCGAGATGACCCAGTCAGGCTTCATCGCTGGCTGGGCGACCGTCTACGCTGCTCAGGGTGCCATCATCACCGCGGACCAGAACGTCGAACTCGTCTCAACCGATGGCCTGCCGCTTGGCGACGGACTGCACTTCACCGCGGCAAGTGTGGATCTGAAGGGCATCCGCACGGGCGCAACCGTCCAGCGCTGGTGGACAAAGGCCCCATTCACTGGCCTGACCAACATCGCCGACCCGAACAACGATCGCTACGCCCGAGCCACGACGGCCGGCGACCTCACCACCATGAAGTCCTGCCTGTCGTCCGACATCCTGGCTGTTGCCACGACGGGCACGACGCAGCGGACCTACATCGACGCGGGCGGAGTGCGCCGGAACAACCTCGCTGCCAACGTGCTGCGCTTCGACTTCACGGGCGGCAAGCGTCGGCTCGTGCACGAGGCCCAGGCGCAGAACGCGCTTCTCTACGGCCGCGATCTCACCAACGCGGTATGGGTCGCCACGAATATCACCGCGGTCAAGGATCAGACGGGCCTTGACGCTGTGGCGAACTCGGCCTCGCGCATCACGGCTACGGCAGCCGCCGGCACCATCACTCAGGCGATCACCGCTACCTCGGCTGTCCGCATCTGCTCGGTCGACGTCATGCGCCTCGTCGGCACCGGCACGCTGGAGATGACGCAGGACTTCAACGCGACGACGCCGACTTGGACGACGCTGACCGTCACCGCCGGCATCACTCGCGTGTCGATCCCGAGCCAGACGCTGACCAGCCCCACGATCGGCTTCCGCATCGCCACCTCAGGCGACAGCTTCCTGATCGACGCAGTGCAATGTGAGGTCGGCGCCTTCGCCACCTCGCCGATCTACACCACCGGTTCGGCCACGACCCGCCCGGCCGAAAAGGTTACGCCTGCCGTTCTGACAGATGCCCTGCAGACCGCAGGCGCGTTCGTCTACCGCGGGCGTCTTGCGCCGGCCACCGCAGCGACCTTCATCGGTGGCGACGGCGGGAACGCGATCCTCGGCCGCACGGCGGTGGCAACCCGCGTCATGTCGATGAACGGCACGGTATCGCTCAGCGCCGACACGACAGGCACGCCCTATACCGGCTCGTTCGGGGTTGCCGTGACCTTCGACGCCACGGGCCGCAGCCTGTCGATCAACGGCAGCGCGCTCGGCACCGACACCAACGTGGTGCGGACCACGGCTACGGGCGTCACCATCGGCGCGGGTTCTTCGACGAATGCCCTCTCGCAGACCGGCGGCACCTGTGATCTGGTTGGCTGGGGTCCGACGCTGGTCGCTGGCACTGCCGTCCAGGCTCTCGCGGTGGCCAATCCGTGAGCATCGTTCGCGACTGGGGCATCTTCGACGACGCCAAGGGCCGGCGCTGCATCGCCTACAACGGCGACTGCGACTATTGCCTGGACGTGGCCGAGGATGGGGCTCAGACCTTCACCCTGGCCGCCCCAGGCGAGCGCTGCGTGGTCCTCGACGGCGGGCAGTCCAAGGTCCGCAACATGGCGGTCCCGTACAACCGGAATGCCGGCAGCCCGGATCGCCTCCCAGTCGGCGTGCCGCTGTTCTTCGAAGGCACGGTGACGATCGAGAAGACCTACCAGCGCCTCACCGCCTGGTGGTTCCTGTTGGCTCAGATCCAGCGCATCACGAACCCGACCTCGCCACCCGTCGCGCTCCAGATCGAGAACGTCGCCGGCATGGAGTATTTCCGAGCTGTTGTCTGCCATCCCGGCGCGACTGGCGGCCTCAAGCTCGACACGCCGCGGGTTGCGGTTCCTCGCGGTACGCCCTTCACCTTCCGCATCGAGTACACCGATGCGGCCGGCGGGCCTGACGGACGGCTCAAGATCACGATCACGCCCGAAGGCGGCTCGCCCAAGGTCATCTGCACCTACACCGGCCCGACCGGCTTCCCCGACAACGAAGGCCTCTATCCCGGCTGGGGCATCTATGGCGCCGACCAGTGGGCCAAGAAGCAACTGCCCCTCGTTCTGCGCTTCACGGACTTGGATTGGGGAGCGCAATGAGTGCTGCCGTCGAAGACATCGAGATCCAGCGCGGCGACAACGACCCTGCCGTGGTCTGGGCAATCGTCGATGACAACGGTCAACCCTTTACAGAGCCGTCATCCACCTTTGTGCTTGTGATCTCGTGGCGTGATCTGTTTATCCGCAAGGACAGCGCGGCCTCAGAGGGGCTTACCTACGACGCCCCTAATGCCACAGTGACGTGGAAGCCGACGACCGAAGAGACCGTGTCTATCCCGAAGGGCCGGCTTGCTTCCTACAGCCTCCAACGCCGCGCCGGCACGGCTCACCGCACTTTCGTTGAGGGGCGTGTCGTTGGCCTGGGGGTGCCCGTTCCATGAGCGGCGGGGTTCGTGTCTCAGTTGCGACAAAGACGCCGATCGTTAAAGTCGCCACGCCCCCAACGCCGAAAATCATCTATGCGGTCGTCCCTGGCCCAGTTGGCGACCAGGGCCCCCGCGGCGATGTTGGTCCTCAGGGGCCGAAAGGTGACGGCCCATTCGGCCAGATCACCTACACCGACCGCACCATCGGCGTTGAAGACAGCTTCGACCCTGGCATACGGCAACGCCTCATCT
Source organism: Methylobacterium sp. AC690 (assembly GCF_979256535.1). Lineage (NCBI taxonomy): Bacteria > Pseudomonadati > Pseudomonadota > Alphaproteobacteria > Hyphomicrobiales > Methylobacteriaceae > Methylobacterium > Methylobacterium sp. AC690. The sequence goes on along the minus strand of NZ_CEEDOX010000004.1, from coordinate 241,921 downwards.
TCGCGCCGAGCGGTCTGACCACACAGAGCCTGCTCCTGCCGCCCTTCAACGCGCACAACTTCTTCGTCGACAACGTGCTGCGCGCTCGGGCCATGGGCGACGTCTACGACATCACCATCAACCTCGCCGTTCGATCCATGCAAGCCGGTGGCAAGATCCGGGTCGACATTGACAGCGGCTCGCCCCTCGGCCCGCTCCAGACCAGCACCGCGCTTCTGTTCGAAGGCGCCACGGTTGTTGAGCGGGTCACGCTGAACTTCTCAATTCAGGTGCTCAGCACGTTCCTCGCAAACGGCGCCCTGTTCTACCTCACCGCCGATCGGCCGCTGCAGGTCATCAGCGAAACCCTGTTCCTGCGGCCGACGAGCATCCAGCCATGAGCCGGGTCCGAGTTTGGTACGACGCCGTTTGCGATCAGATCATGATCTCAAGCGAGTTGCACTCATTCGCTCCGCGGTCGCTCATCTGCACCCTGAACGGTGGCGGCAGCACCATCCGCATCAACATGCGGGGCACCACCGACACCTTCATCGCGGGTGGTAATTTCGCAGACTTTGGCACTGCTGACGGCGTGTCATTTGAGACGCCAGAGGATGCGAAGGCTTACCTTGACGGCGTGTTTAGCCGAGGTCCGGTAACTCCACTTCAAGGTGAGACTGGGCCGCAGGGTGAGCAGGGGCCAATAGGCCCGACAGGCATTCAAGGACCGCAGGGGGCGACAGGCCCGGCCGGGCCGAAGGGAGATCAAGGCGATGCAGGACAAAGCGGTCAGCAAGGCAGCCCTGGTGCGGCAGGCCCGGCGGGCAGCCAGGGAGTGGCTGGGGAACCAGGACCCGGAGGTCCGAGAGGCCCGCAGGGGGATCAAGGCAGTCCTGGCCCAATTGGTCCGCAAGGCCTGAAGGGCGACAAGGGAGACACAGGTGCAGCCGGGCCTAAGGGCGATACTGGATGGGCTGGCCCGACTGGTGCAACTGGCGCCACCGGCCCCGCGGGAGTTGCTGGACCCAAGGGTGACACAGGGCTCACGGGACCGGTTGGAGCAACTGGCTCGGCTGGGCCAACCGGCGCGCAAGGACTGAAGGGTGAGACAGGATCGACCGGACCCGTCGGCAGTGTTGGAGCTACAGGCGCTGTTGGCCCTCAGGGTCTTACAGGCGCGAAAGGTGACAAGGGTGACACAGGCGCAGCAGGAGCCACCGGAGCACAAGGCCCTCAGGGAACAACAGGAAGCGTGGGTCCGGCAGGGCCTACAGGCGCAACAGGTCAAACTGGCGCGACGGGCGCAACTGGACCAGCAGGCCCGAAAGGCGACACTGGCCCTACAGGCAGCGCGGGAGCCACAGGACTAAAGGGCGACACCGGGGCAACGGGGGCCGCGGGACCGACAGGAGCAACAGGGCCTCAAGGCGTCGCAGGCCCTACCGGGGTAGCAGGCGCTACGGGGGCAACCGGCCCTGCCGGGCCTACCACGGCGGCGCCATCGGTCTCAGCACGAGTTCTAGCTACCGCATTCCAGCCTCACGCAACCAAGCCTGTCCTCGTCAGCTATTCCATCAAAACACAGGTGACGAACCCGCTTCTCGCTGGCACCTCTAGCGCGACAGTCGCCCTGCTGAGCGACGCCGCTAACCCCCCGACGACAGAGCGCGGGCGGGTCGAAGCAACGTCCGGCGTCGGCCTGACTGTCAGCATCGCGTTGACCACGTCCAACACCGCCCAGCTTTCCTACATCGTGCCGGCTGGCCACTACGTCAGGCTGGTTGCGACCACGGCTGGGACCGCGGCGGCTTCAATCGTCTCGCAGTGCGAAGAAGTCCTCGGCTGACACTCGCGCGACCGGAAACAGAGACCAGCATGCACACCAGCGTCATCACGCCACCCGAGCCGATCGTCTCGCTTGATGAAGCGAAACGGCATCTGCGCATCGACGGAAACGACGACGACGTTGTGCTGGCCTTGATCGAAGCCGCGCAAGGGAATATCGATGGTCCGTCTGGTTGGCTCGGTCGCTGCGTCGGCATGCAGACCCTGGAAGTCACGACAGACACCTTCGACTTCGGCATCCGCCTTCCCTACCCGCCGGCCATCGCTGTGACCTCGGTCAAGTACGATGACCCGAGCGGCGTCGAGCAGATCCTAGACACTGGCGGTTATCGCCTCGACGTGACGGGAACGGTGGTCTGCGCCTTCAACGGCTCTTGGCCTGCGACGCGCGCCGACTGCGGCGTGATCCGGGTCCGCTACAGCGCTGGCTACGCAACCCCGCCAGCTCCGATCAAGGCCGCGGTTCTGCTCATGGTCTCGCACCTCTACAACAACCGGGATGCGGTGACGACGACCCAGGCTCAGCCGGCGACCCTGCCGCTCGGCGTCGAGTTCCTGCTAGGCCCCTATCGAGTGCTGAGCGTCTGATGGACAGCGGGCGTTTCGAGCATCGCGCGCAGTTCATGCGCCGGCCCCCGATCCTCGACAACGAAGGCCAAGACACTGGCGACCGCGGACCCTACGCGCCTGCCTTCACTCTGAACGCGAACTTCCGGCCTCAGTCTGTGCGTGAGGCGGTGCAGGGCGGTGGCGCTCAGAATGTCGAGACCGGCATCCTCACTGTGCGCGACACGAAGCAGTCCCGCACGATCACCAACGGCGAGCGCGTGAAGATCCTGGGTCGCGACTTCGCTATCGAGGGCGTCGGCCTTCCCGATCGCCGCACTGGCCTGATTGCCCTCAACATCTCAAGCAACCTCGGCGGCGGGTAATGGCAAGCAATACGATCATTTTACGATTTGGCCTTGCTTGGTGGTTCATGCCTGCTCTTCTATCGGTATGCTGCTTGAGTAAGATTGGTGTTCGTCTTCCTGTTCGCGCGTCTAAGTGGGTTGTCCGAAAAGCAATTCTAATAAGGCGGGTCTGAGTATGGACATCGGCGCGACCATCGGCCTGCTCTCGCAGGGCTATTCAGCCACGTCCTTGACCGGCGCGGCGCGCGACTTCTCCAACACCCGCGGTGTGCTCTCGGGCCTTCGCCTGATCGACACCGTCACTGGCATCTTCGGCGTCGAGGCCGTCACGAAGCAGATCGTTAGCCATGCCGTGAAGCTGGCGCTGAAGTCGGACAATGCGAGCGAGAAGGCCGCCCGCGAGATGGTCGACCTCATGCGCTCGCGCGTGGCACAGGACACCGGCAACCTCCTCAACGGCATCACCTACCGCAAGGAAGGCAAGACCTGGGTTGTCGAGGCGACGGCGGTGCGTGCTGGCGGCTACGACTACGCCTTGGCTGTTGAAGCGGGGCACCATGCCGGTGGCACGGTCGCGGATGGCAACCTATTCGACGACACGACCGGGGCAGGGGGGCGACAGGTTCGCGCCTCGAGCGGCGGCGATGTCGAAGGCCAGCCGTTCTTCTACAACTCCGCGCGTGAGGCCCTGGCCGACTGGGCGGGCGAGCTGCGCGACGCCAGCCGCGAGGGATTGTGATGGGTTTGGATCTATCGAAAGACGCATCGCGCAGCGTTTGGGTCGTCTGCACGCTATTGCAGGGGGATAAGGCGGGACAGTTTGAAGTTCAGGGCGTCTACGAAAATCAGGATCTAGCCTTAGCCGCATGCAGTGATGGCTTAACCTCGGCTGCGCGTTTTGAGGTTAACCGCGATTATCGCGGGCATCATGATTTTCAAGTGATTAGCCAGGCGAACCCTCAGCCGGTGTTGACGACTAGCCCATCAAAGCCTGTCAAAAAAACGTCTGACGCTTCATGCGTGCTGCGTGTAGCCGGCAAGGCCTACCCTCGCACCTGCAAGGTTTGCCGCCTCGGTCCCTGCACTATTGGGGCGCCTTCAGATTATGAGCCAGCGCAGTGACCGCGCTCTCTCCCATCCTGCCGCTGCGTGACGCGATCCGCGCGCTGCTGCGTGCCGATGCCGGCTTCAAGGCCATTGCGGGCAATCGGATTTACGACGACGTGCCGACGAGCACAGCAACGGCGCCCTACGCCTACGTCGGCCCGATGCGGCGCTCGCGCTACGAGATCGGATGCGGCCTCGCCTGGACGGTGCAGGCTCGCCTCTACGCTGTCTCAACGGCCAACGGGCGCACCGAGGCCTGGTCGCTGATCGACGCGATGTCCAATGCTCTTGAGGGCTTGGAGGACTTCACCCCCGCCCTTGCCGAACCGTTCCGACTGCAGAAGCCCATTGAGGTCACGCAGGCCGGTGACGTGATCGACCCGCTGCAAGCGAAGTCGGTCTTCCTCGACCTCACAACCATCATCGCCGGGCCTGGGTCCGGTTTGGAGGACTGACCATGGCAACCCCTGACCTTCTCCCCGGCAACCGCTTCCGTGCCTATCGTGGCCTCGGTACTTCTGCTGAGTTCGTCTGCTTGGCAACTTCGATCACGCTCACCATCACCAACGCCTATGACGATGTGACGGTGGCCGACTGCGACAATCCTCTTGAAATCCCGACCCGCAAGAGCGCCAAGAGTTCGACGTCATGGGGCGGCCGGTTCGCGGGCGCCATCGCCGCCGATCACCTTGACGACTTCCGCACGGACGTCGCGAGTGAGAGCCCGGTGCCGTACACCTTCCGCATCGACAAGCCCTTGGCGGGTGGCGGCGGCCAGTGGCAGGGCAACGTCCACATCGAGAGCTTTGAGATCACCCGCAGCAACGCAGGCATCACGCAGTTCACCGCGCAGTTCCGCGGCGATGGCCCGCTCGTCTGGGCGCCGGCCACCGCATGAGCGAGAGCGACACCTCTCGCACAATGGTGCGCGCGGCCTTCGGTGGCCGCGAGCGCAACTTTCAGCTCCGGCTCGGCGAGATGTCCGAACTGGAGCGGCTGTGCAGCGCCGGCATCGGCGAGATCATGGCGCGGCTGGCAACGCACCGCTTCGGCGTGAACGACATCTGGGAACCGATCCGTCTCGGCCTTGAGGGGGCGGGCTCATCGCCGATCGAAGCCCAGGCGCTTGTCATGCGCTACCACCCACCGGCTTACCCGATTGCCGACTTCCTGCAGCTCGCCGTGCAGATCGTGCAGGGCGCGGTGTCGGGAGTGCCCGAGGGAAACGCCGAGACGGAGGGGGCAAGCGACCAAGGCCCGGGGACCTCTCCGTCTTCATCCGAGCCGGCGCCGTCGCGGGCTACACGCCGCAAGACGTCAAAGGCATGACCCTGGCCGAGTTCCATGCGGCACTCGACGGGTTCATAGGGGCGAAAAGCCCAGCCGAGCAGGCACCATCCGAGGATGAGTTCCTGAAGGTGCTGATGGAAGAGATGGCGGCGGGCCGGGCCTAGCGGATCTGGGACGTCAGGCGAACAGCGATCGCGGTCGTCTTGTCGAGCGTCGCGGCCATCCCCTTCGTGCGCTTGAGGTCCTTCAAGTCATCGTCCGTCGCGCAGATGAACATCTTGCGCCCGTCCAGCAACCGTCCATCGACATAGCGGGCGCATTCCAGCGGCGTCACTGGCTCCCTGACCCGGTCAAAGGTGCAGGGGACCTGCTTACCGCCGGGTGTGCAGGCCATGAGGACGAGGATCAGATACATGGGCGTTTCCTAAATGGCCGATCCGCTTGTCATTCAGTTCGGGGCAGATACCTCGCGCGCTCAGAGCGCGATGGCAAGCCTTGCCGCGTCGATCGCTGGCAATATGGCGTCGGCCGGCGTGGCTCTGTCCGGCTTGGCGGCAAACAGCAACCAGACCGGCAACGCTCTTGGCGCCCTGCAACAGAACCTCACGCGCGCAGCCGGAGCCATCGGCAACGACGTGAAGAACATCGCGACGGCCACGGCCAATGCAGCCACGGCCGAGAAGGCGACCCTTCAGGGCGTCGTGACCAGCTTCACCGCGGCAGCAGCATCCTCCCAATCTGCCCAGGCTGCCGTACAGGCCGGCGTCTCGGGTACGACGACCGCCATCACGACCCTCGGCGCTCAGATCCCGGCGCTGCGCACGTTGCTCGGCGCCTTCCTCGCATTCGAGGCCGCAAAGCTGGTTTTCGCCAGCGTCTCGGCGTCCATCGACGCGGCTCGCGAGCACATTGCCGACTTCGTCAAGATCGGCAAAGAGGCCGAGCGCGCTGGCGTCTCCCCTGAGTATTTCCAGCGCGTCACCCTCGGCGCCGAAAAGTACGGCCTTACCGTCGAGCAGGCCGCTGCATCCCTCAACCGCTTCCGCGATGCCTCAGAAGTCAAGATCGGCGAGGGCAAAGACGGGCGCAACACGTCGGCTCTTAGCGATCGGCTTCAGCAGAATGTAGCGGCGGGCAACATCACCGCTGGCGACCGCGGCGCTGTTGAGGGCGCGAACGGCACGGAAGCAAAGCTTCGCGCGCTTCTCGATCTCATTCAGAAGCTGAAGGATGAGGGCAAGGACGTTGCCGCCTTTGATCTCGCCGGCAAGTTCGTTGGCCCTGAGTTTGAAAGGCAGCTTCGCAACGGCGAGGACGCGGTCAACAAGCTCAAGGCCGCGATGGACACCACGTCGGCATCGGTCGCCGGCATTCGCATCATCGGCGAAGAGGAAGTCGAGCGCGCCAATCAGCTCGACGCGAAAGCCAAGGACATCGCCAACACCTTGTCGTCTGCACTGGCGCCGATCCAGCGCGATATCTCCAATTCGGTGCTCGACACCTACGACGCATTCCTACAGGTCGAAGCCGTCATCGCCCGGGTCGTCGGAGTAGCCGTCAACCTCTACACGCAGATCACTGGTGTGGTCACGGCGGCGAAGGATCTCGTCAATCAGATCCCGTACATCGGCAAGGTGCTGACTGCCAGCAACCCGATCACCCTCCTGCGTGAAGCCGGCAGGGCCGTTGGTGTGGTTGGCCCTGAAGGTGCCGCAGACGCCTCTACCACTCTGCCAGAGATCGGCGTGCGTGGCCGCGATCGCTCCCGTGCGTTGCCGAGCCTTTCGACGCCTCGCAGCAGCGGCGGTGGCGGCTCGTCAGCCGAACGCCTCGATGCCGTCGAAACTCTCATCAACCAGATCGAAAAGGCCCGTGACACCGCGAAGGCCGAACTCGACAACGTCGAGAAGACGAACGTCGAGCGTGAGAAGGCCGTCGCCATTGCGAAGGCTGAGGCCGCGGCGCGCGAGGAGGTCAAGAAGGGCAACCGCGAGAGCGCGGCGCTGTCCGAGGACGAGCGCAAGCGCATTCTAGCTGGCGCCGAAGCTTGGCAGACCTACAAGGACCGCACGATGGATGCCAACCAAGCGATCCGTCAGGCGGCCGAGGCCTCTCGGTTCTTCGGCGAAGCGGCAGCTAACGGGCTTGGCGATGCCATCCTGCAGGGTAAGTCGTTCTCAAGCGTCCTGAATAGCATCTCTCAGCAGGTCTTCCGCTCGGGGCTGCAAGGGCTTCTCACGGGTCAGGGGCCGCTTGCTGGGCTGCTAGGTACGGCGCCCGCCGCGAGCGCCGGTAGCAGCGCGGTAGGTGGCGTTGCTGGGCTGTTCACCAGCTTCTTCGGCGGCTTCAAGGCCAACGGTGGCCCTGTCGATGCCGGTCGCGCCTACACTGTAGGCGAGCGCGGGCGCGAACTGTTCATCCCCAACGGTAACGGTCAGATCGTGCCCATTGCTCAAGGCTCGGGCGCCACGGGCGGCAACTCCATCCGCATGGGCGACACGATCATCGACGCCCGCGGCGCAGATGCTGGTGTCGAGCAGCGCCTTCGGGCGCTTGTTGCTGCGCAGGCTGCCGAGAGCCGTCGCACGATCGGCAACCAGCTTGCCTCGTGGAAGGACAACAACTGATGCCCCGCATGCCGGCGACCATTGCCGCGCTTCAGCAGGGCCAGGTCGTGCGCGTCGCGCGGCTCGTGCAGTTCGACTTCGCCAGCGAGACGATCCGTGTGCATCAGGGCGCTGGGCCGATCCGCACGGCCGATGGCGCGGTCTGGTCCGGCCTCGGCGAACTCGGCACGATCTCGGACATCGAGCGGGCCGTCGTGCCGAGCAACGGCGGGCCGAGCCTCACGCTGTCGGGCGTCGAACCTCATCTAATCGCCAAGACCATGGCCGCATCGGACGAGACCAAGGGGCGGCCTGTTCGGATCTTCGATCAGCACTTCAACAAAGACTTAGGGCTGCTCGACGCGCCGCTGGCTGTCTGGGTCGGTCTCATGGACCGCATGACGATCCAAGATGACGGCGCTACGGCCACCATCAGCGTCACTACCGTGACCCTGCTTTACAACCGGCGCCGCCCGGCCTTCGCCTACCTGAACGCGGCCTCGCAGCGACGGCTCTATCCGAACGACGGCGGCGCAGATCAACTCGCCCGCCTCGTGCAGGCTTCCGAAAAGTGGCCTGCCTACTAAGCCATCTGCGCGAGGGCATGGCGACGCCCTTTGATCGCGCATCCGGCAACGACTGCGCCATGTGGTGCGCGGACTGGGTTCTGAAGGCAACCGGCATTGACCCGGCCGCAGACCTCCGCGGCACCTACACCAACGAGGTCGGCGCGGCGCGGCAGATCATCCGCTGGGGCGGCTATGTCCCGATGTGGCGGGTTCACATGGCGACGGCCGGCTTTAACACGACGACCTTCCCGCAAGAAGGTGACGTCGGCGTCGTCCTCGATGCGGCGGGTCAGACCATCTCGGCCATCCGCTTCGATGGCAAGTGGGCCGCCAAGACCACCAATGGCATCATCGTCGAGGATTTCCGCATGCTGGTAGCCTGGAGCCTGTCGCGTGGCTGAAGCGCTCGGATTTGCCATCATCAGCGCGATCGGCGGGGCGGGCGCCGGCGGCATCGGCATTGCGGCTGTCGGCATCGCGGGCGTGTCGGTCGGGACCATCGTCGGCACCACCGCGATCCTCGGCGGCTCGCTCCTCGTCAACACGCTGACCACGCCTGATATCAAACAGAAGGTGCAGAGCCAGCAATTCTCGTCGAAGCAGTCGCTTCCGCCCCGGCGGCGCGCCTTCGGCACGGTGATGATCGCCGGGCCGAAGGTCGAATACCGTAGCGCGAACGGCAAGTTCTACAACGCGATCTATCACTGCGAGGGGCCGATAGGCTCATTCCTCGGCTACTGGCTTGAGGACAAGCGTGCGAACCTGCCACCGGGCTCTCTCGGTGGCCCATCCGGTATCGCCCCCTGGCAGGACAACGTCGTGCTTGAGGGGCATCTTGGCGCCACTGACCAGGCAGCCTCGACCCTCCTGCTTCAACTCCCGCAATGGAGCGCCGAGGACCGCCTGCGCGGCTGCGCCTATTCGGTGATGGCGGCAACAGCCCCGAAAGAGAAGAACTTTCCGAAATCGTTCCCATCTGGCACTTGGCCCGAGCATCGCGTGCTGATCCAGGGGTCACGGGTGCGGAACCTGAACGACGCAGCACAGACCGACAACGCGGCCACATGGCTGTGGTCGGACATCCCGGCACTTTGCATCCGCGACCACCTCACGCATCCCACCTTCGGCATGAAGGTGCCCTACGCCCTGATCGACGACGCATCGTTTTCGGCGGCGACTAATCTCCACGCTCAGCCCGTCACCAACAAGGCCGGCGAGAGTTTCCCGCGCTACTATCTCGGCGGCGCTTTCGATCTCACCGACGAGCCGGCCGATGCGCTGCAAGGTATGCTCGATGCCTGCGATGGGCGGCTCTACCTCACGCCCGAGGGTAAGATCGGCATCAGCGGCGGCGTCTACGTCCCGCCCGATGTCACACTGACCGATCCGCACATCATCTCCACGGGACAGATTGAGATCGGGTCTGGCAAGCGTGCGGCCTTCAACCGACTGAAAATCTCCTACGTCTCAACTTCCCACGACTACCAAGTGATCGAGGGCGACCCGTGGGAAGATCTGCCGGGGCAGGAGGCGGCAGGCGAGATTTTAGAGAGTGACTTTTCGCGGCCGTGGGTACAAAACCATAATCAGGTGAGGCGTCTGGCGAAGATCCACACAGCCCGCCAGAACCCTCAATATCGCATCACTGGCCTCGTCACCGATCGCAGCGGCCTTCCGGCGCTGTTTGAGGACGTCATCCGCCTGCAACTCACGCGCTACGGCATCGACGCGGTGTTCACCGTTGAGCGCGCGGTTGCGGCCGGCGATGGCTCGACATGCACCTTCGACCTCGTATCGATCAATCCTGCAGCCTTCGACTTCAACCCTGCGACCGAGGAGGGCACCGCGCCTGCGCTTCCTGGCGAGGATACCGTAGCCGAAGTGCCGGCGCCTCCCGTGGATCTGGCGGCTCAGATTGATCGGCGCACGGTCAGCGGCACGACTGCGGCGACGTTCCTCGTTCTCACGTCGGACGAGCCTGAGCGGGTCGACCTCTCACTGATCGGTCGCTATCGCGCAGTGGGTGCGACAGACTGGATCGACATGAACGCCGACACGGACAGCCGCGGCCGAGTGGTCTCGTCTGTCCTCGTCGACGGGCAGGAGTACGAAGCGCAAGGCGCTATCGCCAGCTATGGCCGCGCCTCGCAAAGCGACTGGACGGCAACCAGCCCAGCGACCATCAGGGCCATCGCCGATGCGACTTCGACCGGAGCGCCCACCGGCTTCGTTGTGACGGGTGGCGCAGGCCAGGCGTCTGGCGCCTTTACGGCCCCCAACGCCCCGAACTTCGGCAGCGCCAAGGTCTTCCGCGGCACGACGACGAACTTCGCGCAGGCCACCGCCATCCGCACCGTCAACGGCTCGGCAAGCCAAGCCTTCGACTTCACGGACACTGGCCGCCCGGCGGGCACATACAGCTATTGGGTCCGCGCCTACAATCGCAGCGGCTTCGGTGACGCAACGAGCACCGCTGGCCCCATTACAGTGACGGTGACTTGATGGCGGATCGTGTTTGGCCGCCGGCCCTTCGCTTCTCGCAGGTTCTGCTTGAGCCGCGTGGCTCAACCCGTTCCGGCGGGCAATCGCTGATGGGACAGGAACAGATCGTCGTCTCACCGACCGCGCGCTGGATCGGCACGATGACGGTTCCGGTTTCTCAGAAGCAAGATGCTGTGTTGGCATGGCGCTGGATGAAGGCAGGAGGGCGCGGCACGGTCATCCTCGTGCCCGCATCTGACGGGAGAGGCCCTGCGCATCGCGCCGGCATCGTGCCGTGCAGCTACAGCGTCCCGCATTCAGACCGTGCCAACTTCTCCGATGGCACTGGCTACGGCCAGAGCTTCAGCGATGCTAGGCTTGCCGAGCCCGCTGCGATGAATGCCACTCAGGTCCGCATCAATTTGGGTGCCGGCTTGCAGCTTCTGCCGGGCATGCGCTTCTCAATGCCTGGCGGTCGTCTCCACGAGATCGCAGACCTTATCGACTGGGACGGCGGCAACCTCTGGACGGTCAAGATTGGCCCTTGGACGGCTGCGGACTGGCCTGCAGGGACTGCCGTCGACTTTGATCGTCCCGTCTGTCGGATGCGCCTTGCCTCCGATGATGCGGGTTCGCTGAACCTGTCGCTCAACCGCTTTGCCACGCCGACGGTCGACTTCGTCGAGGCTTTCTAACTCCCCAAACGCCGTCGCACTGACGCCACCTAGCCTGCCGCTGGGCTGCGTCCGCACGTCTCCTCCCATCGTGAGATCGAGATGCCGCCTCCCGTCCTGCCGCAAGACGTCTTCCGTCCGTTCAATCAGGCCGGCAACCCTCTGTCGGGCGCCTATACCCCGCCCAAGGGGGACATCGTCTCACTTCTGAACTGGATACTGGACGCGCTGACCGCCGCGGGCGGTGACCCCACCGCGCTCAACGATCTGCGCAAGCGCCTTGCCTACGCGCCGAACCGCAAGCTCTGGAACTACGACAGCCAATTGCTTCGGTCCTGGCGCACGGGCCGCGCGGCAGTGAAGAACAAGGTTCGGCGCGGGCGCATCCTGATCGTGGACGACAGCACCGGACGAGGCGTCGGCGAGGGGCCGCTTTCCTCTTGGCCTACGCATCTAGCAGACTTCCTCGTTGCGGCTGGCTACAACGCCGTAGCCAACGGTATCATCGGCAACGGCGGCAACGTCTCGACCACCTTCGACCCGCGGCTGACCTTCGGCTCGGGCTGGGGCGTGACCAACACCCCCACTGTCGGCGGCTACCTCCTGTTTGGCAACGCCGGTGGGACTGGCGCTCTCTCGTATCGCCCCACCAACCCCGTCGACACCTTCGAGGTGTTCTTCTCGGGCAACGGCACGACTGGATCGCTCTCGGCCAACATCGACGGCGGCACGGCCACGGCGGTGAGCACCGCTAGCAACCCGGCGGCGGTGGTCAAAAAGACCTTCAGCGCTGGCTCAGTCGGCCTCCACACCCTGAACCTCACGGGCGTCACCGGCAGCGCAGTCTACGTGGTCGGCTTCAACGCCTACGACAGCACCAAGCCCGGCATCGACATCCTCAACGGCGCAAGCTCCGGCTCAAAAGCTTCGGACTGGATTGTCGGAAGCGATCCATGGAGCCCGCTGCAGCTTCTTCCGACCCTTGGCGCAGATCTCACTATCGTCGGCCTCGGCATCAACGACGCTGGAGCGATCGACAACGGCACCCTGACCGCCGCGACCTTCCTCACGCAGCTCGGGCAGATCCTGACAGCGGTTGGCGGCTCGCCCCTGCTGAAGACCTGCGTGCCCTCATCGATCAGCGGCGGCGTCAGCGCGGCATCACAGATGGCCGTCAACGTGGCTCAATACAGCCTAGCGCAATCTCGGAACGTCCCGCTGATCGACGTGTCAAACGCACTCGGCAGCTACACGGGCTGGGACCAGAACGCGACCTACGGACTGATGTTCGACCGGCTGCATCCGTCCGGCGCGGGCTATGCCGACATGGCCCAGATCCTTTCGGAGGCCGTGTGTCAATGACGGAGGCCGCTATGATCTCGACCGATCCCCAGACCGACACCCACCGCTATCCGACGACCGACCACCGCATGCGCGATGGCTACGGCGGTGACGGCTACCTCTATGTCGCTTGCGCGAGCGATGAGGATGCGCTGGCGCTGGCGCGCGAGGAAGACGCGGAGATGTCCCTGGAGCGCCTTGAGCGTCGCTCTGGTGATGCCTGGGAGCCGTGCGAGACGAACGCTGCCCGCAACGGTCCCTGACCAGCTCGCCGCGCCACCCGGCCCGAGCCTCTGACTTCCTGTCCTGCTGGAGAACACCCGATGTCGCTTTTCACCGAGAAAGCGCCGGCCATCATGCGCGATCTCATGGCCGCGTTTGGCCTGGACGATCTGAGCGCGGCGGCGATCCTCGGCAATCTTGGCCACGAAAGCGGGGGCTTCAAGTTCCTGCAAGAGAAGAAGCCGCTTGTAGCGGGATCTTGCGGGGGCTGGGGCTGGGCACAGTGGACCGGGCCGCGGCGTCGCGCCTTTGAAGCTTGGGTCTCGGCGAAGGGCTATGACCCGTCGTCCGACGAAGCTAACCTCGGCTTTCTCGTGCACGAGTTGCAGAGCACCGAGGCAAAGGCCATTCCTGCTGTTAAAGCGGCGAAGGGCCTGGAAGCTAAAGTCCGAGCGTTTGAGGCGGCCTTCGAGCGGGCTGGCGTCAAGCACTACCCCAGCCGCTACAACTACGCTGGGCAGGCCTACACAGCGTTTACGGGCCAGCCGATCACGGTCTCGGCTCCGACCCCGCCGAAGCGCCCGGCTTCAGTGACCCCCGTCACGCGGGCGCGTGCTTGGTCCGAAGACAGCCTCGCCGATTTTGAGGTGCGAGCCATTCAGCAGCGCCTTCGCGATCTGGGCTTCTACCAGGTCGGCAAGGTCGACGGGAAGATTGGCCCGAGCTTTAAAGCCGCGCTGCTCGCCCTGCAGGCTACGGCCGGCATCACCGAAGACGGGCACTGGGGGCCGCAGACGAAAGAAGCCTTGGCCGACGACGGCAACCGTCGCAAGGTCGACCCAGCCCGAGCGAACACGACGGCGAAGGATCTGCGTCACCAGGGCTCAACGATCGCCATTGAGGGCAACCGGGTGACGTGGGCCAGCGTGCTCGGTCTCCTCGTCGCACTCGTTGGCGCTGCGCACGCCGCCTACACTGCGCCGGCCGATCTGCCCTTCGGGTCTTCCATCATCCTTGGGCTCATCCCGCCACCGTTCGGATCGATCGTCCAGGCTGTTGCGCCGTTCTTGATGGCGTTCGTGCCGCTCGCCTACAGCGCCTTGGCCGCGCAGGGCATTGTGCGCGCTCGGGTCGTCGCCGAACAGACGGGCCTTCACAACGGCGAGCCCGCGCCGGCCCCAACCGATGAGGACGAGCCGTCAGACGCTCCGAAGCTCGGTGGCTGGCTCGGCTCAATGTTCGGGCGGTAGCGATGCTCGTCGAACTCTACCCCGTCTTCTGGCTGTTCTGCAGCCTCGGCCTGATCGTGGCGATATTCGCCCTGCTGGTCTGGAAGATCTAAAAGCAGCGGGGGACGACCGCTTAGTTTGGTCGCCGAACGGTCGCTCCCCCTGACCATCCCGCAACGTCAACAGGAGACGTCCCGACATGGCTGACGCCACGATCCGCGAGTTTCCCTCATGCTGGCAAGGGCCGATAGAGAGCCCCTATGGAAGCGGGCGTTTAGATACGGCGCCTGCATGATGGGCCTTCACCAACCACGCAAACCGCTGCTCCCCATGCATCCTGCAGGCCCCTACAGCACCTATCGACTGTTCGAGTGGTGCATGGCGCTGATGTTCGTCGGCATCGCCGCGACATTGGCTCTGCCGGGCGACACGATGGAGCGCGCCGCACTCAAGCCGATCGCGCAACTCGGGTTCAACGAGAGCAATCTGGCGACGTTCTTCGCCGCGGCAGGCTCAATTCGAGTGATGGCGCTGTTCCTCAACGGCTTCATCAACAACGCGAACATCGGTCCTAAAGGCGCATACATCCGCGCTGCTTGTGCGGGTGGTGGCTGCCTCGTCATGGGTCAGCTCACCTTCGCCTTGGTCTACGATGCCTTCCAGGCAGCTAGTCCCAGTTTTTTCATCCCCGTCCTTGGCACGCTTGCCATGTTCGAGGCCCTGTCGGTGTATATTGCTTGCCTAGATGCGGTCTCACGGAAATCGAGGATCGGGCAAGCTCTGTCTAAGCTGGAGACAATAGGCTGATGGAGCCGCTGCTTGGGTTTCTGAAGGACCTGCTGACATCGCAGCCTATGATGCAAGTCTTCGTCGGGGCGGGGACGTTCATGCTGATCGCCTACATGATCTTGAGGGCGACGAAGGACAAGAACGCCATCCCCGCCGTTGCTACCCCCAGCATCGCCGATGTGCCGCAGCCGTTCCTTCAGGGGCCTCGCGAGGCCGTTGACCTGATGCGCGAACTGCGCGACCTCGCCCGCCGAGCTACTGAAGACACTAGCCGGATCGCCGAGTGCGCTCGGGCAACGAAGGAAGAGGCGATCAAGCAGACCGCCCTGCTGGCAGCCATTGAGCGGGAACAGGCTCTCGAGAACCGGATACACGATCGCGACCGGCCCTAGCCTCCTAACCCCCTGACGCATTTCGCCCGGCCGCCGTCATGGCGGTCGGGCGGTTTTTGCGTTTCAGTTTAGGCTAATCGCCAGAACGCAATCAGCATTCCCGAGGCGGAATGTCCCGAGTGGTCTTGTTTCCTGCCCCTCAATTTCACGAACCCCTCGGACAATCCGTTCTGCAGCCTCGGTCTCTGCGGCTTGCTCATCATCAGCCATGACAACTTCAGCGGCGTAGAAAATCACGGGCTTGCCTAGCACCTCTCCAAGTGCCGTCCATACCCCAGGGTATGTGCCTTTCCAGATCATTCCGTATTCGTGTATCGCTGCCATCGCCTGCCATCTTACTTCTGCCATTGAGAACTATAGCCCGGCCGCCGTCATGGCGTGCCGGGCTTTTTCTGCGTCAAACGCCTTCGCTGTAGAGAACCCGCGCAATGGCCGCCTCTATCGCTACGTGCTGACGCACATCTTGCGCAACGCGCTGCCATTGCTCCGTCATGGCACCTCCCTCAGTCTGGTTCTCGACCCCAGCGTTCGGATCAAGCCCGAGGATCTGGCAATACTCGCGGGCCACCGCCTCAATCATCTTCTCGTTCATCACGGGCGTTTCATCCTTCAGACAGGGTGGTGGAAGAGGGCGGGGAGGGGATCACCCATTGCTGAACCGGGAACGGCACTGAGCAGATGGCTTCGATCCAGACGCCGAGGCCGGTAGTCCCGACGTAGCCAGCCGTTGGCCCGGCCGTGAGCCTACATTCGTCGCGCAGAAGGCCGGCGCGCTTCAGGTCCTCGGCGTAGCGGCGATGAACTTCATTGTGGAGCATGGGGTGCTGATCGGTCTTGCAGTGGTAGTGCATGGCGATCTGGACGTGCAGCGGCGTTACCATCGTCTCACTCCTGCGGGCTGGTGGTGGAGGGGGAAGGCTTCGGACCTTCCGCGAAATGGAACCGGCCGTGCTCATTGGAGACGATGTGGAAGTCGCGTTGGTAGCGACCCTTCGCGCCGTTCGTCTTTGCGAAGAAGCTCTGGCCGGCAGCCAAGGCCTCCTGCACGGTCTTGAAGCCAGGAATGAACGGCTTGGATGGGCTAACCCTGTTGGACTGATCCCGGGAAAGCCTAGCAATTACGTTGAACGGTTTGCGGTCCAACTCCGGCGTAAGTGCTTGCTTCATCTACATCTTGGCACCCCAACCGGGGTCGCCACAGCGCATTGTCCCTACACGCTCCGACGCACCGTTCGGCCGTACGCGTCTCCGATCGGGCCCGCACGGCCTGCACCCGGGAACGCCTTACCAGCGGTGGCTCACGGTGCCGGTGATGCACCGGCCCTCGCCGTCGTTGCAGCCGACGAAACCCGCCTGGGGCACGCAGGTGCCGACGATGACGCGGTCGAGCAAGTTGCTGGACATGGTCTCGAGCTCTTCCGGCGTGCGCCCGCTCTACGACGATGCGATAGCTCACGCCTCGGCCTTCACCCGAGACTGTGTGCCCGGCTTTGATGATGCCGGCGGTCAGGCCCCGGCCTCTCGGTTTTCGGCGGCGAAATCAGCACCTACAGTCGCCTTGCCGAGCACGCGATCGAGAAATTCATGCATCACTTCCCGGGTCTCAGGAACGTCTGGTCCGGCCATGCGATCCGACCCGGCGACGCGGTCCCAGAGGCAGAGCTCGAGGCCTTCCCAGCGCAGTTCCTCCGTGAGGCTCCGTTCCTCCTGGCCGAGACCCTGCGGCGCCCGGCGCAGGCCTCTGGGACCGAAGCACACGCCCTCGTTGGTGGCTCCAGCGCTCTCGCGGGTCTCTGCGAAGCCTTCAACGGCGGCTTGACGGCGGCCGAGGTCGACTGTCTCGATCGCGCCGAATGGGCGCGGACCGCTGAGGACGTCCTCTGGCGGCGCTCGAAGCTCGTCCTGCGCACGACCCCGGAAGGCGCTGTCCGCCGCGCCGCCTCCGTCTCGTCGAAGGCCGAAGCCGCGTGACGCCAGGGAATTCCTCTGCACCGAACCTGGCGTGAAGACCGGCCCAGGCATCTTCGACGAACCTTCCAAGGGAGGACGACAGCCATGTCTCAGTATGTTGGCGCCATCGACCAAGGTACCACCAGCAGCCGCTTCATCGTCTTCGATCGCGCAGGACAGATCGTTTCCTGCAAGCAGCGGGAACATGCGCAGGTCTATCCGCGGCCCGGTCACGTCGAGCACGATCCGATGGAGATCTGGCGCAACACGCAGGCCGTCATGCAGGATGCCCTCGCGGGCGCCGGCCTGACCCCGAAGGACCTGGTCTCGATCGGCATCACGAACCAGCGTGAGACCACGCTGATCTGGGATCGCCGCACGGGTGTCCCGCTTCACAACGCGCTGGTCTGGCAGGACACGCGGAACGACCGCCTGGTGACCGAGTTCGCGCGCGACGGTGGCCGCGATCGGTTCCGGGCACTCACCGGCCTTCCATTGGCGAGCTACTTCTCGGGCCTGAAGCTGCGCTGGCTCCTCGACCACGTCGACGGCGCGCGCGAGAAGGCGGAAGCCGGCGACGTCCTCTTCGGCAACATCGATTCCTGGCTCGTCTGGAATCTCACCGGCGGCCCGAATGGCGGCCTCCACGTCACCGATGTGACCAATGCCAGTCGCACCCAGCTCATGTCCCTGGAGACCCTGGTCTGGGACAACGGCATGCTCGCCACGTTCGGGATCCCCCGCGCAATGCTGCCGGAGATCGTCTCGTCGTCCCAGGTCTACGGCGAGACCCGCGTACCCTTCGCCGGGGTGGCGATCGCCGGAATTCTCGGAGATCAGCAAGCCGCCCTGTTCGGCCAGACCTGCTTTCAGCCCGGCGAGGCGAAGAACACCTACGGCACGGGATGCTTCGCGTTGATGAACACCGGCGCGACGCCGGTGCCCTCAACCTGTGGCCTCGTGACGACGCTGGGCTACAAGCTCGATGGCAAGCCGGCGGTCTACGCGTTGGAAGGGTCCATCGCGATCACGGGCGCGCTGGTACAGTGGCTGCGCGACAACCTGCAGATGATCCAAGACAGCGCCGAGGTCGAGCGCCTCGCCACCACGGTGGAGGACAATGGCGGCGTCTACTTCGTACCCGCCTTTTCGGGGCTCTACGCGCCGCACTGGAACGAGGGCGCCCGCGGCCTGATCATCGGCCTCACCCGCTATGCCAATCGCGGTCACATCGCCCGCGCCTGCCTGGAAGCCACAGCGTTTCAGACCCACGAGGTGTTGGAGGCAATGGAGAAGGATTCCGGCATTCCGGTGCGCGAGCTACGCTCGGATGGCGGCATGGTCGCCAACCTGACCCTCATGCAATTCCAGGCCGATATTCTCGACGTTCCCGTCGTGCGGCCGAAGGTGACGGAGACCACTGCCCTGGGAGCCGCCTACGCCGCCGGTCTCGCGACCGGCTACTGGAAGAGCACGGACGACCTCGTGCGCAACTGGGGCGTCGACCGGCGTTGGGAGCCCAATATGGACGCGGCGCAGCGCCAGCGCATCACCGCGGCCTGGGGCCGAGCAGTGAAGCGCTCCTTCGACTGGGACATGCAGGACGACTGAAACCCTCAACGGCGTCGATCACCCCGGAACCGCAAGGAAACATCGAAGGATATGCGATGACGTCGCCCTTCCCGGGCGAACGTCTCGGCACGATGGTGGTGATTATGCTGGGCCGTGGTGTGGGGGCCGGCGCCCTGCTGCGCGGCTCGAAGGCGGAAGGCGCGGGCTGGATCGCGATCACCGCCGGCAGCGTGAGCAAACTCTTCGTCTACGTGACGGCCCAGACGATCGGCGCCTTCCTCCGAGCGATTGTCGTTTGGCCACACGACCTGCCGCCTTGGGCCATCACCGAGGACCCGGAGACGAAACGGGCCTGCTTCCGCATCGATCCGGCAATCCAAAACACCTCTGCGAACTGGATGCGCGAAATCATCGGCACGGTCCTGCTGATCCTCATCATCCGCGCATTGCTGTCGCGGACCGTAGGCGCAGCGCGCACCATCCCCACTGGTCTCGCACCCGACCGCGTCGGCATGGTCGTCTGAGGTATCGGACTGTCGTTGGGCGGCGCCACGGGCGACGCGATCAACCGAGCCCGAGACCTCGGGCCTCGACGCGCCCATGCGGTCCTGCCCATCTCCGCTAAGGGCGACTCGGATTGGGGCTATGCCCTGACCCTGGTGCCTGACCCGGCCGTCGGCGCTGCCCTTGCCGCACGCCTCATCCTGGCGATCGGCTTCTGAGAACCGTGCCTCGCTCATGGGCGCAGGCCTGGACTTTCGGTCGTCCGACCTACCTTAAGGGCGAAGCGGCCTCCGGGGTGTTCCCGATCAGAAGCCGGAACAATCAGGACCGCGATTGCCCATGGATTCGACCCGCCCGTCCGCGCAAACCGTCCTGCTTGCGGGCGTCGGAGGCGATCTCGGGGGCCGCATTGCGAGAGCACTCGTGGCGCGGGGCGCAGACGTCAGGGCTCTCGTGCGTGCCGGCGTCAAGCCGGGGAACCTTCCGCCCGGCGTGACACCGGTCACCGTCGACTATGGCGATCCACGTTCGCTTGCGAACGCCTGTCATGGTGCTGCCTGCGTCGTCTCGGCCCTGAACGGATTAGAGCCCGTCATCCTCGAAGCGCAGGGTCGGTTGCTCGATGCAACGGTCGCCGCAGGTGTGCCGCGCTTCATCCCTTCGGACTTCTCCCTCGACTTCACGCGCACGCGGCCAGGGGACAACCGCAATCTCGACCTGCGCCGGCACTTCATGGACCGGGTCGACCGGACACCGATCCGTGCAACCTCGATCCTCAACGGGGCCTTCGCCGATCTGCTCACAGGTGAGGCGCCGATCGTCCTGCAGAGGCCGCGGCGCATCCTTTACTGGGGCGATGCCGACCAGCCCCTCGATTTCACCGCCAAGGACGACGTCGCGCGCTACACCGCGGCGGCCGCCCTCGACTCCGAAGCGCCGCGCATCCTGCGCATCGCCGGCGATACCGTCACGCCGCGCGTCCTGGCGACCCTCATGACCGACCTGACGGGTCGTCCCTTCGGCCTGTGGCGGGCGGGCGGCCTGAAGCGGCTCAGCCTGTTGATCCGGATCGCTCGCGCCGTGACGCCGGCGAGCGACGCCGTCTTCCCGGCTTGGCAGGGCATGCAATACCTGCGCGACATGGCCAGCGGACGAGGTCGATTGTTGCCGCTCGACAATGATCGCTACGGCCAGATGCCGTGGATCGGTGCCCGAACGACCCTCGCGGCAGTCGCGTGAGACCCAGCCGGGTCCTCGACAGCCTCAGGCGGAGTGGCGCTGGCTGACCACGAGGCGCAATCCGGCTTGGCCGAGGGTCGATTCGGCGAGGATGGCGGCGGCCTTGCGCTCGAGCTCGCCGCGCTGAAACGGTTTCTGGACGATGCGCTCGGCTCCAACCTCGCCTGCCACCATCAGCGCGGCGGTGTCGGCATATCCCGTCACGAACATCACGGGAAGATGCGGCCAGCGACTGCGGATCTCGCACGCGGCCTCAGCCCCGTTCATGCCCGGCATGGCGAAATCCAGAACGATCAGGTCGACACAAGCGTCGGAATCGAGAGCCGTCAGCGCGGCAAGTCCAGATCCGGCCTCGCGGATGCGATAGCCATTCTCGGACAGGATCGAGGTGGTGATCTCGCGAACGGCGCTATCGTCGTCCACGACGAGGACCACGGGTCGATCTCCCGTCCGACGCTGCTCGGCGCAGTCGATGACCGGTTGGGATGCCTCGCGAACCGAGGCGGCGCCTTCCGCCCGCGGCAGGTAGATCCGCACGGAGGTGCCTTCGCCGATCCGGGTGTCGATGCGAACGCCACCGCCGGACTGCTTCACGAAACCATAGACCTGAGCGAGGCCGAGGCCCGACCCCTTGTCGACCGCCTTCGTTGTGAAGAACGGCTCGAATACGCGCGCCAGGACTTCCGGCGCGATACCGGTGCCTGTGTCACTCACCGCGAGCATCACATACTCGCCCGGGGCCGGCTCCTCCGGACGGGCAGGGGGCTGCGTGAGGGTGACGTTCGCGGTCTCGATGGTGAGGCAGCCGCCGACCGCCATGGCATCGCGCGCGTTGATCGCGAGGTTCAGGATCACCAGTTCGATCTGTGTGGCATCGACGAGGGCCGACCAAAGATCGGCTTGGAGCATCATCTCGATGCGCACCGCGCCGCCGATCGAACTCTGCAGAAGATCGCGCATGGAGGCGACGGTCTGGTTCAGTTCCACCGGCGTCGGCTCCAGGCGCTGCCGGCGCGAGAAGGCGAGGAGTTGCGCCGTCAGGCGCGCACCGCGGTCGGCCGCGCCGCGCATCATCTGCAGCCGACGCTGAGAACGCTCGTCGGGGACGGCCCGTTCGAGGAATTCGATGTTGCCGGAGATCACCGTCAGCAGATTGTTGAAATCGTGAGCGACGCCGCTGGTTAGCTGTCCCACGGCTTCAAGGCGCTGAGCCTGGCGCAGAGCCTCCTCGACGCGCTCGCGCTCGGCAATCTGGCGGTGCAGTTCTGCGTTGGCGGCGGCGAGATCGCCCGTGCGAGTCCGGACACGCGCTTCCAGGGTGGCATTGAGGTCCCGCAACTCCTGGAGTGCGCGCTCGCGCTCGGCATGGGCGCGCGCCTCGGCGAGGGCACGCATGATGGTCCGAGGTAGGCGGTCGAGGCGCTGCTTCGTCACGTAATCCGTCGCACCCCGCTTCAGGGCCTCCACCGCGACATCCTCGCCGAGGGTACCCGAAACGAAGACGAACGGCGTTCCTGGACATTGGGCACGCGCGATCGCCAGGGCGCTGAGGCCGTCGAAGGTCGGCAAAACGTAGTCGGCGAGGATGAGATTATGTCCGCAGGACGCCGCCGCGGCAGTGAAGTCCGGCGCTGTCATCACGCGGTCGATCCGATAGGGATGCCCGAGATCATCGAGGACCGCACCCAGGAGCTCCGTATCGAGGTCGCTGTCTTCGAGGAGCAGGATCTTCAGGAGGGCGGGCCCGGAGGTGTCCAGCATCGCCTGATCGGGCTCGGGCTGTGTCACGTGTTTGATGGCCAACCTCCTCCCCGATGCGGCGGCGGCTCGTTCAGCACCGCCCAGAAAACGCCGAGATCCTGGATCGCCTCGAAGAATTCCGTGAACCCAACGGGCTTGACCACAAAAGCGTTCACGCCGAGGTCGTAGGACCGCACGAGGTCGGTTTCCTCTCGCGACGACGTCAGCATCACAACCGGGATCGCACGGGTCCGGACATCGCCCTTGACCTGCGCAAGGACCTCCAACCCGTCGACTTTGGGCAGCTTGAGGTCGAGCAGGACGACGGCCGGGTCGCGCGCATCCCGGTCCGCGAAATCGCCGCGGCGATAAAGGAAGTCGAGGGCCTCGGCACCGTCGCGGCAGATCACGATTTCATTCGCGAGCTGGCTCTTGTCCAGGGCGGCGAGGGTGAGCTCGATATCGTTTGGATTATCCTCGACGAGGAGGATCGGCTTCAGATCGGGCATGGATCAGCGGGCTTCCCTGGGGTTCCGCGACGATCGAGCTCGATTCGCGGGATTCGGATTGGGCACCGCCCTCGGCGTCGGCAGCGTGAAATAGAAGGTTGCGCCCCGTCCCACGGCGCCCTCGGCCCAGGTGCGCCCACCGTGGCGCTCGACGATGCGCCGGACGTTCGCAAGGCCGATGCCGGTCCCCTCGAATTCCTCTACCCGGTGCAGGCGCTGGAACACGCCGAACAGCTTGTCGACATAGGCCATGTCGAACCCGACGCCGTTGTCGCGCACGAAGAAGACGGCCTGCTCCGCCGCATCGTCCTCCTGTCCGCTATCAGCGCTCCGACCATCCAGACGACCGATCTCGATCGTGGTCTCCGCCCGATCCCGGGTGTACTTGATTGCGTTCGAGAGCAGATTCTCGATAACGAGCCGCAACATCACCGGATCGGCGTTGACCCGTCCAAGCTGTCCGATGGTCCAGTGGATCGTCCGCTCGGCCGGAACATCGCGCAGGACGCCGCGGCGGACCTCCTCGACCAGGGCATTGAGATCACCGGCGACGGGGTTCAGGGCATTGCGGCCCATCTGGGAGAAGCGCAGCAGGTTGTCGACCAGGGTGCCCGCCGAGAAGGCCGCCTCGATGATCGTGTTGATGTAGTGCCGCCCCTTTTCCGACAGGCGGCTGCCCTCGCGCGAGCGCAACAGTTCCGAATACCCGACGATATGCCGAAAGGGCGCGCGGAGGTCGTGGCTGACCGAGTAGGAGAAGGCTTCCAGCTCCTTGTTGGAGCGCTGCAATTCCTCACTGAGGGAGGCGAGCTCCTCCGCCCGCCGCAGAACGATCCCGAGCACGGACGCCCTCAGGTCCTTCACCGATTCGGTTTCGGCCCGCGTCCAGGGGAGGGAGCGGTTCTGCAGCGTCTCCTTCCAGGTGGCGAAGGATTGCCGAGGGTGCAATCGCTCGGGGCCGCCGGCCGGATCGGGCACGGCGGCCTTGGTCGGGTCGCCACCCCACTTCACCGTACGCACAACCTCAGGTCGGAACCAGAGCACGTAGCTGGCATATTTCTGCGAGATCGAGATCGCCAGGAGGCCGCTGGCCCGTTCGGCGAAGGCGCGTGCCGGCGGATAGGCCTCGCTCAGGGCATCCGTGACCACGAGGTCGGCACCACCCGGGCCACTGGAGAGCCAGTGGTAGATTGCCCGCACCTCGGATTCCCGCGGCGTGGCGCCGAGGAGCCGGCAGCTGTCCGAGGTGATCACCGCCGCGCCCGACGCTCCGGCGAGGGCCAGGACATCGTCGGGATGCTTGAGCAAGCCGTCGAGGAAGTTCTCCTCCTCGGCCATGAAGCCGAGCAGCCGCGACTGGATCGCCCCGAGGCGCAGGCGTTGTTCGGCTTCGGCGCCGCGCTCCTTGGCGGCGAGTTGCAGGGCGAAGATGCGCGTGAGGAAGTCGCAGGCGTTCCGCGCCTGCAGCGGCACCCGGCGGGCCTCCGCGTTGTGGCAGGAGATCAGGCCCCACAGGGCGCCGTCGACGAGGATCGACACCGACATCGAGGCCATCGTGCCCATGTTGCGCATGTACTCGACATGCACCGGCGAAACGCTGCGCAGGATCGACTGGCTGAGGTCGAGGGGCTCCGCGCTCTCACCGGCCGCGCGCAGGATCGGGACCGGATCGTACGCGGCATCGGGAATGATCCGCAGGCGGTTGCGGCGGTAGAGTTCGCGGGCCTGGGCCGGAATGTCGCTCGCCGGAAAACGGAGGTCGAGGTAGGAGGGCAGGACTCCGTTGCCATCCTCGGCAATAACGGTGCCGTGCCAGTCCCGGTCGAACCGATAGACGAGGGTGCGGTCGAAGCCGGTGATGTGGCGGATGTCGACGGCCACGAGATGGCACAGGTCGGCGACGGAGGCGGCGTCGTGCAGGCCCTCGACGAAGCGGCTCAGACGCGGATAGAGCGCGTCGAGACTGTGGTCGGAGGCGAGGGCACTCTCCACCGCCTCGAATTCCAGGATGGTGATCGGGTCCGAGCGATGGACCGCCAGATCGTAAGCCCGAGGCCCATCCGCCGTCGCCAGCGTGACCGTGCGCAGGTACTGCGCGCCGTCGCGCTCCGCCTCGCCCAGGTCCGGCGGGAGAAGCCCGTCGAGGTCCGGAAAGAGATCGGCGAAGGGTCGGCCGAGAACCCCGTCCGTCCCGCCCGGAACGTTGGCGCTCGCCTGCACGATCCGCCGTTCCGCGCCCCGGAGGGCCACAAGGAACCCATGGGGCTGCAGCGCGCCGAGGCGGTGAATCGGCTCTCGGTCGCAGGCGGTCAGAGCCTCGGCCGGTGGCGACCCTGAGGTTAAGCTCAAGTCGTTCGCTCCTCGCTGACAGCCCCCGCCGCGATCTCCAGTGCGGTGCCTACGCGGATCGCGCGGGTCGCGCAACGCGCTGCCTTATGTTCGATACGAAACATTTCGCCGCTCCCTCCAGCGGTCCGGCGCGGCACCCCGTGGGACGGTGCGGGACCGTCCCGAGCGGAATGGTCGACATCACCGACGATCGCTCTAGCTTCCCTGCGCGACACGCAAGCTGCCACGGCTGACCCGGACACCAGGTCGGAAGAATCGGGCGCAATCGCGAGGGAGGGCGGCATGGCGAAGCGCGCATTGAAGGAGGCCGTTCCGCCAGAGCTGCTGAGCCCATGGCGCAGCGAAGCCCGGGCGACGCTCCAGGCCGAAGCGCGCGCCTTCGCCCGGGACGTTGTGATGCCGCTGGCGGACGAACTCGATCCGCAGAAGGCGGAGATGCCCCGCAGCCTCATCGATCAAATGGCTGCCAAGGGCTGGTTCGGCATCACCATCCCGGCCGAGCAGGGCGGCCTCGGCCTCGGCGTGTTCGAGTACTGCCTCGTCTCGGAGGAACTCGCGCGGGCCTGGCTCTCGGTGGGCAGCATCCTGGCGCGGGGTCAGGGTCTCGGCACCCAGACCCTCGATCCGGAGCGGCGGAAGGCGCTTCTCGAAAAGTCGGCGAAGGGACAATGGATCGGCGGGATCGCGCTCTCGGAGCCCACTGCCGGCTCCGACCTCGCCGGCGTGCAGACCCGGGCGGTGCGCGAGGGCGACACCTGGGTGCTGACGGGAACCAAGCGCTGGGCGGGCTTCGCCAAGGCCGCGGATTTCGTCGAGGTCTTGGCCCGGACCCGCGATCCGGAGCCGGGTGAACCGCGCTCGGCCGGGCTCGAACCCTTCCTCGTGGTCAAGGATCCAGGAACCTTCCCGCCGGGCATGACAGGCCGGGTCATCGACAAGATCGGCTATCACGGATTCCTGACCTTCGAGCTCGCGCTCGACGGCGTACGGGTGCCGGAGAGCGATCGCCTGACCGGGCTCTACGGCGACCAGGGCGCGGATGCGGATTCCGGCGGCTTCGCCTCGGTCCAACGGGGCCTCAACATCGCACGGGTGCATACGGCGGCACGCGCGGTCGGGGTCGCCCGGGCCGCCCTCGAGGATTGCCAGGCCTATCTGCAGGAACGTGAGCAATTCGGCCACCCGATCGGCGACTTTCAGGCCCTGCGCTTCGCCCTGGCCGACATGGCGGCCGATGTCGCCCAGGCCCGCGCCTTCTGGAATCAGGTGGCCCATCTCCTCGACGCGGGCGAACCCGCAGAGAGCGAGTCGGCCATGGTTAAACTCGTCGCCACCGAGATGGCGGTGCGGGTGACGAACCAGGCGATGCAGCTGCACGGCGGCAACGGCTACACCACCGAGCGGCGGGTGGAGCGCTACTGGCGCGACGCACGCCTGACCACGATCTTCGAGGGGACGAGCGAGATCCAGCGTCGGATCATCAGCGACAGGATGTTGCCGAAACCCTGAGGGATGCCGGTGGTCCTCAGCGCCCGCCCATGACCACCCGAAGCTTGTCGGCGAGATCCTCACGGCGGTAAGGCTTGCTCAGGAGCGGCAGGTCGACGGGGACGCCCTGTTCGCCCAGGGCCGAGCCGGTATAGCCCGAGGCAAGCAGCACCCGCAGACCGGTGCGCAGAGCCCGGGCATGGGTCGCGAGTTCGACGCCGTTCATCCCGCCTGGCATGACCACGTCGGAGAACAGGATGTCGATGCGCTCCGGCCCCTTCAGGCGTTGCAGCGCCTCGGCCGCATGGGTGGCGGTGAGGGTCCGATAGCCGAGCTCCGACAGGCTCTCGACGGCCATTTCCAGCACCGCGGCCTCGTCCTCCACCACCAGGACGACCTCACCCTCCGCGGCCCGACGCAGGGGCAGGAGCACGTCCGCCCGGGCGGCCTGGAGCACGGGTTCGGCCGAGCGCGGAAGATCGATGGTGATGGTGGTGCCTTCGCCCGGCGCGCTTGCGACCCGGACCTGACCGCCGCCCTGGCGCGCGAAGCCGTAGACCTGACTCAGACCGAGACCGGTGCCCTTGCCGACATCCTTGGTGGTGAAGAACGGCTCGAATGCCCGGGCGACCGTCGCCGCATCCATGCCGAGGCCGGTGTCGCTGACCGAGACGCGGACGTAATCGCCGGGTGTCAGATCGGGCCAGGCCGCCCGGCGCTCCGGCGTGAGGGACAGGTTCTCGGTCCGGATCGTCAGGGTTCCGCCATTCGGCATGGCATCGCGGGCATTGACCGCAAGGTTCAGGATGGCGCTCTCGAATTGACCGGGATCCAGGCGGACGGGATCCAGGGCCGCGTCGAGGTCGAGGACGATGCCGACGGTCTCGCCCACCGCACGCTGCAGCAGGCCCTGGAAGTCCTTGAGGAGGTGATTGGGATTGACGGTCTCGGGCCGCAGGACCTGCCGGCGCGAGAAGGACAGCAGCTTTTCCGTGACCTCAGCACCGCGCCGGGCCGCCGTCATCGCCGAGGTGGCCAGGCGCTCGACCCGCTGCGCATTGTCAGGCCGGCGTACGATCATGTCGAGGTTTCCGACGATGACCGTGAGAAGATTGTTGAAGTCGTGGGCGACGCCACCCGTGAGCTGGCCGATCGCTTCCATCTTCTGCGCTTGGCTGAGCCGCTGCTCGGCCTCGCGCCGATCGGTGGTATCGATCACCACGCCGGCCATGCTGGTGGGGCTCCCATCCGGGTCCCGATAGAGTCTGCCGCGCACGTCGATCCAACGCTCGGCCCCGTCCCCGGCCCGGGTGATTCGGCACTGGAAACAGAGGGTGTTCTCGTCCTGCGCCCGGGCCATGGCGGCTTCGGCGACCGCCCGGTCGTCGACGACCACATGCTCCAGGAAGTCGGCGAGGCCCCAGCGCGGAAGCAGGCTGTCGTAGCCGAAGATGCGGTCGTGCCGCAGCGTGCGAACGGAGGTTCCGGTCTGAAGGTCGAGGGTCCAATTGCCCATATCGGCCGCCTCGAGGGCGATCGCGACGTTGTCGCGCGCAATCTCCAGCTCTATCCGCTGGCGCTCGCTCTGGATGGCGGCCGCCTCCGCGGCGCCGTACAGGACGTCGACCTCACGCAGGTAGACGGCCAGCACGACGATGCCGGCCGCCAGAGCCTCCAGCCGCCCGGCGAACCAGCCCACCGTGCCCCGGGCTGCGCCCGGCAGGGTGATGAGGTTGTCGAAGACGAGGAGCAGCAGCGAGACCGCGAGCCAGAGCTGCAGCACGGTGCGCAGGCGCGTGCGCCAGCACAGCGTCGCGAGGGCCGCCACCGTGAGCAGCACGACGGCCGGACCCACTCCCGACGTGGTCAGCAGCCAGTAATTGTCGCCCTCGACGCTGCGGGGCAGGTACTCGACATAGGCGATGACGATCCAGCTCAAGGCGCCGGCGCCGGCAGCGACGGCGAGGGCCGTCAGCCAACCGACGGCTCCCACGCGGGCGCGCCGCACGAGGCGCGGGCGCTGATCGCCCTCCATGATCGCATAGGGCAGGGCGAAGAGCGGCGGCCCGACATGCCACAGGGTCCAGAGCCAGGTGGTGGTGCCCGGCCCGGAGCCGACGATCCGTCCCGGTCCGAACAGGCCCGGGAAGCTGAGGAGCTGGACCGCCACGACGAGCGTCGTGAACAGGCTGCCGGCGGCCAGGACCAGCAGCGGAACCGAACGGGTGCGCCGATACTGCGCGAAGAACAGGTAGGTGGTGACCGCGTAGACCGTGGTGAGCGCGGCTTGGTAGCTCGGGACGAATCCCGGCATCGCACGCACCGGGTCAGCCACGATGGGCAGGAGGGCGAGCGTCAGGAGGCCGAACGCCGCGGCGACCGCAACCGCGAATCGCCTCTGCGAGGGAGTCGTCCCGGCATCCGCCAAGGTCGAGAGGCCTGAAGGGCCAGCGAGTTCCGGCACGATGTGGCTCCCGGCCGCGCGCCGAGGGCGGATCGCCCGGCCGACAGGACCGCCGTCCGGTCTAACACCATCCTGTGCGGGGCGACACGGTTCGTCCGACTTCGAACATCCCGGTTCTTCGAGATGGTGCGGACCTGTGTCTGCGAAGTCGAACGGGCGCGCCGAGATTGTGTGGTCGCGCGCAGGTCAGGCCGGAATCCGCGTTCCATCCCAGGCGAAGACACGGCCCGTATCCTCGGGACCGAGGCCCTCGACCACCCGCAGCAGGTGCGCCGCGCTCGTCTCAGGCGTGAACAGACCGAGGGCCTTCGGGTCGGGGCGAAAGGGTTCGGACAGGGCCGTCGTCACCGTGCCGGGGTGGAGCCCCACGATGATCGCGCCCGGGTGGGTGCGTCGCGCCTCGATCGCGAGGGTACGCAGGATCTGGTTCAGGGCCGCCTTCGACGCGCGGTAGGCATACCAGCCGCCCAGCCGGTTGTCCTCGATCGAGCCGACCCGCGCCGACAGGGCGGCGAAGACGCTGCGCCCGGCGCGCGGCATCAGCGGCAGGAAGTGCTTGGCCGCCAGCGCGGGACCGATCGTGTTCACTGCGAACACCGCGCCCATGGCCGCCGGATCGAGGGTCCGGATCGCCTTCTCGGGGGAGACGCCCGGCCCATGCAGAATCCCCGTGGCGACCAGGACGAGGCCCACCGGACCGTGACGCCCGACGTGCTCCGCGGTCGCGCGGATGGAGTCCTCATCGGTCAGATCAATCCGTCCCGACTGCGCGGGCGCGGGCGCGACACCCCCCGATCGCGAGAGGGCGAAGACCGATCCGTAGGTCCCCCGCGCCACGAGATCGGCAACGAGGGCTCGACCGATGCCGCCGGAGGCGCCGATCACCACGGCGCTGGGCGGCGAAGAAGGCATGGATGATCCTCGTACGGCCTGCCCCCATTTGGCGGCCCGGGTTCGAAGTTAGTGCATCGTCGGTCGCGTGACGATGGCCGGGCGTAGGAGCGGCGTTGCGCGGCTCGGTTCGGTTGGCCAGATGACGTCCCCCGGTGCAGGCGGCTGGGAGCCGACCGCGGTGTGCGGGCGGACGGTGTTCAAGTGCCTCCGCCCTCGCTCGATCACGACGCTGGCCTCCTCGAGGGTGTTGAACACCTCGCCCTTGAGGCTTGCGCCCGTTGTGCGTGCGATCCTCGACGACATCGTAGAACCCGACGTGGTCGAGCCGCTGCGGCCGCGGGCGCACGCACGCGCCGTCGTGCCCGTACTGCAGAGCCGGGGCGACGATGGCGGCGGTCAGGGCGGCTTCATCCTCGACCACCACGGCGCAGGCGCGCTGGGTCGAGCGGTTCTGGCCCAGGACGCGCCAGCGAACCGCTCCGATATGCCATGCTCGGCCACGACGGAGTCGACATACGGCCAGCGGCGAGCCAGGCTCGGAAGTTTCCCGAGGCCGCCTCCTTCAGGATCCGCTTCTCCAGTTTCAGGTCGGAGATCGCCCGGCGGAGGGGCCGGTTCTCAGTCTCCAGAGACCTCAGCCGCTTGACCTGATCACTCTTCAGGCCGCCGTACTCGGAACGCCAACAAGAAGATGTGATCTCCGTCACCGCGATGGAGCGGATTGCTTCCGCGAACCTCGCATCCGGAGAGACCAAACCATCAACCGAGCGCAGCTTGTCAACGATCCCTTCGGCTGGATGCGTCTTCCGATGCATCACAACTTCCTCCACATGGCGCGAAGCCATGCCTGAGGAAGGACCACTTTATAGGGGGCAGCCCACTTCGTAACCCTGCCCAGCGGTCCCAAGCGAACAGAGCTGTCAGTCTTGCCCGGAAACGGGAACGCACCCATCACAAGGGTCCTCGCTTTCCCTCCCACCGCCCCGAGCCAGCGCCAGATGCCGAACTTGATCGAGTCTAGCCTGCGTGCCGCCGCCGAGGGCCTTGTCGCGCTGGTGGCGGCCTGCAACCGGATGCGCCTTCCAGGGACGCAGCACCCCTTCGTCGTCGGCGTCCACGCGCCGATGCGCGAGGAGCTGACCTTACGGGATCTACGCGTGACCGGAACGATCCCGGCCGGGCTGGAGGGCCGCTACCTCAAGATGGGCGCCAACCCCGCCCACCCGACGACGCGCGGCCACGACTGGTTCCTGGGCGATGGCATGGTGCACGGTCTCTGCATCGAGAACGGAAAGGCCTTGTGGTACCGTAACCGTTGGATCGGCTCGCGTGCGGCGTCTGCAGCGCTCGGCCGGCCCGCTGCCCCGGGGCCGCGCCGCGGCGACGACACCGTTAACACCAACGTCGTCGCGATCCGCGGCCGCGCCTTCGCCGTGGTCGAAGCCGGCAGCTTTCCCGTCGCGCTGTCCGATGATTTAGAAATGCAGTGCTACGATTCGTTCGACGGAACGCTTGCCGGCTCCTTCACAGGGCACCCGCATCGCGACCCGGCGACCGGTGAGACACATGCCATCGCCTATGACGGCCGCATCTGGGACAGTGTGCGCCACGTCGTCATCTCGCCCCTGGGCCGGGTCGTGCGTGACGTAGCAATCCTAGTCGAGCACGGTCCCTGCATCCACGATTGTGCGATCACGACGCGATTCGTCGTCGTGCTGGACCTACCCGTCACCTTCTCAATGCGCGCGGTCTTGGCTGGACACCGCTTCCCGTTCCGCTGGAACCCGGCCCACCGCGCCCGCGTCGGCCTTCTTCCTCGTCACGGCATGGCCGCCGACATCGTTTGGTGCGCGGTCGAGCCGTGCTTCGCCTTCCACATCGCCAACGCCTACGATGACGCTGACGGGCGCGTGGTCCTCGATGTCGTCGCCTACGAGAGGGTGTTCGCCTCCGCCGGCGGCGGTCTCGACGCACCGGGCTGGCTGGAGCGCTGGACCGCCGACCCCACGACGGGGCGGGTCGACCGTCGAGTGATTGATCCCGCGGCGCAGGAGTTCCCGCGTGTTGACGAGCGTCGCTTTGGACAACACCATCGGTACATCTACACGGGCTCAGTTCCTGCCGACGGCAACACCCAGCTCGCGGGTGCGACGCAGCTCTACAAGCACGATCTGGAGACGGGGGAGCGGCGCGTGCACGAGTTCGGCCCCGACCGCGTCCCGGGCGAGTTCGTGTTCGTGCCGGCGCGGCCCGAGGCCGAAGAAGACGAGGGCTGGCTCGTCGGGCTCGTCGTTGACACGGTGAGTGACACGACCGATTTCATGATCCTTGACGCGCACGCGTTCGAGGCCGCGCCTGTCGCCGCGGTCCACCTTGTGCACCGCATCCCGCCGGGCTTTCACGGGAACTGGTTTCCAAAGCAAAGGGCCGGGTGACTGTGGTTTGATGCTTCGGTACTTGGTACGTGTTTATGCGATGTCGAGCGTACTATAGTTGAGACTGCGGCGTTTCGATCTGCGTCGGGCCCTGGATACCGATGGCACTGCCACTTTACGATCGCAGGATCGTGAGGCGGAACGCGCGAACATGAATGCACTGGCATACAGCGTTCAGACGGCTTGCTTAACCTGCGCCCGGTCGAGAAACTGTTTCCGTTCGTACGCGGAAACTAGTTCAGTAGTTGATTGCTTTAATCCTGTTTCAATATTTCAATTCCGCGTTACTGCTCTTGTGTTGCGATGAGGCATCCTCAGGCCGAAGCGTCGCGCGACGCCGGCCTGAAGACAGCGATTGAAGCGCGACCGGAGCCGAGACGACCTTGGCGGGTTATGTCCCGGGACCGTGGAGCGACCGCGTCCCCAATGGCACGCAATCCGGGATGAGCATGGCCGAGGGCTTCGAACCAACTGGCGACGGGTGGACCCTCGCCAACTTCACTGCCGCGATCCACCGTGGCGGCGTCGCCATGTGGGCCTGGTCGCCGACCCAGCGCGTGGCCCGGCTCGACGGCCTTTGCCGCGAGTTCTGGGGCGTGTCCGAGTCCGTCGTTTCCATCGATGAGTTGTTCGCCCGGGTGAACGTAGAGGATCGGGCAGAGATGGTGGAGAACTGGTGGGCCAGCGAGCGGGAGCCGCAGGCCTACAGCTTCGACTTCCGCATCGGCGACGGTGCAGGGGCCCGCTGGATCTCCGCGCGCGGCGTCGGCGGGGAGGCCAGCCGCGTCGGCGCGTGGATCCAGGCCATCTTCCTCGACGTCACGTACACCAAGCGGGCCGAAGAGGCCGAGCGGCTCCTCACAGCCGAGCTCGCCCACCGGGTGTCGAACATGTTCGCGGTAGCCCGGGCGCTCACCTCCATCGTCGCGCGGGACGCCAAGTCCATGCCGCTCTTCGCCGAGGATCTGTCGCGACGCTTCGGGGTGCTGCACGAGGCGACTGCGCTCGCGACGCGCTCGCAGCACGGCGATCACGGAAACGTCCCGATGGGCACGCTCGCCGAGCGCATCCTGGCGCCCTACCGCAACGGCGCCAACATCGACGTCGACATCGCGGACGCGGTGGTCGCCCCTCCAGGCAAGGTCAACGACTACGCGATGATCTTCCACGAGCTCGCGACCAACTCGGCGAAGTACGGCGCCCTGTCAGGTGGGGGCACGCTCACGCTGCGGGGACGAATGGAGGACGGCGTGGCCAGGCTGACATGGGAGGAAGGGGCCGCTCCGTCCAGCGCTACGAAGGCCGAGGGGACGGGGTTCGGCTCGCGTCTCCTCAAGCAGACCATCGAGCGCAGTCTCGGAGGCCGATTCGAACGCACCATCGATGCCGACGGTCTGCGCTTCGAGATGGTCGTCGAGAGCGTATGACGTGCCAAGGCTCTCCGCTTCTGCGGCCGCCGACATCGGGCACTTAGCAAACGACACGGCACCAGGTCAGGCAAGACCGTGCCCGTGGTGGACGATGAGCCGACGGTCCGCAGGCTCATCACCGACATCTTGGAAAATTTCGGCACACGGTCATCGCGGTCGGCGACAGAACGACGGGTCTCAAGGTGTCGTCGATCACCGGCGACGCGGAGAATGCGATCCTGGGTAACGGCCCGCTTCCGCCCGGGATAGCGATGCTGACCAAGCCGTTCGCGATGGACAACCTTGCGGCGCGCATCCGCCCGACGATCGAGGGCGGCACGAACACGCTTCGACGCAGGTCGTCCCGCCCCGAACCGGGATGAGATGCCAAGCAGTGCGGTGGCTACCCGGACCTGCGTCAGGACCGCCCGCTCGGGAACTCCGCCCGACTGCTCCGGTTCGCTCCTCGTGGATCATCGCAGAGGACATCGAAACCTTGCAACCATCGTCATCCGGTCTTCGCTTCTTGGTCGCGGAGAGCGAGCCCCCGGATGCCCGTGAGAAGCGCCGTGAGAGTGTCGGGCGGTCGTCTGGCGAGACCTACCTAAATATCCTCGAACGTCTGGCGCCGGGGTCGACCTGCGATAGGGTCAAGCCTGCCGACGCGGACGGCGCGCTGCCGATGCGCACGTCTCTGGCCGACTACGACGCTGTATTCCTGAGCGGATCGCCGTTGTCCCTGTACGAGGAGACCCCAGAGGTCCGGCGCTCGCTTGCCTTCATGGGCGCCCTGTTCGCCTCCGGCACGCCGTCATTCGGTTCGTGCGCCGGCCTGCAACTCGCGACGGTCGCGGCGGGCGGCACGGTCCGACAGAACCGCAATGGTCCCGAGGCCGGCTTCGCCAGGCGCATCGTCGCGACAGAAAGGGGTCGATCCCATCCCCTCTTGAGAGGGCGGCCCGCTGCGTTCGACGCCCCGAGCATCCACACCGACGAGGTGGAGACCCTGCCAGACGGAGCGACCCTGATCGCGGTGAACCGATCCACTGTCGTCCAAGCTGCGGAGATACGGCACGAAAGCGGAACGTTCTGGGGCGTGCAATACCATCCGGAGATCGGCCTCGACGAGGTGACTGGGGCGCTGCGTCGGCAGGCGGACGACCTGGTGGAGGCTGGCTTGGCGTTGTCCCGTCGCGAGGTCGAGGATCAGGCCGACCTCGTCGAGGCCTTGCACCGCGAGCCGACTCGACGGGACCTTGCGTGGCGCCTCGGTCTCGACGACCAGGTCACGGACGACGATAAGCGGCAGACGGAGATCCGCAACTTCATCGAGGTCATGGCAGTCCCACGGCGCAGCGGAAGAGGCTGACCAGTCGCCGATGCGCCGGGCGGTCATCATCGCGCGGTGACGACAGCCACATCGCGGATCGGCGAAAAAGCCCCGTATCGATTCACCGTAAAGAACGTTGCCTTGACGTCGAACCGTCCACAGCAGCTGAGAACAGCGCTTCCGCCAGATGTCGCGGGATGGGGGAACGGAAGGAAACGAGATGTCCGAACATACGTTCGACCAGACGAACATCACTTGGCGGACCTTGGACTGGCTGCCGCACATCGCCTTCTTCGTCTACAAAGTCGACGAGCAGAATCGCATCGTCGACGTCGTGTTCAAATTCGCAGCGAACCAGAAGGTGATGCTGCACCGGCACAAGAGCCCCTACGTGACGCTCGTGATGCAGGGCGAGCTCAGGTTCTACCGCGAGGACGGCACCCACAAGGAGACGCGCCCGACGGGCAGCTACGTCTCGGGTGTGGCGAACGGTGACCCGCACATGGAGGGGGGTGGCGACGAGGACGCCATCGTGTTCTTCAGTAACCGCAACATCGAGGATGCGCTCTACGAGTTCCTCGACGACGCGGGCAATCCCGTCCAGGTGCTCGGTATCGCGGATTTCAAGGCGCAGCTCGAAGAGCAGATCGCGACCGGCACGTTCCAGAAGGTCACAGCCAGGGCCGCCTAGGCTTGGAGGTTATCAAGGGGGTATCGGACCGCTTCGATGCCCCCTTGCAAGATCGGACCCTCGGCTTCCAAAAAGGATCGCTTCTCCAGACCGAATGAAGGCCATCGGGGTCATGTCCGCCCACTCCCGGCGGTTATCACCTCAATGGCTCTGGCTGCGTCTCATCGGGCAGCGTCCTGCGAACCTGGTGCCGGACGATCTACGCGCTGAACGGTTTGCCGATGGCCGGACAGGTGGTCTCGATCCCCTTCCTGGCTCGGGCCGCACAAGGTCCGCAACGCAGCCCATGAGAGTTCGGTCGTCGGGATCGATTCCCGCGCATCCGCCCTGTTCTGAAGGAAGCCCACAGGTTTCCGCCTCGGTTCGTCGGCGGATGA
This sequence comes from Methylobacterium sp. AC690, assembly GCF_979256535.1. NCBI lineage: Bacteria > Pseudomonadati > Pseudomonadota > Alphaproteobacteria > Hyphomicrobiales > Methylobacteriaceae > Methylobacterium > Methylobacterium sp. AC690. The sequence continues at coordinate 205,532 of NZ_CEEDOX010000004.1, read as the reverse complement.
GAGGGTTCGAGCGTTGCACGAGTTCGAGGTGGCGTTCGCTCGGCCAACACAAACCAAGGTGTCGAATGGGCAAGATCGCCGAGGCGCAGATCGTCGGAAGCCTGTCACCTGACGGCGAGGTACGGGGGGCTGCGCGAGACGCGATGACGGCTGCGCTCGCCACGTTCAAGCGAGGTCGACCCGTCCTGGTCGTCAGTCACTTCGATGCGGACGGTCTGACCGCGGCCGCCATCCTGATCCGCGCCCTTCGGCAGGCGGGAAGGGAAGCGGTGTCCGTGGTTGTGGGCAAGGGAGAGTCGCCGTGGGACCCGGAGGTGACCCACCGGCTCGGCGCGCACGAGCCCGGCGGCCTGATCGTCGCCGACCTCGGCACCCGAGCCGATCCCGTGTTGTCGGGTTGCCCGACGCTCGTCATCGACCACCACGTGCCAACCGGCGAACCGAGGGACGCCATCACGATCAGCGGCAACGGCCTCGACCCCGAGCCGACCACCGCCTTGCTGGCCTGGTGGGCCGCCGGTGCCCTGGGAGATCAGGCCGACCTTCTGTGGCTGGCGGCGGTGGGCCTGATCGGCGACATGGCCGAGGGCCTCGATTTCCCCGAGATCGCCGAGGCCCAGGTTCGCTGGGGCAAGACGGCCCTTCGCGATGCCACGTCGCTCGTCAACGCTCCCCGCCGGACCGCGGCGGCCGATGCAGGGCCGGCGTTACGCCTTCTGCTGGCATCGGACGGCCCCAAACGCATCACCAAGGGCGACGATGCCGATGCGCTCGCCTTGCACGCGGCCAAGGCGGAGGTCCGCGCCGCCATGGACGTCGCGAAGCGCGTCCCGCCCGCCATCGGTGGCGACGTTGCGCTGATCGCGCTCGACTCCCCATGCCAGATCCACCCCCTGATCGCCCAGCAATGGCGTGGGCGTCTCAAGGACAAGATCGTCATCGCCGCCAACGCGGGCTATCGCCCCGGCTGGGTGCATTTCGCCGCTAGGTCGGCCAGCGGGCGCGACCTCATCGCCTTTCTCGCGGAGCACCGCCCGGAGAACGCCGACGGGCGCTACGGCAACGGTCACGCCCAGGCGACCGGCGGCGCACTACGCAACGCCGACTGGAACGACTTCATACGGAAACTCGGGTTTCCCCAGGCACAGGTGCAGGCATGACCGCCGATGATCGTCCCCTTCGGCTGGGTTTTCCCGTCAAGGTGATGGGGCGGCCCGACCTGAAGTCACAGGACACCCGGCGCTGGCAGAAGGACCCGCACCTCAAGTGCTCGCTCGAACTGCTCGATCATGTCCTGGACTACCTCAAATCCAACAACCTCGACATGTACCGCATGTCGTCGGACATCGCGCCCTACGCGACCCACCCGGACATGCCTCAGTTCCACAACATGGTAGCGGAGAGCGATGCCGAGTTGCGGGCGTTCGGCGCCAAGGCTCGGGCCTACGACATCCGGCTCTCGTTCCATCCCTCGCAGTACGTGCTGCTGAACGCCCCGAACCCCGATCTGCTTCGCTTCGCACCCGACGTCGCCGCCGGGTTCGGGATTACCCCACAGGAAGCGACGGACGATGAGGAGCAGTTGGAGGACGGTGTCGACGCCGATGAGGAGGCCGACGTGGACGAGGGACGCAGGGAAGCCGCGGAATGACCCCGGGTAAACCGGACTAGCGAAATACGTTTGGTCGGTCGGTGCGACCAGGGAAGCGGAGCACGAAATTCATCATGAGCGACATGGCATCAAGGCTCTCGGACGGTCCGCATCTGCGCACGATCGCCATGCCGCGCGACACGAACGCGGCGGGTGCGATCTTCGGTGGCTGGACGGTATCCCAGATGGATCTGGCCGGCGGCACCCTCGCCGCCCAGCGAGCGAAGGGACGCGTTGCAACCGTCAGTATCGACGCGATGCGCTTCCTCCGTCCCATCGCGGTGGGCGACGAGGTGAGTTGCTACTGTACCGTTCAGGACGAAAGTGGGACGTCGTTCGGCGTGAAGGTCGAAGTCTGGGTCCGCGATCGTACCGGAGGGGACGCCGAGAAGGTGACCGAGGGCCTCTTCACCTACGTGGCCGTGGATGACGAAGGGAAGCCACGGCAGAGCGACGACGGTTGATCGAGCAATCGGTGAAATGGGCGACGATCCACGGCTTCGAGACCTCAGGGGTCGGTACGGGTACCAATGTGCAGTCCTGAGCCATGCGAGGCCGCAAGCCAGCGGCAGGGCTTGGGCCACACGTTTCGCGCTGATCGACTCGGGGCGTAACGCATGGCTGACAGCGCCATCGGGGATGCGTGACGGGGTTCTGCGCCTCGTCGAGGCGTCACTGCCATGCTGGACTGGACCGTCGAGTTTTCGCCTGGATCGGCGGATGGGACGGGACACGGAGCGCGCGCATCTCGACCTGACCCTTTCCCGTCCCGCAGCATGAGCCCGCCGGTAGACTTTCTTCCATCAGACTAGGACGCCCAGGGCTAGCGGCTTCACAGGACACGTGCCTCGGGATCGGCAGCTTACCGCTTCGGCGAGACGAACGGGCGCAGCAAGTCGGGTAGGTCGTCGATGCCGACTTGGCCCTTTCGAAGGAGGCAGTCGGCTCGTCCCGCGAGCCGTCGTCGGTCCTCGCCGTCGACGTCTTTCGCCGTCAACACGACGACGGGGATCGAACCCCATTCTGGCTTGGCACGGAGCGTCCTGAGGAACGCGAACCCGTCCATCTCCGGCATCATCAGGTCCAGCAAGATCAAGCCGGGGCGCTCGGCCGCCACCGCCGCAAGCCCGGCCTTGCCGTTCTCGGCTGTCGCGACCCGCCAACCTTCCCGGGCAAGCCGCGTGGACATCCGCACACGCGTGTCGGCATCGTCGTCAATCACGAGCAACGGTCCCTCGTGCTCCCGGGGGCGGAAGCGCTCCATCACTGCGTGAAGCTCGTCCCAGTCGATGGGCTTCTGCAGATAGTCGGTGGCACCCAGGGAAAAGGCCAAGTTCTGCTCGTCCAGCACGGTGACCATGATCACGGGGGTGTCGCCGAGATCCGGGTCACCCCTGAGGGCACGCAGAACCGACCAGCCGTCCATCTGGGGCATCGTGACATCGAGAAGCATCACGCGGGGGCGGATCGCCCGCGCCATGTCGAGGCCTTCGCGCCCGTCAAGGGCGGCCACGACCTCGAAGCCGTCGCGCTCCAGGAAGCGGGTGAGGAGTTCGCGCGTCGCCGGATCGTCGTCCACGACAAGGACGACGCCTTGCCGAGACGCCTCGTCCGAAATCGCAAAGCCCGCGCTCCCGTTCGGCTCCGCTTCGTCGTTGGTCCCGGCGATGCACGCTGGGACCGACATGGTGAAGGTGGTGCCGCGGCCCTCCTCGCTCGCCACCGCGATGTCACCGCCGAGCATGGCAGCGAACGCCCTGGTAATGGACAGGCCGAGCCCCGTGCCGCCGAACTTCCGGGTCGTCGAGGCATCGGCCTGGGTGAAGCGCTCGAACAGCCGCGCCTGCTGCTCCGAGTTCATGCCGATGCCGGTGTCGCTCACCTGGAAGGTCAGCCAATCGACGCCATCACGGGCGCCCCGTTCGGCCTCGAGGGTGATCCGCCCGCCTTCCGTGAACTTGGCAGCGTTGCTGAGCAGGTTGATGAGGCACTGGCGCAGCTTGGTCGCGTCTGTGCGCGCCTCGCCGAGGTCCGGGCCAAGATTCAGAGCCAGGACATTGTCCTTGGCGGCGACGAGGGATTCGACCGTCGAGGCTACGTCGCGGACGACGGCATCGACGCTGAACGCCTCGACGTAGGTTTCCATCCGCTCGGCCTCGATCTTCGAGAGGTCCAGGACGTCGTTGATCAGTCCGAGCAGGTGGCGCGCGTTCGCCTCGATCTTCCTCACGTCGGGCAAGAGGTCGGCTTGGCCGACATCCTCCATGTCTTCCTGCAGCATCTCGGAATAGCCGATGACCGCCGAGAGCGGGGTGCGGAGTTCGTGGCTCATGTTCGCGAGGAACTCGCTCTTGGCCCGATTGGCCTCCTCTGCGGCGACCTTGGCAGCGGCCAATTGGAGCTCCCCCCGCTTGCGCCCGTCGATGTCCGTGACAACGATGACGGCTCCGATCCGTCGATCGTCGACGTCGAGCAACGGGGCGGCCAGGAACTCGACCCAGGCGCGCGTGCCGTCACCCCGTTGGTATTCGACCTCCAACGCGTCCTGCTGCCCGCCGTCGCGGGCGACCTTGGGGACGGGCCATTCGTCCGCCTCGACCGGGTGTCCGTCCGCGTGGAAGCCGACCCAGCGCTCGGGCTCGCCTTGGACCGCGTCGGGCATCACCTCATGGCCCAGGATGGCGGTGGTCCGGACGTTATGGCCGACAATGCGACCGGACGGTGCCTCGGCGATGATGACGCCGACGGGCAGCGTCTCCATGACGGTCCGGAGCGTTGCCTCGCCAAGGCGCATGCCGCGCCGTGCTTCTGCCTCGCCGGCCTCGGCGAGCCCGGCCGGGATGATCCCGGCGAACAGCGTCGCATTGCGCAGGTCCCGACCCGAGAACGCGTCTGGTTGGCTCGACTGCAGCTTGAGCACGCCGATGTGCGCGCTGCCCCTGGCGATCGGCACGTAGATGGCCGATCGCATCCCCAGGGCGGAAATGGCGTCCCGGTCGACCCGCGGGTCGGTGAGTACGTCCGGGCAGAGTACCGGCTTGCCGGTGGTCAGGCAGTGGCCGGAGAGGCTGCCGTCGAGGGGTAAGCGGCGACCGACATGGGCGGCGAGCGCCCCGCGGCCCGAGCGATAGACCAGTGCGTCCCCCTCGCGCAGTTCGATGACGCCGCCCTCCGCCTGGGGGACGGTTTCCATGACTCCCGCGACGAGGGCGTCGAGGATGGCGTCCCTGTCACCGGCCGCGCGCGTCACTGCGGCCTGAGCGGCGATCAACGCGTCCTGCTGGGTGATCAGCGCGGCCTGGCCCACGAGGATGCGTTCGCGCTCGAACCCCGAGCGACGGAGCTCTAACTGAGACATAACCTGCCCGGCGAGCGCACGCAGCGCCTCCGCTTGCCGGTCGTCGAGCCCCATCGGTCGAGGGACGAGGTCGATCACGCACAAGCTACCCAGGTGTTCGCCACCGGTCGCCGCGAGCGGGGCCCCCGCGTAGAAACGCAGGTACGGCTCGCCGGTGACGAGGGGGTTGCTGCTGGTACGGGGATCCTGCGTTAGGTCCGGGATCACCAGCAGGTCCGGGGCGCCCAGGGCGTGCGCGCAGATGGACTTGTCCAGCGTCGTCTCGCAGGGGGCGAAACCGGAGCGTGCCTTGAACCATTGCCGGTCTCCGGCAACGAGACTGACTAGGGCGACCGGGGCGTCGCAGGTCATCCGGGCCAGCGTGACGATGTCGTCAAAGCCCTTCTCGGGTGGCGTGTCGAGGATGTCGTGGTCCAGGAGTGCGTCGAGGCGGCGTCTATCGCGGACCTTGGGCGGAAACGTCGTCGGATCAGTCATCATCGGCTCGCGGTCGGGTGCGGATGCGCTCGCCGACGCAAGGCCACGGGGTGACGCGCTGCGGACTGCTGGGTGCCGTCGACAACACGGCCCACGCCAAGTGGTTGCCGCCCCCCTAGGGCGCAGGGACGTGCCTCGCGAATCGGTGAACCGGGACCGATTCCAAGGGGGTCACGCCTTTTCAATCAGCGAGACTTTGCCGTCGCGCTCAACGATGGCGACGGCGACCTTATCCATGTCGTCGAGGCCCTGCTGGCGCGCGGCGGTGCGCACGTCGGCCTGCTGCATGCGCAAGCGCCGCATGTGGATCTCGTCCCAGTCGCCGTCACGGTAAACGACGATGGGTGTGCCGTCGCAGATGCGCTCGAACCAGACGTAGCGCAGCTTCAGCCACGACACGGCGACGTGCATCAGTCCGACGGTGAACAGGGCGCTCATCGCGCCTGTAAAGGAGTGGTCGTCGCCCAGGATGGCGCTGACGCTCATGCCGCCGAAGAGAAACAGCACCACCATGTCGATGGGGGCTTGCTGGCTGGCGGTGCGCCGCCCAATCAGCCGGATCACGAACAGAACGATGACGTAGGCCGCCGCAGCCTTGAGGACGGTGTTCATGGCTAAGGCACCGCGTACTGTGACCAAGACAAGGTTTCGCCCGCATCGAGGCGGGCGGTGAGATCGACGCCGCCGCGGAAGGCCGGCGAACCCGTGAAGCGGATCAGGGCGTGGCTTTCGCCCGCCTGCACCGGGAACACGAGGCGGATGCCGCCGCCGACGACTTCCCAAGTCGCGGGCCTGGGCGTGATGCTCTCGAGGCCGAACTGGTCGACCAGATCCTTGGCAATGGTCACTGCCACCTTGTCCCCGCCCGGGGGCACGCGGGTGTCGAAGCGAACGATGGTGGGGGCGCCGAAGCGCACCACCGGCTCGTATCGGATGCTGATCGATCCATCGGCGTTGGTGATGCTTCGCTCGCTGAACGGCCCGTGCCCAAGCAGGCCGAAGGCGCAGACCAGCACGAAGGCGAGCATGACCAGGCGCCCCGCGACCTCGGCCTTGCGCCACCCGTCCTCGAACGCCGGGTAGAACCCGCGGGCGATCTCCTGCGGCATGGGCGGGTCGTCGTGGATGACTTCCAATGCGGTCTCGCTCCCATACCTCGGTCAGTCGTCGGAGCCGACCGGGCTCGGCATCGCAGATCCAAGGCCGGTCGTCCTGTCTTGTTCCGTCCGCGGTTGTCTCCGCTATCAAAAGCGTCGCCGACCGAGGACGTCCGTGCGTCTCTCGCATCCCGCACGGCAAGGTAACGGGCATTGTGGGCTCCCGCCGGGTGCTCGCATGAGCCTGCCTCGCGCCGCAATCGCCTCGTAGTCCGTCTCAGCCTTGACGGTTCGTAAACCGTTGCCCGTCACGGCCATTACGAGGATATCGGACGATTGGTGCGGGTGTCGGTGCAGAAGATGCGAAGCTCTCGCGGCATGCTGGCCGCCTTGCTGATCCTGGCGCTTCCCGCCTGTTCGGGGCGCCCGAGCGGGGTGCTGTTGCCCATCGCCCAGATCGATCAGATTCCGGGTACGTCCCGGGTGGACATGCTCGTCGCCACGACCCGCAAGTCGGCGACCGACCGAGGCGTCCTGTTCTCGGGCGAGCGCGGCGACGCCGTGACCTACACCGACCTCGCCATCTCGATACCCCCGGACGCTACCCGCCAGCCGGGTTCGGTGCAGTGGCCCAAATCCCTGCCGGGTAACCCGGCCACGGATTTCGTCGCGCTTCGGGCCGAGCCCGTCGACCGCTCGAAGGTCGCCGCCTGGACCGGCCGCGCCGTCCGACGCGGGGCCAAACGCCATGTCCTCGTGTTCGTGCACGGGTTCAACAACAAGTTCGAGGACGCCGTCTTCCGCTTCGCGCAAATCGTGCACGATTCCGGCGCCGAGGTCGCCCCGGTGCTGTTCACGTGGCCGTCCCGCGGCTCTGTACTCGCCTACGGCTACGACCGCGAGAGCACCAACTTCTCGCGCAATGGCCTGGAAACACTGCTGCGAGACCTCGCTCAGGATTCGAACGTCGGCGAGGTCACCGTCCTGGCACACTCGATGGGCAACTGGCTCACGCTGGAGAGCCTGCGCCAGATGGCCATCCGCGACCGGCGCGTTGCCCCGAAGATCCGCAACGTCATCCTGGCCGCGCCCGACGTCGACATGGATCTCGCCCGGGCGGCCTTCCACGACATGGGCAAGGACCGGCCGCGGCTGACCCTGATGGTCTCGAACGACGACCAAGCACTGGCCGTCTCCCGTCTCGTCTGGGGCGACAGCGTGCGGCTGGGGGCCATCGATCCGAACGTCGAGCCCTACCGCTCAGAGTTGGAGCGGGAGAACATCGGCGTCCTGAACCTGACCACCGTGAAGTCCGTGGACGCCCTGAACCACGGCAAGTTCGCCAGCGGTGACGTGGTCGCCCTTCTCGGCAAGCGCCTCGCCGATGGCCAGCCGATCTCCGACGGACAAGTGGGCATCGGCGACCATCTCGTGCGCACCGCTGCTGGCGCGGCCTCGACGGTGGCGACGGGAGCAGCTTTGGCCGTGGCCGCGCCGGTGGCGCTCATCGACCCGCAGACGCGCGAGACTTACGGTGAGCACCTGTCGAACGTCGGTTCCGGCCTGCGCGACACCGCGGGCTCCGGCGCCGATCTCGCTGGCGCGCCGATGCGCGCCATCACCGGTGGGCGCTGACATCGACGCGACCGATACCGGGCCAGCCTGCAAGACCAGGTAGGGGCTCGCGAAGCTGACGGTCGCAAACGGTGTCGCTTACCGCGGGGAGGAGCGGTCGATTTCGATCCGGTATGGCTCGGATCTGGAGGTCGCCGAGAAGATCTCGCTGGCGGCGGCGGTGAGGCATACGGATCGCGACGAAGACGTACGAGATCATCGGCAGCCTGGTCATCCGCATGGACGGCCAGGACGGGCACTCGTATGGACATCGTACGTCGATGTCCCCGGCCGACCGACGACAGGTCGGTCCCCTCAAGATGGCCTTGGGGGCATCGCGGACGTGCTCCAGCTGGCGGGGCACGGCGTTTGGTCCCACGAGGCCGCCCCGTCTTCCCGTGTACGATCCGAGGTCCGATGACGAAGCTGTCCGCCGAACACCTGCGCGTCGTCGACGTGATGTCACGGGACGTGGAGTTCATCGAAGCGCATGCGAGCGCGCAGGACGCGGCCATTCTGATGGGTGAGATCGAAGTCGGGGCCCTGCCGGTGGGCACCGCCGAGCGGCTCGATGGCATCGTGACCGACCGCGACCTGCTCTACCGCGTGGTGGCACGGGGCCGGGACCCGTCGACGGTTTCCGTGAAGGAGGTTGCGTCTCGGCCCGTCCTGACCTGCGGCCCCGAAGACACGCTTCGCGTCGCCATGGATCTGATGATCGCCAACTACGTCCGGCGCCTTCCGGTCGTGGACGGCGCGGGCGCGGTGGTCGGATGGCTGACGCTGGCCGACATCTCCCGCCACCTCCTCGTGGAGGACGCCGCGCTTCAATCGGTGCTTCAGGCGCTGACCGAGGGGGCCGAGGGACCCTGATCAGGAACGGTGGCGGCGCAAGGCTGCGCGCACGGTCGCGGTTGGTATGGACCGGTGTGCTGCGACGTAATCGGCGAAGGCCCGCGCCGCCGGACCGGCGTCACGAGCGGCGACCAGCGCCAGCACGAAGGCGACGAGCGCGAGGTCCGCATTCGCGATAGTGGCCAGTGCCTTGTCCAGGGCGGGCGGTGATTGCAGCGCCGCGTCGTAGGTGGCGAGCAGGTCGGGTGCGGTCCCGGCCCCGGCAAGCCAGGACCTGACCGCGCCGTGCACCGATGCCTCGCCGCCGGCGAGGGCTGCAACGGCGGCGAAGCGCACGACGGCCTCCGCCTCCGATTGCTGAAGGCGGCCGAGGTTGATGTTCAGGGGAATGGCGGTCTGGTGCCGGTTCTGAAGCCAGCCGTGCAGCACCTTCTGACCGATCACCTCGGCGATCTGCCGCTGCGCCGGCGCGACTTCGCGCTGGCGGCGGTCCACGCCCCTGTCAGGCGACTGGGGCTCGAGTTCCTCCTGTGCATCGGGAGATGCGTAAGGCGTGTTGATGCGAAGGTTCATCGCGGATGCCTCGCCGAGTGAACGCCCGAGCCTCCGGCGGGTTGGGGGCCGTACCACCCATCGGATCGCCGCATGCCCGTCTCCATTCCATGCCTCCCGCCACTGCGGTCTTCCCAGGTGCTCACGCGATGACCCTCGATCAAGTGCTCGCCTTCGGCCTGATCGGCATCACCGTGGCCGCCTTCATCTGGGACCGGCTGCCCTACGATCTCATTGCGCTCACTGCCCTGGCCGCTGGGATCGCGCTCGGCCTGGTGCCGGCCGAGAAGGCGTTCTCGGGCTTCTCCGACGACATCGTCATCATCGTCGGGGGCGCGCTCGTCCTGTCGACGGCGATTGCGCGCTCCGGTGCGGTCGAGACGCTGATGCGTCCCATCCTGCCGCATCTGACGAGCGCACAACGGCAGGTCACCGCCCTCGCGGGCGGGGTCCTGCTCCTCTCCATGGTCACGAAGAACGTCGGCGCGCTGGCGATCTTCATGCCCATCGCCCTGCAACTCGCCCGCCGCACCGGCACATCGCCTTCCACCCTCCTGATGCCGATGGCATTCGCGTCCCTGATCGGCGGCATCGTCACCCTGGTGGGCACATCGCCCAACGTCATCGTCTCCAAGGTCCGGGCCGATATGACCGGGCAGCCTTTCGGCATGTTCGACTACGCGCCGGTCGGGCTGTGCGTGGCGGGTGTCGGCTTCCTCTTCCTGTGCCTGGGCTGGCGGCTGCTGCCACGCCGCGACAGCGGGGCACGCGCCATGGACGCGGCGTTCAACCTCGAACGCTACACCACCGAGGCAAGCCTGCCGGCCGGCCATCCGGGGATAGGCGGCACCCTAGGGCAGCTCGAGGCCCTGGCCGATGGCGATGTCCGGATCGCGACCGTCCTGCGCGAGCGCTTCCGTCGGTATCCCGCCAGCCCGGACTTCCGGCTTCAAGCCGATGACGTGTTGCTCCTGAGCGGAGAGCCGGACGCCCTTGAGCGCTTCGTGGCGCGCGCGGACCTTGTGCTGGCCGGGGCGCTGCCGGAGGCCGAAGCCGTAGTCATGGAGGGGGTGGTTACCGCCGAGTCCGGGCTCGTCGGGCACACCGCAGCCCAGCTCGATCTGGAGCAACGCCAGGGCGTCCTCATCCTCGCCGTCAGTCGACGCGGTCGCCGCATCGAACAACGCCTCTCGGCCGTGCGGTTCCGTGCAGGGGATGTCGTGGTGATGCGCGGGCGCACGGCCGCTCTCGGTCCAAGTTTGGGCGCGCTCGGCGTGCTCCCCCTTGCCGCGCGTGAGATCGCGCTCGGCCGGAACGACCGGAGCTGGATCCCGGCCGCGATCCTGGCCGTTGCCATGGGCCTGGTGGCCCTGCACGTGGTGCCCGTGGCTGTGGCCTTCTTCGGGGCCGTCGTCGCCGTGCTTCTCCTTCGCAGCATGACACCGCACGAGGCCTACCAAGCCGTCGAGTGGCCCGTGCTCGTGCTGCTCGGTGCCCTCATCCCCATCTCGGAGACCGTAACCAGCACAGGTGGCGCGGACCTCATTGCGGCGCATCTGACGACGTTGGTGCAGGACCTGCCGCCCATCGCGGCGATGGGCACCATCCTGGTGCTGGCCATGGCTGTGACGCCGTTCCTCAACAACGCTGCGACGGTGCTGGTCATGGGTCCCATCGCCGCCAAGCTCGCGACGAAGCTCGGCTTGGCGCCGGACCCGTTCCTTATGGCCGTGGCACTGGGGGCCGCATGCGACTTCCTCACGCCCATCGGCCACCAGTGCAACACCTTGGTCATGGGTCCGGGAGGGTATCGCTTCGGCGATTATGCCCGGCTTGGACTGCCGCTTTCGCTCATTGTCGTGGCGGTCGGGATCCCTATGATTGCGCTGGTCTGGCCGTTGCGCCCGGCCTGAGCGCAACCGGTGCCGGTGCCTTCATGCGGAATTCGGCGTCGACCAGATCCTCGACCGGACCTCGGCGCGTGAAGGCCGTCTCCCTTCCATGCATCGCCGAGTAGTTTGGCGGAGCCGGGCTCGGCAATTGCAGAGCACGGCCCGAAACTGCGGTGACCGTTGGACCCTTCCCAGGTCTGGTCTGATCTCACGACAGGAGATCTTCGGGAACTCGAACCTGAAAGTCCGTTGAAGGCGAGAGGCGGCCGAGCGCCGCTTGTGCAGCGAATACCACGACTTCGAGTCTTGAACTCAAAACCGTACTGGCAGAAATCCGCCTTGTCGGGCCTTGGCTTCTGCAGTCACGAGCGTCAGGGAAACAATCGAACACCAGACACAACTACCGAAAAGATCAATGTCGTATTTTAACCGGGCAGTGGGGTAACCCTTCGCTTCCCAAAGCATCTCGGTCGTGACACTCACATCCTATGAGTAGATTGCACAAACTGATCGGGACGGTCGCCCTCCGACGTCCTTCGCCCGTCATCGACTACGGCGTCACGCTGCTGCTGATCGGCATCATGACGTTCGTTCGGTTCCTAGCTCCGGCCTATGTCGCACCGTTCCTCTTGTACATCCCAGTCCTGCTCGTTGTAAGCCTAGCCTTTGGCTCGGGTGCAGGAACGCTGGCACTGTCGTTGTCCACCCTGATTGCCGCGTGGTTCTACACGCGGGACGGGTCCCTCGATGGCGTCGATGCTGCCCTGCTGTGTCAGTACGTTCTGGTCGGCGCGACCATGGTGTGGATCTGCCACGCCTTACGTCGATCCGTGGCGCAGAACGAAGCCACGCTGGAACGGCTTAACGCCGCGAACCACATCCTCGTCGACAGAGAGACGGCGTTGACCAGCGCGAACGCCGTCGCGGAGGCCGCCAAGGAAGCGGCGGAGCTAGCCAACGCGGCGAAGAGCGATTTCCTGGCCAACATGAGCCATGAACTCCGCACGCCGCTCTCCGCCATCATTGGCTATAGCGAGATGATGGGGGAGGAGATTTCGGACGGTTGTGCGGCGTCGGACTTGGTCGCCGACATCGGCAAGGTCGAGCGCAATGCCCGTCACCTGCTCGGGCTCATCAACGACGTGCTGGACCTTTCCAAGGTCGAGAGCGGCAAGATGGAGGTCTACGTCGAGGACTTCGCAGTGGAGGACATGCTGCGCGATGTCGCGAGTTCGGTTGCGACCCTGGTCGGCAAGAAGGGCAATACCCTGGAAATGCGGCTCCCACCTGAGCTGGGCCGGATGCATTCCGACCTCACCAAGACGCGGCAAGTGCTCTTCAACTTCCTGAGCAACGCAGCGAAGTTCACCGAAACTGGGGTGATCACGCTTTCCGCTTCGCGCATCACGGACGGCTCGGGTACCGATCGGCTTTCGTTCGCCGTCTCCGACACGGGCATAGGCATGACGGCCGAGCAGGTGTCGCGCCTGTTCCGGCGTTTCGAGCAGGCTGATGCCTCCACGACCCGGAACTTCGGGGGCACCGGGCTTGGCCTCTCGCTCACGCGTGCCTTCGCCGACATGCTCGCGGGGACCATTACGGTGTCCAGCATTCCTGGCCAGGGCAGCACCTTTACGTTCACCGTCCCGGCAACCTTCCTTTCTCCAAGCGACGAGAAAGCCTCTCCCGATCCGGATGTGATCGCCGACGATGCGGTGGGAGGCGACGTCATCCTCGTGATCGACGACGATACGGACCAACTCGCGCTCACCACGAGGTTTCTTCATCGTGAGGGCTTCCGAGTCCAGACCGCCACGAGCGGCAGGAGCGGGCTCGATCTCGCCCGGAAGCTGCGGCCACGGGCCATTCTGTTGGACGTGATGATGCCGGGCGTGGACGGCTGGTCGGTGCTGAGCCAGATCAAGGCGGATGAGATGCTGGCGCCCATCCCGGTCGTGATGGTGACCTCCATCGATCAGCGCAACCTCGCGGCCTCGCTTGGTGCCTCGGATTACATGCTGAAGCCCGTCGACTGGACTCGGTTCGGCAAGATCGTGAACCAGTTCAGGCTGGCGGAGCCGGACCGGCGCGGCACCGTGCTTCTGGTCGAGGACGAGGCCGTTACCCGCATGGCGATGCGTTCCACCCTGGAGGAGGACGGCTGGACGGTCGTGGAGGCCATGAACGGCAGGGAAGGCCTGCGGCAGGCAAGCGAGACCAAGCCGGATGTCGTGATCGTGGATCTGAACATGCCGATCATGGATGGCTTTGGCTTCTTGGAGGGCGTTCGGGCCGTGCCCGGCTGCTCGGACATCCCGGTGATTGTCCTGACGGGCCGAGAATTCTCGGCAGAGGATCGAAGCAAGCTTCGCGGCGCGAGCCAGATCCTCAATCGCGGCGACTTCGCGTCGGCGAGTTTGGCCGAAAGACTGATAGGTCTCAGGACATGAATGGGCAGGGCCAACGCGATCCCATCGCCTCTTGGGGCGTGTTACGTCTGAATTTGCTGATCGCCGTGAAGTCCGCAAGGGTTACGTAGCCGTCCCCGACGGGGTGAAAAACCCGTGCCTGTTTTGTTCCGTTGGTGATTTGGGCAGCCGGTACACGGCTGCCCAAATGTCCTAATCACTCTAGGTTGGTTCGATGCCAAACCTTGGCGTCTGAAGGCGAAACTTTGGATCTCGGCCTAACGCACTACCGAATAACTATGAGCACCCCGTTGTGCTTCCGCAGGTGTCGCACTTCAGGCAGGTGCCATTCCGGACCAGCGTAAAGTTCGCGCATTCCGGACAGGCCTCACCGACGTAGCCCTTCATCTTCGCTTCGGCGCGGCGATCGGAGACCGTACGCTCCGGCTTGATCGGATCGGGCTTGGCGAAGGGGAGGGCATCGACCAGGGCTTCGGCCTGGCCGGCCTGGACCGGCTCGGCCTTCAGCGCCGTGGCACCGCGCAGGGCATGGACCACGCCGCCCGCCGGGGCGGTCTGGCCGGAGCTGGCCGCGCCGATTCCGACGGTACCACCGGCCGGTCCGCCCTGGATCAGGGTCAGGCGGTCGGCCGAGCCGCGCAGGAGGCCACGGGAGACGACACTGGCCGCCGTGGTCTCGGTCTTTCCGGGCTCGCGGGTGGTCTCCGTCTCACCGCCGCCGATCACCGTGCCGCCGATCTCGGACGGGCTGACATGGGCGAGGTCGGCGCGGCCGAGATAGGACACGGCCAGCTCGCGGAACACGTAGTCGAGGAGCGAGGTCGCGTTCTTGATCGCGTCGTTGCCCTGCACGAAGCCCGCGGGTTCGAAGCGGGTGAAGGTGAAGGCCTCGACGTACTCTTCCAGCGGCACGCCGTACTGGAGCCCGAGCGAGATCGCGATGGCGAAGTTGTTCATCAGGCTGCGGAAGGTGGCCCCCTCCTTGTGCATGTCGATGAAGATCTCGCCGAGGCGACCGTCGTCGTACTCACCAGTCCGCAGATAGACCTTGTGCCCGCCTACGACCGCCTTCTGGGTGTAGCCCTTGCGGCGATGGGGCATCTTCTCGCGGGAGCGGATGCGCTCGACGCGCTCGATCACCCGCTCGACGATCTTCTCCGCGACCTGCGCGGCCTTGGCGGCGGCCGGAGCCGCGATCAGCGCCTCCACCAGATCCTCGGCCTCGTCGTCTTCGTCGGCGATCAGGGCCGAGTTCAGGGGCTGCGAGAGCTTCGAGCCATCGCGGTAGAGCGCATTGGCCTTGAGGGCCAGGGTCCAGGACAGCTTGTAGGCGTTCTTGCAGTCCTCGACCGTCGCGTCGTTGGGCATGTTGATCGTCTTGGAGATGGCGCCCGAGATGAAGGGCTGCGCCGCCGCCATCATCCGGATGTGGCTCTCCACCGAGAGGTAGCGCTTGCCGATGCGTCCGCACGGGTTGGCGCAGTCGAACACCGCGTAGTGCTCCGTCTTGAGGAATGGGGCTACCTCAAGGGTCATCGCACCGCAGATGTGGGTGTTCGCCGCCTCGATGTCCTTCTTGGAGTACCCAAGGAAGGGCAGGATCTCGAAGGTCGGATCCGCGAGCTTCTCGGCCGGGACCTTGAGGACATCCTTCAGGAAGTCGTCGCCCAGGGTCCAGCGGTTGAAGACGAACTTGATGTCGAAGGCCGATTTCAGGCCCGCCTCGACCGCTGCGAGCTTGTCGTCGGTGAAGCCCTTGGCGCGGAGCGACCCGGGATTGATCGCCGGAGCTTGTCCCATGGAGCCATGGCCAACCGCGTAGGCCTCGATCTCGGCGATCTCGGATTCGCGGTAGCCGAGGGTGCGCAGGGCGTCCGGCACCGCGCGGTTGATGATCTTGAAGTAGCCGCCGCCGGCGAGCTTCTTGAACTTCACCAGGGCGAAGTCGGGCTCGATGCCGGTGGTGTCGCAATCCATCACCAGGCCGATCGTGCCGGTGGGCGCGATGACGGTGGCCTGGGCGTTGCGGTAGCCGTGCTCCTCGCCCAGCGCCAGGGCGCGGTCCCAGGCATGCTTCGCCCGCTCGACGATGTCGGTCTGTGGCACGTTGGCGAGGTCGAGGGGCACGGGGGCGATCGAGAGGAACTCGTAGCCCTCTGCCTCGCCGTAGGCGGCCCGGCGGTGGTTCCGGATCACCTTGAGCATGGCGTCCGCGTTCTCCTCGTAGGCCGGGAACGCCCCGAGTTCGCCGGCCATCTCGGCGGAGGTGGCGTAGGCCACGCCGGTCATGATCGCCGTCAGGGCGCCGGCCAGCGCACGACCCTTCTCGGAGTCGTAGGGCAGGCCCATGCTCATCAGGAGGCCGCCGATATTGGCATAGCCGAGGCCGAGGGTGCGGTAGCGGTAGGAGAGCTCGGCGATTTCCTTCGAGGGGAACTGCGCCATCATCACCGAGATCTCGAGCACCACCGTCCAGAGGCGGTTCAGGTGCTCGAAGGCGGCGACGTCGAAGTGGTTCGTGGCGCGGTCATACATCGTCAGCAGGTTGGCCGAGGCCAGGTTGCAGGCGGTGTCGTCGAGGAACATGTACTCGGAGCACGGGTTCGACGCCCGGATCCGGCCGCCGGCCGGGCAGGTGTGCCAGTCGTTCATCGTCGTATTGAAGTGCAGGCCCGGATCGGCCGAGGCCCAGGCGGCCTCACCGATCTTCTCCCACAGGTCGCGCGCCTTCAGCGTCTTCGTGGTCTTGCCGGTGGTGCGGGCCGTCAGGTTCCAGTCGGCATCCGACTCGACCGCGCGCAGGAAGTCGTCGGTCAGGGAGACCGAGTTGTTGGAGTTCTGGCCGGCGACGGTGAGGTAGGCCTCGGAATCCCAGTCGGTGTCGTAGACGGGGAAGTCGATCTTGGTGAAGCCCTGGCGGGCGAACTGGATCACCCGCTTGGTGTAGGAATCCGGCACCGCATCCTTGCGCGCCGCCTTCACGGCCTTCTTGAGGACGGGATTGCGCTCGGGGTCGAAGCAGGCATCGCCCTCGGCCTCGCACTGGGTGCAGGCCTTCATCACGGCGGTGAGGTGCTTGGAGACGATCTTGGAACCGGTGACGAGGGCGGCGACCTTCTGCTCCTCCTTCACCTTCCAATCGATGTATTGCTCGATATCCGGATGGTCGATGTCGACGATGACCATCTTGGCCGCGCGGCGCGTGGTGCCGCCCGACTTGATCGCGCCGGCGGCCCGGTCTCCGATTTTGAGGAAGGACATCAGGCCGGAGGATTTGCCACCGCCACCGAGCTTCTCGTTCTCGCCGCGCAGCATGGAGAAGTTCGAGCCGGTGCCCGAGCCGTACTTGAACAGGCGCGCCTCGCGGACCCAGAGGTCCATGATGCCGCCCTCGTTGACGAGGTCGTCCTGCACGCCCTGGATGAAGCAGGCATGCGGCTGCGGGTGCTCGTAGGACGAGGCGGACTTCGTCAGCTCACCGGTGCGATAATCGACGTAGTAGTGGCCTTGCGCCGGGCCATCGATGCCGTAGGCCCAGTGCAGGCCGGTGTTGAACCATTGCGGCGAGTTCGGCGCCACCATCTGGCGCGCCAGCATGAAGCGCAGCTCGTCGAGGAACGCCGAAGCATCCTCTTCAGAGGTGAAGTAGCCGCCCTTCCAGCCCCAGTAGGTCCAGCAGCCTGCCAGACGGTCGAAGACCTGCGTCGAGGAGATCTCCGAGACGTAGCGCTCCGCTTCCGGCAGCTCGGCCAGGGCCGCGAGATCCGCCTCCGAGCGCCACAGGAACGACGGCACGTCGTTCTCCTCGACCTTCTTCAGCGCCGCCGGCACCCCGGCCTTGCGGAAGTACTTCTGTGCGAGGACGTCGCTGGCCACCTGGGACCAGCTTTCCGGCACCTCGATCCCATCGAGGCGGAAGACCGTCGAGCCGTCCGGGTTGCGGATCTCGCTCAGGGTCTTGCGAAAGGGGATCGTCGCGTAGGGGGATTGTCCGGCCGTAGTATGGCGCCGCTCGAACCGCATGGAACCTGTCTCCCGAGCCGCCTGAAGAAGTGCGGCGCCGTGTCGAAGAATGATGAAGGCGAGCGACCGCGGACGCCGCGGAGCGCTAGAATCGATATCGAAAATTCGGTGATCCGCCGGTGACGCGACAGCCTCGGCGATGATCCGAAGGTATGCCGGCCGGGGGCCTCACGTCAATAACTAGTGTGCCGGCTGCCTGTTCCTGGCTAGATGTAGTGGGTCACGTCTTAAAGCTGTGGATATCGCGGGCGGATCCGTAAGTGCCCTTTCGGCTTGGCGGATTCAGCCGCGAAAAATTTTCCGCCCACAGGCGGTTCCGTGCTCGGATGGGGTGCCCGGATGGTTAACGGCGCCGGGTGTGGGATTTCCGCCGCATGGGGCACCAATCCCGCGCTTCGCAGGTGCCGCCTCGCGACTGGACTTCGCGGATGCGCCTCACCATAGTCCGCGCCGGAACACGATGACGGGGCACGGGCGCCCCATTCAGGCGAACGCGATGGCTCTCAAGGACACGCTCCTGCGGATCTTCACCTGGTGGAACGGGCAGACGATGTCGCTCGCGCTCTACACGGCGCGCAAGGGGCAACGCGTCGGCACCGACGATCTCGGCAACGTCTACTACCGGGCGCAGGGCGCGCTGATCGACCGTTCCGTCGGCACGGAGCGGCGCTGGGTGGTCTACAACGGGTATGCCGACGCCTCGAAGGTGCCCCCGGGCTGGCGTGCCTGGCTCTGCCACAACGGCGACGTGCCCCCGAGCGAACAGGACTACACGCCGCGCGCCTGGCAGAAGCCCTATGTGGAGAACCTGACCGGCACCAGCGGCGCCTACCGCCCGCGCGGCTCGCAGCTGAATGTCGGCCAGCGCCCCGCCGCCACCGGCGACTACGTGCCCTGGAGCCCGGGCAACTGAGGGCAGGGCGCCCGATCGGGCGCCGGCCCTTTTTCCACCAATCTTCGCGCGCTTAAGAAGACCTCGCGTCGTCGCGCCCGCCCGGGGCGCCTGCGAGGAGGGTCGCCCGTGAGCCGCAGCACAGCAGGATCGTCTCGCTCCGTGGTCAAGCGTCTCCTCCTCGCGTCGGTCGCGATCGGCCTCTGCAGCCTTCCGGCCGCCGCCGACAAGATCAAGAACCCCACCGCGGTGTTCTCGGGCCTCGACAAGATCACCGGGCGGATCGTCTCCTTCGAGGTGGCGGTTGACGAGACGGTTCAGTTCGGCGCGCTGCAGCTGACACCGCGGGTCTGCTACAGCCGGCCTCCGACCGAGAGCCCGAAGACCACGGGCTTCCTCGAGGTCGACGAGGTCACGCTCGACAACAAGTACCGCCGCATCTTCACCGGCTGGATGTTCGCGTCGAGCCCCGGCCTGCACGCCATCGAGCATCCGATCTACGATGTCTGGCTCGTCGATTGTAAGGGCGGCGCCGACGTGATCGCCGAGGCGCGCGAGCAGGAGGACGTTCCTGCCATGGCGTCGAAGCCGGAAAAGACACGGCGTCCGAAGACTGGCCAGGACGCCACCCGGACCGCCCAGCAGGTGAATCCGAACGGGCAGGTGGATGTGGAAGCGCCGCGCGGGGTGCCGGTCCAGCCCAGGCAGAAGCCGTCGCGTAAGTTCTTCCCGTCGAACGAGGGGCCTGCCCCGGCGCCGCCGCCGCAGCAGCCCCAAACGCTCTTCGACGCCCTCTTCCGGTAGGATGCGGTCGACGCGTTTCAGTCCCGGGCCAAGGCGTCCAGGATCTGGTGCCCGCGTACCGAACCGTCCCCGGGCCAGATGGTCCAATCGGCCGGAAGGTTGATCGCCTCGGCCAAGCGTCGCTTGTAGATGTGGCGCGGGAGTTCCTCGGCGCCGAACTGCGTGAGGTGGTCGGTCACGAATTGCGTGTCGGCCAGGCGGTAGCCGCCCGCGCGCAGACGGGCCACCAGATGCACCAGGGCGACCTTCGAGGCGTCGCGGACGGTGTGGAACATGCTCTCGCCGAAGAACGCCGCTCCGAGGGAAACCCCATAGAGACCGCCGACCCGCTGACCGTCGAGGAAAACCTCAACGGTGTGAGCGTGCCCGGCGTCGAACAGGGCGCCGTAGAGTTCGCGAATCCGGCCGTTGATCCAAGTCCGCTCCGCGTCACCCCGCGGCGCCGCACACCCGGCGATGACCGCCCCGAAATCCTGATCGGTTCGAACCTCGAAGACGTCCGAGCGTACGGTGCGAGCGAGACGCTTGCCGACGTGGAAGGCATCGAGGGGCAGGACGCCGCGGGCCCGGGGCTCGACCCAGTAGATGGCCGGATCGTCGGCATCTTCCGCCATGGGGAAGATGCCCGCCGCATACGCCTTCAGCAGGATCTCGGGCGTGATCTCGACGCGGTCGCCATCGTACATGGGATGATTTTGAAGCGGTGCCGCACGGAAGACCAGAGGAAGGCTCGCCGCACGGGGGCTCGAACCCATGAAAAAGGGCGGAACCTCTCGGTTCCACCCTCTCATGCCGGACGGCGCTGCTGCTTAGAAGTTCGGGCCACCCGAGGTGGTGCCGAGATTCGGAACGGTGCGGTTCGGCTGCTCGGCGTTACCACCCTTCGCGGAATCCTCGAAGATCGCCTCGCGGTTGGTGGTGTAGGGCGCCTCGACGACCGAACCGGTGACGTCCATGTCGGTGCGGCCGTCGGCATTGCGGTAGGCGCCGTAGGCCGACGGATTGTCGATCGGGCCGCGAGTGGTGTTGCCGGCCTGCGGAACCGCCCGCTCGGGCTGGCCGACATTGCCGGACGGCGACTGGGCCAGGGCGGCGGAGGCGATCAGGGAGGCGGCGACGAAGGTAAGGCTGAAGGTGCGCATGGCGGTCTTTCGGACGGTCGGTCGATAGGAAAACGGTCTCCAGCAAGGCAGATGGCTTCGGGGCGCGAAAGGCCCGCTCCGTCTCCGTCCGGCTGGTGTGGGGGAAGAAGTCGTGACGGATCAAAGCGTTCCGGCCGTTCCTTTGCTGGCAATCTGTCGCAGCCGGCGGCTCTGGAAGGGAACGCGTTCATTCCCATGGGTCAGCAAAAGGGGTTCGGACGGCTCAGTTCAGGTCAGTCCGTACAGCCAGCGCCGGCCGAAAGAGATGATCCAGCTCACGCCAGAGGTCGCTAGCGCGCAATTCGATTGTGCGTGAACGCACATGCGACGACGATGATCTGGAGAGTCTTGCAGAGGCATGAAAAAGCCGGCCCGTTTCGGGGCCGGCTCAAGGTCGAACGGTCCGGGGAAACCCGGCGTCGAGGGTTGCGCAATCAGCGGGCAGGGCCGCCCGAAGTGCTTCCGGTGTTCGGGACGCCGCGGTTGGTGTCGTTCGCATTGCCGCCCTTGGCCGAATCGATCGCGCCGGCGCCGGGGCTCATGCCGCGCTCACCGACCGGAGCGGTCGTTGCGCCCGGGACCGGCGCCATGTCGCGGGTCGAGGGGTTGTCGATGGGCCCGCGGGTGGTTCCGCCTGCCTGCGGGACGGCTCGCTCGGGCTGTCCGACGTTGCCCGAAGGCGATTGGGCGAGGGCAGGACCGGCGAGGAGAAGGCCGGCGAGAAGCGGGATGGTCAGGCGCACGGGAGGGGTATTCCTTGCAGAGCGGCTCGACGACAACACCTGCCGCCAAGCCTGGGCAGACGCTGAAGAACGAGTCTGCGCCGTCCCTGTTCCCCCGGGCCTACGGCGTCGACGGTTCGTCGAGGCCGCCATCGGCCAGGAACTTCTCGAGCCAGTGGATGTCGTACTCGCCGTTCTGAACATCCGGATTGCGCACCAGGGTCCGGAAGAGCGGCAGCGTGGTGTCGACACCGTCGACCACGAACTCGTCGAGCGCGCGACGCAGGCGCATGAGGCACTCGTTGCGCGTGCGTCCGTGCACGATCAGCTTGCCGATCAACGAGTCGTAGTTCGGCGGGATGCGATACCCCTGGAACACGGCCGAATCCACGCGCACGCCGAGGCCGCCGGGCGGATGGAAGTAGGTGATGAGACCCGGCGAGGGCCGGAAGGTCGCCGGATGCTCGGCATTGATGCGGCACTCGATGGCGTGCCCCTCCACCTTGATCTCGTCCTGCGTCATTGACAGGGGCAGACCGGCGGCGACGCGGATCTGCTCGTTCACGAGGTCGATGCCGGTGATCATCTCAGTGACGGGATGCTCGACCTGGATGCGCGTGTTCATCTCGATGAAGTAGAACTTCCCGTCCTCATAGAGAAACTCCACGGTTCCGGCGCCGAGGTATTGCAGTTCCTGCATCGCGCGGGCGCAGATGCCGCCGATCTCGGCCCGCATGTCGGCGTTGAGGGCCGGCGAGCCGCCTTCCTCCCAGACCTTCTGGTGCCGACGCTGCAGCGAGCAGTCGCGCTCGGCGAGGTGAACGGCCTTGCCGCGCCCGTCTCCGAGCACCTGAACCTCGATGTGGCGCGGCTTCTCCAAATACTTTTCCAGGTAGACCGCGTCATCGCCGAAGGCCGCCTTGGCCTCGGTGCGAGCCATGCCGAGTGCCTGCTCCAGATCGGCCTCGGACCGGGCGACCTTCATGCCGCGGCCGCCTCCGCCGGAGGCCGCCTTGACCAGGACCGGGTAGCCGATCTCGGCGGCGATCCGCTTGGCCTCTTCCGGATCCTCGACGCCACCCTCGGACCCGGGCACGCAGGGAATTCCCAACCGCTTGGCGGTCCGCTTGGCCTCGATCTTGTCACCCATGATGCGGATGTGCTCCGCCTTGGGGCCGATGAAACCGATATTGTGGTGAGCCAGCACCTCGGCGAAGCGCGCATTCTCGGAGAGGAAGCCGTAGCCCGGATGGACGGCGTCGGCCCCGGTGATCTCGCAGGCGGCGATGATCGACGGAATGTTCAGGTAGCTGTCGCGCGCCGCCGGCGGGCCGATGCAGACGCTCTCGTCGGCGAGGCGCACGTGCATGGCATCGGCATCGGCGGTGGAGTGGACCGCCACGGTGGCGATCCCGAGCTCCTTGGCCGCACGCAGGATGCGCAGGGCAATTTCGCCCCGGTTGGCAATCAGGATCTTGTCGAACATGGGTGCGGCGCTGCTCACTCGATGACGAGGAGGGGTTCGCCGAACTCGACCGGCTGGCCGTCCTCGACGAAGACGGCGGTGACGGTACCGGCGCGGGGCGCGACGATCTCGTTGAACGTCTTCATCGCCTCGATGAGCAGGAGCTTGTCACCCGCCTCGACCTTCGAGCCGACATCGACGAACAGCTTCGCCTCGGGCGAGGGCCGGCGATACGCGGTGCCCACCATGGGGGAGGGGACCGATCCGGGATGGCCCGCACCGGCCTTGCGGTCGAGGCCGCCCCCGGGACCCGCCAGCGGCATCGGAGCGGCGACGGCAGCGATCGCGGGCGCCGGAGCCAGCGCGGGAGCCGCGACCTGCACCTGAACCGCCTCGATGCGGCGGGCGACGCGAATGCGCAGATCCCCCTTCTCGACCTCGATCTCACTGAGATCGGTCTCGTTGATGAGCTTGGCGAGCTCGCGGACGAGCTCCGGATCGAAGGGGTCGTTCTTGGACATCGGCTCCTTGGGCATCGGCTCGGTCGTCTTCAGGTCAGGCGGTGAGTGCGGTTCGGGTCGCTGGCGGATGCCAAGGCCGGGCGAAGCGCGCCCGGCATCGACGACTCGGTTCGGGACGTCGACGGCTCAGCAGCTGGCGTGGCCGCACTGGCGCACGTCGCTGATGGTCTTGCGGATCGGCTCAAGGCCGACCGCGCCGGGAATGATCTCGTCGCCGATGATGAAGGCGGGCGTGCCCGACAGGCCGAGCTTGTCGCCGAGGCCGACATTCTCGGACAGGGCGGCCTTCACCTCGGGGCCCTGCGCGTCCTTCATCAGCCGGGTGACGTCAAGGCCCATCTCCTTCGCCACGGCCACGGCGCGTTCGCCGTTCACCCGGCCCTTGGATTCCAGGAGTTTGGTGTGGAATTCGAAGATCTTGTCGCTCTTAAGTTGCTGCTTGGCCGCGAGCGCGATCTTGCTGGCCTCCAGGGACTCGGCGCCCAGCACGGGGAAGTCCTTGAGGACGACGCGCAGCTTCGGGTCTCCCTTGATCAGGGCCTGGATGTCGGAGAGTGCCTTGCGGCAATACCCGCAATTGTAGTCGAAGAACTCGACCAGGGTGACATCGCCCGTGGGATTGCCCGCGACGACGCCGTGGGGCGAGTTGACCAGAGCCTCGCGGGATTCCTTCAGGGCCGCCGACTGGGCCAGCTTCTGCGTCTCCTGCTGGCGGCGCTCGCCCTCGGCGATCGCCTCCTGCAGAACCTCGGGGTTCTTCACGAGGTAGTCCTTGATGATCCCCTCGATCGCCTGCCGCTGCGCATCGGTGAAGGCGGCGGCCGGGGCGGGCTGGCTCGGGGTGGTCTGGGCCACCGCCGCGCCGGGAGTACCGGCCAGGATCGAGCCGGCGAAAATCGTGCTGGCCAAAATCGTGGCGGAGAGCAGGGAACGGAAGGGGGGCATACGTCCTCGCGGGGCGGGACCGGTCAGACGTAGGCCGGCCATCGGGGGTCATGTCGTCGATGCGACATGCGGTTAGCGGTCGGGTTAGGCGTTTTCGCGGCGGGCGGTCAATCACCGAATGGCAGGTTTGGTCCTGGCGGGGCGCAGCCGCTATGACGAGGTCGATGAGCCAGCCCCTGATCCTCTCCCCGAACCAGCCCTCCGAACGCGCCGCTCGCGTCGCCCCGTTCCTCGCCATGGACGTGATGTCGGCCGCCGCCGCCCGCGAGGCGCGCGGGGAGGGCGTCGTGCACATGGAGGTCGGCCAGCCCTCGGCGCCGGCCCCGCGCGCGGTGATCGCGGCCGCACAGGCCGCCCTGGCGACCGGCGCGTTGCCCTACACCCAGGCGCTCGGACTGCCGGCCCTGCGCGAGCGCATCGCGCGCCACTATGCCGAGACCTACGGGGTCACGGTCTCCCCGAGCCGGATCGTCGTGACGACCGGCTCTTCGGCCGGTTTCGTCCTCGCCTTCCTCGGCCTGTTCGATGCCGGCGCCCGCGTCGCGGTTCCGCAACCGGGCTACCCGGCCTATCGCAGCCTGCTCAACGCCCTCGACCTCGTCCCGGCGCCCCTGGTGCTGCAGGACGCGGACCGCTTCGCCCCCACCGGCGCCGCCCTGCGGGCGCTGCACGAGCGGGAAGACTTATCCGGCATCCTGGTGATGAGCCCGGCCAACCCTTCCGGCACCGTGATCGAGCCGGCGCGCCTCGCCGACCTCTGTGCCACGGCCCGCGAGCTCAACCTGCGCTTCATCTCCGACGAGATCTATCACGGGCTCGCCTACGGCGTGCCGACCGAGACGGCCCTGCGCTACGACGACGAGGCGATCGTCATCAACTCGTTCTCGAAGACCTGGTGCATGACCGGCTGGCGCATCGGCTGGATGGTGGTGCCGGACTGGCTCGCGCGACCCGTCGAGCGACTGGCACAGAACCTCTACATCTCGGCGCCCTATCTCTCGCAAGTCGCAGCACTGGCGGCCTTCGACGCCGTGGAGGAGGTCGAGGCGGTGCGCGCGGGCTACGCCGCCAACCGAGCGCTGCTCCTCGACGCCTTCCCGGGGCTGGGCCTCGGCCGGACGCATCCGGCCGACGGCGCCTTCTACCTCTACGCCGACGTTGCGAACCTCACCCATGACTCGGTCGCATTCTGCCGCCGCATGCTCGACGAGGCGGGGGTCGCCGCGACGCCGGGTCTCGATTTCGACGGGCAGGACGGCGGCCACCACGTCCGCTTCTCGTTCGCCGGCTCGAACGCCGATTGCGTCGATGCGGTGCGGCGCCTCAAGGCTTGGCTGCGCTGAAACGCGAAACGGGGTGGGCTCGACACCCACCCCGCTCGCATTCATCCGTTGCGGACGATCACTCGCCCGTCAGGGCCGCCTTGGTCCGGGACCACCAGCCGGCCCGCTTGGGACGATCCGGATCGGACGGAGGCGTGAGCACCACCGCCACCGGCTCAGGCACCGGCTTCGGCGCGGGCGCCGGCTCCATCGTCCGAGGGGCTTCGGCCTGCGGCTCCATCGCCACCGGTGCTTCCAGGGCGACCGGCGCAGCAGTCTCAGTTGCCGCGGGCGATACCGCCTCGGACACAGCCGCGGCACTCACCGGCTCCTCGCCGCCGAGGAACGCGGATGGGGCGTCGGCGGCCCCTTCGTCGCCCTCGACCGAAGCGACCGGCCGATCGTCCATGGACGGCTCATCACCGCTCTGGTGGGCAGGGTCCTGATGCTCCGACCCGTGGTGCCCGGCCTCCTGGCCAGCCCCCTCGCCGTCGCGTCCGCGACCGTCGCGGTCACGACCCCGACCGCCGCGGCGACCCCGACGGCGGCGGCGGCCGCTGCCATCCTCGTCGCCGGACGCGGGGATCTCAGCGGATGCCACCGTCTCGTCGCCCTCGGCCTGCGCGGCGATGTCCTCGGACTCCTCGCCGTCGCCCTCGCCGTCCTCGTCGCCCTCCGACGCCGACTCGCCCCCGGTCTGCTCGCCTGCGTCCTGGCGCCCCCCCCGACGACGACGACGACGGCGCCGTCCACCGCGGCCCTCGCCGCCATCGGCGGCCTTCTCACGCGTCTCCTCGGCAGAAGCCCCGGCCTCGGACTCCTCGGTCTCGGCCTCCGCCTCGACGGTCTCCTCCTCGATCTCCGGATCGAAATCCTCCTCGGGCTCCAGGGCCGAGTTGATCGCCACGGCACGCACGCCCGTCACCGGCCCCTCGGCACGGACCGCGGGCTCGCCGCGGTCCAGCTGGAAGGCGGAGGTGGCGGCGAGGCGCTCGTCAGCGGCGATGGTCAGGGAGACGCCGAAGCGGACTTCGAGCTCGCGCAGGTGCGCCCGCTTCTGGTTCAGAATGTAGAGCGCCACCTCCGTGCGGGTGCGCAGGATGAGGTTGTGGGTCGTGCTCTTGAGGAGCGACTCCTCGATCGCCCGCAGGATCTGCAGCGCCACCGACGAGGTCGCGCGCACGTAGCCCGAGCCGCCGCAATGGGTGCAGGGCAGGGACGAGCTCTCCAGCATGCCGGTGCGGATGCGCTGGCGGCTCATCTCCAGGAGGCCGAAGGGCGAGATCCGGCCGACCTGGATGCGGGCGCGGTCGTTCTTGAGGCACTCGTTGAGCTTCTTCTCGACGGCGCGATTGTTGCGCTTCTCCTCCATGTCGATGAAGTCGATCACGACGAGGCCGGCAAGATCGCGCAGGCGCAGCTGGCGGGCGACCTCCTCGGCCGCCTCCAGGTTGGTGCGCAGGGCGGTATCCTCGATGTCATGCTCGCGGGTGGAGCGCCCCGAGTTGACGTCGATGGAGACGAGGGCTTCCGTCGGGTTGATGACGAGGTAGCCGCCCGATTTCAGGGTGACGTGGGTGGAGAACATCGCGTCGAGTTGCTGCTCGACCCCGTAGCGCGCGAAGATCGGCGTCGAGTCCCGGTAGGGCTGCACGACCTTCGACTGGCCCGGCATCAGCATGCGCATGAAGTCGCGGGCCTCGCGGTAGGCCTCATCGCCCGCCACCAGAATGTCGTCGATGTCCTTGTTGTAGAGGTCGCGGATGGCGCGCTTGATGAGCGATCCTTCCTCGTAGACCAGGGCCGGCGCGGAGGAAGACAGCGTCAGCTCGCGCACGCTCTCCCACAGGCGCATCAGATATTCGAAGTCGCGCTTGATCTCGGGCTTGGTGCGCGAGGCGCCGGCCGTGCGCAGGATGACGCCCATGCCTTCCGGCACCTCGAGGTCCTGGGCGACTTCCTTCAGGCGCTTGCGATCGGCAGCCGAGGTGATCTTGCGGGAGATGCCGCCGCCACGGCCGGTGTTCGGCATCAGCACCGAGTAGCGCCCCGCCAGGGACAGGTAGGTGGTCAGCGCCGCGCCCTTGGTACCGCGCTCTTCCTTGACGACCTGCACCAGGATGATCTGGCGGCGCTTGATGACTTCCTGGATCTTGTAATGGCGACGATAGGTGCGCGGGCGCTCCGGGATCTCGGCCAGGGCATCGCCGCCGACCTGAGCGATCTTCTGCGGCCGCTCGCCGTCCTCGCCCTCGCTCTCCTCGTCGTCTTCCTCGTCATCCTCGTCGGAATCGTCGTCGTCCTCTTCGGACTCGTCGTCCGAATCGTCGTCCTCCGAATCCTCGTCGCTTTCGTCCGCATCGTCCTCCTCGGACTCGTCCTCGGACGGGGTCTCGGTGACGGGTGCGTCATCCTCGGAGGCGACAGCTTCGCCCATGGGCGCGGCTTCCAGCGCCAGCTCGGCAGCCGGCTCGACCGGTGCCTCGGCGGTCGCGCCGACAGGACCGGCCTCGTCGGAGGACTGGCCTTCCGGCGCGGACGGCTCGGCGCCCTCGGAGGTCTCGCCGCTCGCCAGGGCGGCCTGCGGCAGATCGGCGGATTCGTCGCTGCCGGGCAGGATCGCCGGCGACGCATTTCCGAGGCCACCCTCGAGCAGCGCGTCGGCGACGCCGATCGCCGGATCGTTGGACGGGGTGGCGTCGAACGAGGTCGCGTCGAAGGAGGTCTCACCGGTGGAGAACGCGGCGTCGTGCGCCTCGCCGGGCGTCGGTGCGCCGACGTCCTCGGACGTCACGGTCTCGGACGTCCGGGCCTTCTTGGCGGAGGTCCCATCGCGACGGCCACGCGAGCGGCGACGGGGCTTGCGCTCCTCGCGCTCCCGGTGCTCCTCGGCCTCGCGGGCCTCGTCCTCGAGCAGGGCCTGACGGTCCGCGAGGGGGATCTGGTAGTAGTCCGGGTGGATCTCGCTGAAGGCGAGGAAGCCGTGGCGGTTGCCGCCGTACTCGATGAAGGCGGCCTGGAGCGAGGGCTCCACGCGGGTCACCTTGGCGAGATAGATATTGCCGCGAAGCTGGCGCCTGTTGGCGGCCTCGAAGTCGAATTCCTCGACTCTAGACCCGTGAACCGTGACGACCCGGGTCTCCTCCGGGTGCATCGCGTCGATGAGCATCTTGTTGTTGTTGGCCATGACGAACTTTCGACATGGCGGTCGACGTCGTTCTCCTCGAACCGCGCGGTCCCGATGGGGCACCGACCGGTCCGGGCGCTATGGCCCAGCGGATCGGTGCCCGTGACGACCCGGGGAAGGGGGTCGCGGAAGCTGTGGGGAAGGGATTGCCGCCAACCGCCGTTGGGCGCCGGATCTCGGCGCGCGTGGGGTTGATCCTGGCCAGGGTCGACGAGAAGGCGCCGCCACGCGAAACGCGCAGGCGTTGAACACGAGCAACGGCAACCGATGCTGTGTGTCCGCTCATTCTCTCCCTGACCTCGCGAAGACTGTATGGGCCCATCCGAGGACAGGCCGCCATGTGCAGAACGGTGCGGCGGCCGAAAAGGCCACCGAATTAACCGACTCCCACCCGGCCTTGCTATGCCGCCATGTCTGACGCGGGGAACCGACTGCGAAGGCGACTCGACGCAATGCCGAACCGCGCCCGCGGGCCGCGGAGCAAACCGCACGGCACCGGGAAGGGGACCGTATCATTACAGAGCGTCGCGACGTTTTGGCAAGGTCCTTAATCTTTGATCGGCCGCCGCGACCTGACATGCCCACACGGGACCTCGGCCCGGGGATCGCCCCGGCGCCAGCCGCGACGGGACCTGTCGCC
Source organism: Methylobacterium sp. AC690 (assembly GCF_979256535.1). NCBI lineage: Bacteria > Pseudomonadati > Pseudomonadota > Alphaproteobacteria > Hyphomicrobiales > Methylobacteriaceae > Methylobacterium > Methylobacterium sp. AC690. The sequence continues at coordinate 175,944 of NZ_CEEDOX010000004.1, read as the reverse complement.
CGCGGGACACAAGCGGCGGCGAAGTGGAGCGCGGCCTTTGAGGAACGGTTAACCATCCCGTCGGTATCCCGTAGAGGCTGGCGGACGCCGTAGCCCGCTCGCGGACACGCTCCCCCGGGGCGTGACCGTGCTCACGGGGATGATTGCCGGAACGATGCCGAGACGCGCCCGCCTTCTCCGCTCCGTCCTTCTCGCGCTGGCCTGCGCCGGAGCGAGCCCGTTCGTCGGGACCGGCGCACGGGCACAGGACACCGACAAGGCTCATGGCACCGCCTCCCAGGCCGCCGTCGCCATCGCGGCGGACCTCGCGACGAGCAGCGGCACCACGAAGCTGACCCTGACCCTCTCGAAGGCCATCGAGGCGAAGGCTTTCGTGATGGAGCGTCCCGATCGGGCGGTCATCGATCTGGCGGAAGTGAATTTTCAGCTCGGACCGGAAACCGGCCGGAAGCGCGACGGCGTGGTCGCCTCCTTCCGCTACGGGCTCTTCGCCCCGGGACGGTCGCGCATCGTCGTCGACCTCGCCCAGCCGGCGACGGTCGGCCGGATCGAGACCGTGACGCGACCGCGCGACGGCGCCGTGCTGCTCAGCATCGAGTTCCAGCGCAGCGATCGTGAAGGCTTCCGCCGCGCCTCGGTGGCGAGCGATCCGGCACCGGCCCAGCGCAAGGTCGCGACCCTCCCGGAACCGACGGACGCCCGCCCCCTGATCATGGTCGATGCCGGCCACGGCGGCACCGATCCCGGCGCCATCGCGGCCACCGGCGTCTTCGAGAAGGACATCGTGTTCGGCTTCGCCCAGGCCCTGGTGACCCGCCTCGAATCGAGCGGCCGCTATCGGGTGCGGATGACCCGGGATCGTGACGTCTTCGTACCGCTCTCGGAGCGCGTCCGCCTAGCCCGCGAGGCGAAGGCCGACCTCTTCGTCTCGATCCATGCGGACTCGATCTCGTCGGCGCCCCAGGTGCGCGGTGCCACCATCTACACGGGCTCCGAGAAGGCCACCGACGCCGAATCGGCCAAGCTCGCCGAGCGCGAGAACCGCGCGGACGCGGCGGCTGGCACCGAATCGAACGAGGGGCCCGGCCATGTCGCCGACATCCTCCAGGAACTCACCCTGCGCGAGACCCGGACGTTCTCGTCGGGGTTCGCCAAGCGGCTGATGACCCATCTCGGTCCGGTCATGGAGATGAGTGCCAAGCCCCACCGCGAGGCCGGCTTCCAGGTTCTTCGCTCGCCCGACGTTCCCTCGGTGCTGGTGGAACTCGGCTACCTGTCCAGCAAACACGACCTCGACCTGCTGCAATCGGAGGGTTGGCGCGCCGAGGTGACCGGAGGCATGGCCAAGGCGATCGATGCGTTCTTCGGCAGCCGGACGTCGCTGACCCGTCCGCAGCCGCCCCGTCGCTCGGCCGCAATCGCCCCAGTTTCACCATAGAATGCGTGTGAAACCGGGGCTCACAGCGCTCCGGTCACACCGATGCCGATGGTCTCGGCAGGATTGATCGCGGCGCGCTTGAGCGAACGCCGCCGACATCGTGGGCTCGACCGCATTTCACGCGGCGGGACTCTTGCATTTCGGAATGGGACACGGTCCGAAGAGGCTCGCGCCATCATGGCGGGTGCTGTCGCGGCCGGCCGGCGGCGGTGGATCATCGACGGACGGGACCCGGATGCGCTTCATCCTTCGTTTCTTCGGCTTCCTGTTCAGCGTCGGCGCGATGGTCTTCGTGATCGCCGCCGCGGCGGCCGCGTTCTTCTACTGGAAATTCAGCCAGGACCTGCCGGATCACGCCGCGCTCGCCAATTACGAGCCGCCCGTGATGAGCCGCGTCCATGCGGCGGACGGCTCGCTGCTGGCCGAGTACGCCAGCGAGCGGCGGCTCTACCTGCCGATCCAGGCCATGCCGAAGATCGTCGTCGCGGCCTTCCTCTCGGCCGAGGACAAGAACTTCTACAAGCACGGCGGCGTCGATCCCGAGGGTCTGGTGCGCGCCGCGCTGACGAACTTTAAGAGCGGCAAGAAGCAGGGCGCCTCGACCATCACCCAGCAGGTCGCCAAGAACTTCCTCCTGTCCCCGGAGCAGACCTTCGAGCGCAAGGCCAAGGAGGCGCTGATCGCCTTCCGGATCGAGGCCGCCTACTCGAAGGACAAGATCCTCGAACTTTACCTGAACGAGATCTTCCTCGGGACGATCGTGCCGGGGCGCAACCTGCACGGCGTCGCGGCGGCGGCGCTCGATTATTTCGGCAAGTCGGTTCACGAACTGACGATCAACGAGGCGGCCTACCTCGCCGCCCTGCCGAAGGGGCCGAATAACTACCACCCCTATCGTCAGACCCAGAAGGCGCTTGATCGGCGCAACGAGATCATCGGCCTGATGGCCCAGAACGGGTACATCACCAAGGAAGAGGCCGAGGCGGCCCGCAAGATGCCCCTCGGCGTCAATCCGCGCGTCGCGTTCGCGAACGCGGCCAACGCGAACTACTTCACGGAAGAGGTCCGGCGCGAGATCGCCGAGCGCTACGGCGAGAAGAAGCTCTACGAGGGCGGCCTCTCGGTCCGCGCCACCCTGGATCCGAAGATGCAGTCCTGGGCCCGCAAGGCCCTGGTGGACGGCCTGGTTCGCTACGACCAGTCGCACGGCTGGCGCGGCGCGCAGGCCAAGGTTGATCTCGTCGGTCGCGACTGGGGCCTCGCCGTGGCCGAAGTGCCCGGTCTCGGCGACGTCGCGCCGTGGCGGCTCGCCGTGGTGCTGAACACCAATGGCGGCTCCGCCCAGATCGGGCTGCAGCCGCGCCGCGAAGCCTCGGGGCAGGTCTCGAAGGACCGCGAGACCGGGACGATCACGGCCGAGGGCACCCGCTGGACCGGGCGCTCGCCCGCCGCGGCGCTCAATGCCGGCGACGTCGTCTACGTCGAGGCGACGGATACGAGCCGCAACCAGTACCGCCTGCGCCAGCGGCCCGAGGTCTCCGGGGCCATCGTGGCGATGGACCCCTATACCGGTCGCGTGCACGCGATGGTGGGCGGCTTCTCCTATGACGAGAGCCAGTTCAACCGGGCCACCCAGGCGATGCGCCAGCCCGGCTCGTCCTTCAAGCCGATCGTCTACTCGGCAGCCCTGGATAACGGCTACACCCCGTCCTCCATTGTGCAGGATTCGCCGATCACCATCGAGGCGGGCCCCGGACAGGAGGCCTGGACGCCGTCGAACTACGACGGCAAGTCGGGCGGCCCGCACACGCTGCGCTACGGCATCGAGCACTCGAAGAACCTGATGACGGTTCGGCTGGCCAAGGATGTCGGCATGCCGCTGATCGCCGAATATGCCCGCCGCTTCGGTGTCTACGACGATATGCTCCCCGTGCTGCCGATGTCGCTCGGTGCCGGCGAGACCACCGTCATGCGCATGGTCACCGCCTACTCGATGCTCGCCAATGGTGGTCGGCGCATCCGCCCGACCCTCATCGACCGCATCCAGGATCGCGTCGGCGAGACCATCTACAAGCATGACACCCGCAAATGCCTCGGCTGCGACGCGGACAAGTGGTCGGGCCAGGACGAGCCCAAGCTGGTGGACGATTCCGAGCAGGTCCTCGACCCGCTGACCGCCTACCAGATGGTCTCGATCATGGAAGGCGTGGTCCAGCGCGGCACCGCCACCATCCTCAAGCAGGTCGGCAAGCCGCTCGCCGGCAAGACCGGGACGACGAACGACGCGAAGGATGCCTGGTTCGTCGGCTTCTCGCCGGACCTTGCGGTGGGCGTCTATCTCGGCTTCGACAAGCCGCGCTCCCTGGGCGATCGGGCCACCGGCGGCGGTCTCGCAGCCCCCATCGCCCTCGACTTCCTGAAGCAGGCCCTCAAGGACAAGCCGCCGACGCCGTTCCGCGTGCCCCCGGGCATCAAGCTGATCCGCGTCTCGGCCGCCTCGGGCATGCGCGCCGGCTCGGGCGAGGGTGGTGGTACCATCCTCGAAGCCTTCAAGCCCGGCACCGCCCCGCCCGACGCCTATGTCGCCGCCCCGGCACAGTCCTCCGGCGCCCCGGCCGCGGTTCCGCCGGACGCCGATCGTGCCGCCCAGGCCGGCGGGCTCTACTAGGCCCACACACCCTTCGCGAACCGCCATCGATCGACAGCGCGCCCCGGAGACTTCTCCGGGGCGTTCGTCGTTTCAGCCCGCTTTACGCGCCAGGGCGAGATCCGCGAGCTTCTCGATGTTGAAGCCGGTCTGGGGCAGCTCGATCATGAAGCGCTCGGCGATCTCCGAGACCACGAAATCCGGCTTCACCCGCGCGAGGTAGCCCCAGTCGATGCTCGTCGACCACAGGACGTGAACTTCGCGAAAGGTGTCGGCGAGGAGCGGCGTCAGGCTGCCCGTATGCGGGGTCGACGTGTGGTGGCCGTAGGAATCGGCGAACAACACCAGCCGGCGCGGGTCGGCCTCGGACGAGTCGTTTCGGTAGATCACGTGGGCGCCGATATGGGCCGCCTGGCCCCGGCCCTCGGCCTCGAACGCCGTCACGAGGCTGTTGGCATGGATGCGCCGCGCCGCGGTCTCGAACAGGCACGAGTCCACCGTCTCGCTGCGGATCGGATCGAACTTCAGGCCGAGATCGCCGGCATAGGGCGCAGGTGAGCCGATCCGGCGCTGGAGGATATCCTGGCGCGGGGCGAGGCCGAGATGCCGGCAGATCTCACCGTAGGCAAGGAGATACCCGGCGAAGGTCCAGTGGCTGTCGGTCCTGCAATAGAGCGGCACCTCGGCGACGCGGGCCCGGAACGGCCGTACCAGGTCGATCCAGTGGCGCCGGGCCGGCGAGAAACGGAGCCAGCGCTCCAGGCGCAGGACCGGCGCACGCGCGGGATCGAGGGCGAGCGCCTCGCAGGCCTGCGGGTCGATCGTGAGCTTCTCCGGCGCCACCACGTGGGCGTAGCGGGTGCCGAGACCGGCGCAGCGCCGCACCCGCGCCTCCAGGATGCGGCGCCAGCGCCAGAGGGTGGCACGGGGCAGCCCCGGATCGCGATACTGGCACAGCACGGAATTGGTGCCGCCGGTCAGGAAGAGCGTGCCGTCTCGGCCGACATGCACATCCGGGTGCTGCTCCGGTGCCGGCACGCCGGGGGGGCATGCATTGGGGAAACCCTCAGTCATCGCGCGCTTCTAGCGGGCGCGCAGGAAAGGCGCACCCTCATCCGGCGACCCGCTTCCCCGATCAGAACCCGGCGCGGATGCCGCCGAAGATGCTGCGGCCGACGCCCGGATAGAACGCCGCCGCGCCGCCCGCGACGGTCCGGGCGTCGGTGACGACGGAGATGTCCGAGACGTAGCGGGCGTCGGTCAGGTTTCGGGCATCGACGAAGACCGAGACGCCGTTCTGGAAGTCGTACCCAGCCTGGATGTTGAGCAGGGCATAGCCCGGCACCTTCAGGCTGTTGGCATGGTCGGCGAAGGCACCCTGAGGCACCCAATCCACGGAAGGGCTGACATGGAAGCCCTCGCGGTTGCGATAGGTCAGGACGGTGCGCAGCACGTCGCGGGGGATGCCGGCGATCTGATTGTCGCCGAAGATCGGGTCGGCGATGAAGCGGAAGTCGTTGTGGGTCCAGATCTGCGAGACCACGACGTTGTCGCCGGATCCGATCAGGTCGCGGGCCAAGTCGAGGGAGACGGCAGCTTCGACACCTTGGTGGCGAGTTCGGGGTGCGTTGAAGGTCGCGGCCGGGATGTTGAGGCCAGGATTGATCGAGAAGTTGATGAGCTCGTCGCGGATCTCCGAGCGATAGAGGGTCACATCCCAGGAAAGCCGGTCGATCCGGCCGCGGGTTCCCGCCTCGTAGGTCACGGCGCGCTGGGCCCGCAGCGGCACGAAGGTGGTGTTGAAGGTGTTCTGCTGCACGAGGTCGGAGAAATCCGGCACGTCGCGCGAGCCGGTGATGTCGCCGAAAACCTGCAGGTCCGGTAGGGGTTGCCAGAGCAGGCCGACCTTGGGGTTGATGCCCGCATAGGTCTCGTTGGCCGAGGACGGGAACGCATTGGTGCCCGAGAAGCCGCCCTTGTTGCTGTAGGTCCGGTTCGAGGAGAATGCCTTGGCGCCCGCCATCAGCGCGACGTCCGGCAGGAACCAGAACCGGTTCTCGCCATAGGCTTCGTAGTTCGAGGCACTCTGCACCGCGCGCAGCGTCTGGGCGCCGCGCTGGCCGGCGACGTTGACGAACTGGAGCGCCGAGTTCTGGCCGGCGAAGGCGCGCAGGCCGAGGATCAGGTCGTTCCGATAGCCGGCGATGTCGAAGGTCCCGGCCCAGTGCGGGGCGATCCCGTAGGTCCAGCCGTCCTGGTCGATGACCTGGAAGATCGGATGGTAGAGCGATTTGTGAATCGCCCAGGTGTCGATGTCGAGCTTGCCGACATCGAGCAGGAACGAGGTGCGGTTGGCGATCCGCTCGGTCTCGACTTTCCGGGACTGGTTGCCGGAAATCGCCGACGGGTTGGCGAGCGTCGGATTGTTCAGGGCATTGAAGAGGCTGAGCGTACCGGGGAGCTTCTGGTCGGTCAGGTAGATGCCGGCATAGAAGCGGGTCTCGACGCCCGGCGCGAGCTGGTAGCCGAGATTGGCGTTGAAGTTCTGCGTCCGCTGGGTCTCGTGGTCCCGATAGCCGTCGGAATTGGTGATCGTACCGTTGACGAGAAGGTCGACCGGGCCGGAGATCCGCGAGACCTGGAAGTTCTCGCGGATCGTGTTGAAGGCGCCGCCGTCGATGCGCAGGATATTCGGCGCGAAGGCGGTCTGGGCCGTGGGCGTGACGACGTTGATCGCCCCGCCCAGGGTCGTCGCCCCGAACGTCAGGGCGTTGCCGCCCTTATAGACCTCGATCGAGCGCAGCCCCAGGGGATCGACCTGGTAGAAGTCGCCGCTGCCGTCCGCGAGGTTCAGGGGGATGCCGTCCTGAAGCAACTCGAGGCCGCGCAGGTGGAAGCCGCGCGCGATGCCCGAGCCGCGCACCGACAGGCGGAGCTCCTGGCCGTAGCGCTCCTGCACGTAGACGCCGGGCACGTCCTTGAGGGTGTCGCGCAGCGTATTGGCGTAGCGGTCCTGGAAGTCCTTGGCATCGACGAACGCGACGGAGCCGACGGTGGCGTTCACCGCGGCGCGCTGCGCTTCAACGCTCGGCACCGTGAGGGAGCCGGCCGAGGCCCCCTCGATACTGAGTTCGGACAAGGTCGCGGCGGCCGTCTCCTCGGCGGCGGCCGGCGTCGCGCAGACGACGAGGGTCAGGAGCGAGGCGCCCCCCAGGAGAGCGAGGGCGCAGCCCTCGCGCCGCGGTGAAGGGCATGCGGACAGATCGGGGGAGGCAGACACACTTTGGGGAGCGGGCATGGGACAGGCTCCGGACCATGGGCCCGCGCTTCGCCTTTGCGCGAAGGGGCCGGGCATGATCCCGATGGGAGAAGGATGGGGTGGGGTGGGGGACGCCGCGCGGAAGCGTGCGCGGCGGATCAAGCGGGTCGGGACGGTCTGACGACGGACGCGGCTCGGCGTCGGTCCGGTCGCCGTCAGCGGGATCAGCTCCGCCCTGGATGTCCCGGGATCCGGGAATCCGCGACGTCAGTGCTCGTGAGGGCCCGGTGCCGTTGCGGCGGCCGCGGGTGCACCCGGCTTCATGGCGCCGATCGGCGCCACGCTGAAGCTGACGGGCACGGTGCCGGCCCGCTCGAAGCGCAACGTACCCGGGACCGTCTCGCCGGCCTTGGGGCCACTCGCGAGATCCTCGAACATGAGGTGCAGGCCGCCGGGCTTCAGCTCCACCGTCTCGCCCGGCTTGATCACGAGGCCACCCTCGACGGGAGCCATCTTCATCACGCCGCCCTCCATGGTCATGGAGTGGATCGAGGCACGTCCCGCCAGGGGGATCGAGGCGCCGACGAGACGGTCGGCCTGGCTGCCGGTGTTGGTGACGCGGACATAGCCGCCCGCCACCTTGGCGCCGCCGGGCGTCGCGCGCATCCACGGCGTCTCGATGTTGAGATCGCCGGCCTTCACGCTCGATGCCTCCGCCCGGGCCGGGCTGGAAGCCGCGGCCACGATACGGACGCCGGGGGCGGGGGACTTCAGCGCATGGGCATCCTGCCCCGCGGCCGGGATCTCGCGCCAGCGGTACTGCCCCGCGGTGCAATCCTGCTCGACGGGGAAGTAGACCGTGCTGCCGGGTGTGAAGGCGTCGCTGACCCGCGCCAGGAAGGTGAACTCGTCGACCTGCTCGTCGGGCAGGCTGCCGCCGGTCCAGGTGATGGTCTTCACGCCCTCACGGATATCCCCGTGGTAATACGGATAGGCCCGGGCGTAGGGGCCCTTCTCGGTCGTCACGGTCCAGCCGGGCTTCGGCATCGGCTTGGCACCGATCACGCCCTCCGGAATGGTGACGCTGACGCGGTTTGTCGGCTGGCCGTCGCAGCCATGGGTGATCTGCACGACGCCGCGGTAACCGGCATTCGGACTCGCTTCCTTGCGCTCCAGGGTGGCGTGCGCGAGGGAGGCGGTGGCGGACAGGGTGAGGAGAAGGCCTGCGAAGAGCTCGGCCCGGGGGATGCGGTTCATCGAAAGGTCCAGGTCTGACGGGATCGGGAATCGGCGATCGAATCAGACGGCGGGTGGACCTCGAGGATGGGGAATCGTGCCCGGCGGTCCGCGTGCGGACACGGATGCCTCGCGCTGCCAGGCGACCCGGCGCGTCGCGCGGACCGGCCAGACGATGGTGCGGGCCGACACCTCCGGCAATGCCGCGTGCAGCATCGACCCGGCCACGGTGCAGCAGGGCTGGTGATGGGCGTGGGTCGAATCGGGCGCGCCGGGACCGGACTCGTCGATCGGCCCAAGGCAGAGGATGCCGTGCGCGGTGGAGACGGGCAGGGGAACGAGTCCACTGAGGACGGCGTGGAGAACGAACGCATAGAGCGCGACCACCGCAGTGATCGCGCGCAGCGGGGCCCACCCTCCGTGGCCAGCTTGTTTCGCCGGAAGCGTCATCGTCGTTCGGCTTACGCCATCGGCCATCGTTTCGCCATGCCGATTACACGGTGCGACACAGTGCTGTGGCACACGAGCCGCAGTCGAGAGGATGTGTCGGGGGATCACGGGGATAAGCCGCGCCGTGCCACAATGTGGCCGGGTCCCCATGAGTTCTTAACCGTACCCCGACACGGTCGTGACAGGGGGTGTTCCAAGACCTCGGCGCGCATCGCCGGGACCGACGACACCGCACGTCACTTCGTAAATCAGATCAGAGTTCACGTCCGATGCTGAATCAGGCTTTCCACACTCGCGCGCTCGGCTTCGCGCTGCTCGCATCGGCGGCCGTCATCGGCCAGTCGGCGACGGCGCGCGAGGCCGGCGGCTTCGCCCAGGCCGAGTGGGCGCAGGACTACGCCTCGCCCGCCGCCATGCAGGTGCAGCGCTCCTCGACCCCGATCCTGTCGCCCCAGACCGTGGCGGCGACGGAGCAGATGATCGAGCGCTACCGGGACATCGTCAATCGCGGCGGCTGGAAGCCCGTCTCGGGCGCGGATCGCCTGCGCGTCGGCGCTAAGGGACCGGCCGTGGCCGCCCTGCGCCAGCGCCTGATCGTCACGGGCGATCTCGACCCGGCCTCCGGCGGTTCGGGCGTCTATGATTCCTACGTGGCGGCCGGCGTGAAGCGCTTCCAGGCCCGGCACGGGCTGAGCCAGACCGGCGCCATGAGCCTCACCACGCAGCAAGCCATGAACGTGCCGGCGGACGTGCGCCTGCACCAGCTCGAGATCAACGTGGTCCGCCTGCGCTCCTATGCCGGCAACCTCGGCAACCGCTTCGTCATCACCAACATCCCCGCCGCCCTGGTTCAGACGGTGGAGAACGGCCAGGTCGTGACCCTGCACGCCGCCGGCGTCGGCAAGATCGACCGCCAGTCGCCGATCATGAACACCAAGGCGACGCAGATCAATTTCAATCCCTTCTGGACGGTCCCGGCTTCCATCGTGAAGAAGGACCTCATCCCCAAGATGCAGAAGGACCCGACCTACCTCACCGAGAACAAGATCCGCATCTTCTCGGGTGAGACCGAGATTTCGCCGGCTTCGGTGAACTGGAACTCGGATGAGGGCACGCGCTACCGCTACCGCCAGGATTCGGGCGCCGACTTCAACTCGATGGGCATCGTGCGCATCAACATTCCGAATCCCTACGGCGTGTTCATGCACGACACGAACACCAAGGGCGTGTTCGGCGACGACTTCCGCTTCATCTCCTCGGGCTGCGTCCGCGTGCAGAACGTGCGCGAGTACATCACCTGGCTTCTCAAGGACACGCCCGGCTGGGGCCGCGAGCAGGTCGAGCAGGCCATCGAGAGCGGCAAGCGCGTCGACGCCACCCTGTCGACCCCGGTGCCGGTCTACTGGACCTACATCACCGCTTGGTCGACCCCGGACGGCCTCGTCCAGTTCCGCGACGACATCTACAAGCGTGACGGCGTGAACGTGCCCTCGACCCTCTCGGCCCCGACCCCGGTCGCCAGCGCCGAGCAGGTCCAGAGCTTCGAGCCGGGCGACGAGGAGAACTGAGTTTCCTCACCGGTTTCGCATCCGCTGACGCTCGAGGCCCGCACCCCCAGGTGCGGGCCTCCTTGCATTGTGCGGGCCTCCTTGCATTCTGCGGGCCTCCTTGCATTCTGCGGGCTGTGTTGCGTCATGCGGTCCTTTTCGCCTCGTGTATGCGACGCCACGACACGGGTTGTTGTCGCGTCGACTCCGCGTGCCGCGCTCTGTGCTGAATTTTTTTGAGCACACGCAAAAAAATGCCTGTGCTTGGCCTCGGAACTCGTCGCGTGTAGTAATCCAGCCTTCGAACGCCCGCCCGCCAACGCCAGCGGATTACGGGTGCGTCCGCCCGTTCAACAATCGAGGCTTTCCATGAGCGCCGGTACTGCTGCCGACAAGCACTTCTCCAACACCTTCTTCGCTGCTCCCCTCGCGGACGCGGATCCGGAGATCGCCCAGGCGGTGGCCCAGGAACTCGGCCGCCAGCAGCACGAGATCGAGCTGATCGCCTCCGAGAACATCGTCTCGCGCGCGGTTCTCGAGGCGCAGGGCTCGGTGCTGACGAACAAGTACGCCGAGGGCTATCCGGGCCGTCGCTACTACGGCGGCTGCCAGTTCGTCGACATCGCTGAGAACCTGGCCATCGATCGCGCCAAGCGCCTGTTCAACTGCGGCTTCGCCAACGTGCAGCCGAACTCCGGCAGCCAGGCGAACCAGGGCGTGTTCCTGGCCCTGATGCAGCCGGGCGACACCTTCCTCGGCCTCGACCTCGCGGCCGGCGGCCACCTCACCCACGGCGCCCCCCCGAACGTCTCCGGCAAGTGGTTCAAGCCGGTCTCCTACACCGTGCGCCGGGACGACCAGCGCATCGACATGGAGCAGGTCGAGGCCCTCGCCCACGAGCACAAGCCCAAGGTGATCATCGCCGGCGGCTCCGGCTACCCGCGCCACTGGGACTTCGCCAAGTTCCGTGAGATCGCCGACGCCGTCGGCGCCTACTTCTTCGTCGACGCGGCCCACTTCGCGGGCCTGATCGCGGCCGGCGTGCATCCGTCGCCGTTCCCGCACGCCCACGTCGTCACCACGACGACCCACAAGACCCTGCGCGGCCCGCGCGGCGGCATGATCCTGACGAACGACGAGGCGCTGGCCAAGAAGTTCAACTCGGCGATCTTCCCCGGCATCCAGGGCGGCCCGCTCATGCACGTCATCGCCGGCAAGGCCGTGGCCTTCGGCGAGGCGCTCAAGCCCGAGTTCAAGATCTACGCCAAGCAGGTGATCGAGAACGCCAAGGCGCTGGCCGACACCCTGATGACGAGCGGCTACAACATCACCTCGGGCGGCACCGACAACCACCTCATGCTGGTCGACCTCACCAGCAAGGGCTTGACCGGCAAGGCGGCGGAAGCGGCCCTCAGCCGCGCCGACATCACCTGCAACAAGAACGGCGTGCCGTTCGACACGCAGAAGCCCACCATCACCTCGGGCATCCGCCTCGGCACCCCGGCCGGCACCTCGCGCGGCTTCGGCGTCGCCGAGTTCAAGCAGATCGGCAGCCTCATCGTCGAGGTTCTCGATGGCCTCGTGGCCAAGGGCGATGAGGGCGATGCCGCGGTCGAGGCGAGCGTGAAGCAGCGGGTGCACGCCCTGACCGACCGGTTCCCGATCTACGGCTGAGGCGCAACGCCCCGCCCACGGGCGCTCGGGGACGCTTGAACCGGCGCCCCCCACCATGCCATGCAACGGCCGCGGACCATCGGGTCCGCGGCCGTTGCCTTTTCCAACGCTCCTTCTTCCCAGGTGTCCGTCCGATGCGGTGTCCCTATTGCGGCGGTCCCGACACCCAGGTGAAGGATTCGCGGCCGAGCGACGACGCGGCGGCGATCCGCCGGCGCCGGGTCTGCCCGGATTGCGGCGGGCGCTTCACCACCTTCGAGCGCGTGCAGCTGCGGGAACTCACCGTGCTGAAGCGCTCGGGCAAGCGCGTGCCCTTCGACCGCGACAAGCTCCAGCGCTCGATCGGCGTCGCCCTGCGCAAGCGCCCGGTGGACCCCGAGCGGATCGAGCGCCTCGTCAGCGGCATCACCCGGCAGCTGGAGAGCAGCGGCGAGGCCGAGATCGGCAGCGAGGCCATCGGCGAACTCGTGATGGAGGGCCTGAAGGGGCTCGACGACGTCGCCTACGTGCGCTTCGCTTCGGTCTACAAGAATTTCCGCGAGGCCAGCGACTTCAAGGCGTTGCTCGGGACCCTGTCCGATCCGGCCGCCGCGACGGGCACGGGGGCACCGCGCGGGGAGGGCGGAACCGCGACCGAGGAGCCGGCCGAGGATCTCTCCGCGATGGTCACGCCGCTCCGGCCGAAGCGCCAGCCGAAGTCGCGGGCGTGAGGGACGAAGGCATGGAGACCGTCGGGATGGAGACCGCCGGGATGGAGACCGCCGGGGTGAAGACCCTGGGCCGGGGCGAGACCGACCGCCGCTACATGCGCCTCGCGCTCGCCCTCGGGCACCGCAATCTCGGACGCACCTGGCCGAACCCCTCCGTGGGCGCCGTGGTGGTGGCGGGTCCGCCCGGCGCGGAGCGGATCGTCGGGCAGGGCACGACGGCCCCCGGCGGTCGCCCGCACGCGGAGCCGATCGCCCTCGCCATGGCGGGGGAGGTGGCCCGCGGCGCAACGCTCTACGTCAGCCTCGAGCCGTGCTCCCACCACGGCCGTACCCCGCCCTGCACCGACGCCATCGTGGCGGCCGGCATCGCCCGCGTCGTCACGGCCCTGGAAGATCCCGATCCGCGGGTCGCCGGACGCGGCCACAGCCTCCTGGCCGCCGCCGGCATCGCGGTGACCACGGGCGTCCTGGCGGAAGAGGCCGCCCGCGATCATCGCGGGCACGTCACCCGCGTGACGCGGGGTCGGCCCAGCCTGCACCTCAAGCTCGCCCAGACCCAGGATGGTTTTGCAGGCGCGCCGGCCGAGCGCCTGCGGATCACCGGGCCCATCGCCGACGGCGCCGTGCATCTCTGGCGGGCGCACGCGGATGCGATCCTGGTCGGCATCGGCACTGCGCGAGCCGATGATCCCTCCCTCACGGTCCGGCTGCCCGGCCTGTCGGATCGCTCGCCCCTGCGCGTCGTGCTCGATTCGAGCCTGCGCCTGCTGCCCTCCACCACGCTCGTGCGCAGCGCCCGCGACGTGGAGACCCTGATCCTCACCACGCGTCGCGCGCCGGTCCACGCCAAGCGCATGCTGACGTCCTTCGGCGTCGAGGTGATCGGCGTCGATGCCGACGGCGCGGGACAGGTCGACCTGCACGCCGCCCTGCGGGCGCTGGCCGAGCGGGGCGTGACGCGGCTTTGCTGCGAAGGCGGCCCGCACCTCGCCGATGCTCTGGCGGGCGCCGACCTCGTCGACGTCTTCACCCTCATCACCGGCCCGGGGCGGCTCGGAGACACCGGCGGCCTGCCGGCCATCGGCCCGGTGCTTCAGAATCGGCTCGACGAACACCATCTCGGGATCGTCGAATCCCGGTTGTTCGGTCCCGACCGGGCCGTCACCTACGAGCGGAGCGCCTGAGATGTTCACCGGTCTCGTCACGGATGTCGGAGAGGTCGTGTCGGTCGCCGGCGACGATCGCCTGCGCCGCATCCGCATCCGCTCCCACTACGATCCGGCCACGATCGCGCTGGGCGCCTCCATCGCCTGCTCGGGTCCCTGCCTCACGGCGGTCGCGGTCGAGCCGACGGCGGAGGGCTGCATCTTCGCCGTCGATGCCGCGGCCGAGACGCTGGCTCGGACCCATGTGGGGACCTGGCGCGAGGGACGTCGCGTGAATCTCGAGCGCTCCCTGAAGATCGGCGACGAGCTCGGCGGGCACCTCGTCACCGGCCACGTCGACGGCCTCGCCGAACTGGTTGCCCGCGATCCCGTCACGGGCGGCGCGGGGGATCCGCAATGGGCCCCCTCGGACCGGTTCACGCTGCGGGCCCCGGCCCCGCTCGCACGCTTCATCGCCGAGAAGGGCTCCGTCTGCCTCGATGGGACCTCGCTGACGGTGAACACGGTGGATGGCGCCCTGTTCTCGGTGCTCCTCATCCCGCACACCCTGGCGGTGACCACCTGGGGCGAGCGGCGGGCCGGGGACGGGCTCAACCTCGAGGTCGACCTCATCGCCCGCTACGCCGCGCGCCTGTCCGAGAGCCGGGCCGCGGTCGAGGCCTGAACGCAGCCGCGGCCCGGAGCCCCGATTCGCGGGGGCCGTGCTTGTCGCCAAGCCGCCCAGGGTCTATCGCTCGCGCCTGCGGGCGCAGGACACGTCCGGCCGGTCGAGCCTTGCGCGCCGACGGATCCCCCGGGGTCCCGGCGGGCGCGCCCGGTCCCGGCCGCTGTGCCGTCCGCCGACCGTGTCCCGTGAAGGCCCCTCGATGGTTTCGCTCGCCTACGCTTCCCGCCACGCTCCCGCCAACGTCAAGGGCGCGCGCGTCCTCGTGGTCGAGGCCCGCTACTACGAAGATCTCGCGGACGAGCTCCTGGCCGGTGCGGAGGGCGCCTTGGCGGCAGCCGAAGCCGTGGCCACGGTGGTGACCGTGCCGGGCGCCCTGGAGATTCCCGCCGCCATCGCGATCCTGGTCGAGGCCGCGGCCCGCGCCGGCCAGCCCTACGACGCCGTCGTGGCGCTCGGCTGCGTCATCCGCGGCGAGACCGGGCATTACGACATCGTCGCGGGCGAGAGCGCACGGGCCCTGATGGACCTGTCCGTCACCCTGCGCCTGCCGCTGGGCAACGGCATCCTGACGGTGGAGACGGAAGCGCAGGCCCAGGCCCGCGCCCGGGTCGCCGAACTGAACAAGGGCGGCGGTGCCGCCGAGGCCGCGCTCGCGGTGCTGTCGCTGAAGCGCGACGCGTCGGCGGCGTCGGTCGGAGAGGATTGAGCATCATGGCCAACGACCCCGGGATGAAGACCGCCGAACGCAGCGGCGCGCGCCTCTCCGTCGTGCAGGCGCTCTACGACATGGAGATCTCGGGCAAGGGCGTGATCGAGGCGCTCGCCGAGTTCGAGACCTTCTGGATCGGCCGCGAGGTGGACGGCATCGAGCATCCCGCCGCCGAGATCGCCTTCTTCCGCGACCTCCTGCGCGGTGTCGTCGATGAGCAGCGCGCCATCGATCCGATCCTGGACGGGGCACTGGCCGCGGGCTGGCCGCTCAAGCGCATCGAGGCGGTGCTGCGTGCCATCCTGCGGGCGGGTGCCTACGAGCTCATGTCGCGCCGCGACGTGCCGGCCCGGGTCGTCATCTCCGAATATGTCGACGTCGCCCACAGCTTCTACGGCGGCGACGAGCCCGGCATGGTCAACGGCGTCCTCGACAAGGTGGCCCGGGACGTGCGCGGCAACGAATTCGCCGGCCTGCCGGCTTCCGGCCGGGCCTGAGCCCCGTGGCTCGGCCCGACGAGGACGGGCTGATCGCACGCTACTTCGCGCCCCTGGCCGGCCCCGGAGCGGACGGCCTGCGCGACGACGCCGCCACCCTGTCGCCCAGTCCCGGCTGCGACCTCGTGCTGACGGCCGACGCCATCGTGGCCGGGGTGCACTACTTTCCCGACGATCCACCGGGTTCGATCGCGCGCAAGGCCCTCGGCGTCAACGTCTCGGACCTCGCCGCCAAGGGCGCACGTCCGCGCGGCATCCTGCTGACCCTGGCCCTGCCCGATGATTGGACCGAGGCCTGGCTGGCCGCCTTCGCGGCCGGCCTCGCCGATGGCCTCGCGGCGTTCGGCCTCGACCTCCTCGGCGGCGATACCGTGCGGGCCGCCGGCCCGGCGCTCATCGGTGTGACGGCGATCGGCGAAGTCCCGGCGGGCGGGATCGTCCGGCGCGGGACGGCGCAGGTCGGTGACCGGATCTGCGTCAGCGGCACCATCGGGGATGCGGCCCTGGGCCTGATCCTGCGCCGACCCGATGCGCCGGCCTGGGCGGGCGCACTCGGCGCGGCGGATCGCGACGCGCTCATCGATCGCTACTGGCATCCCCGCCCGCGCATCGGCCTCGCGACGGTCCTGCGCCGCTACGCCCGGGCCGCGATGGACGTTTCCGACGGTCTCGCCGGGGATCTGACCAAGATGCTGAAGGGGGAGGGGCGCTCCGCACGGATCGAACTCGCCCGCGTCCCGCTCTCGCCGGCCGCCGCGAGGGCCCTGGCACGGGAGCCGGCCCTCCTGACCCCGATCGTGACGGGCGGCGATGATTACGAGATCCTCTGCGCCGTCGCACCCGGGAACCTGGACGCCTGCCTGGCGGCAGCCGCCGCCGCCGGAACGCCCCTGACCTGCATCGGCACGGTCACGGCCGATTCCGCGGCGCCGGTCTTCCACGACGCCGACGGCACGCCGCACGCGCTCGGAACCGGCTCCTTCAGCCACTTCTGAGACGCCGGCGCCTCCGCGCGGCGCCGGTCCCGACGGTCGCGAGCGGACTGCTACTCCCGCGACAACTGATGCCGATCGCCGCGAATGCTGCGACGCACAACTATTCGCGCCTGAAAAAGCTAAGCAGCATTTGCCAGCGCCGGTGAAGTTTGGCACTCAGAGGAGGCATTCCTTGGGAGGAGATGCACAACAACAGCAACATGACGCGCAGCGGAGACGCTGGCGCGAACGATGACCTTCGCACGCACGAAGCGCTGCGCACGCACGGAAACCACGGCCACGAAGTCTAACAACGCCACGACAGACCCGCACGGGCATCGCCAATCAAGGACGGTCGAATGACAGCTTTGTTGCTTATCATCCTGGGCGGGCTGTGCGCCGTCGCCTATGGCATCCTCACGATCAACGACGTGATGAAGCGGGACGCCGGCACGCAGCGCATGCAGGAGATCGCGGGGGCGATCGCCGAGGGTGCGCAGGCCTATCTCCGGCGCCAATACGCCACCATCGCGATCGTCGGTCTCGTGCTGTTCGTGGCCCTCGCCTACTTCCTCGGGCTGAAAGTGGGGATCGGCTTCCTGATCGGCGCAGTCCTGTCGGGGGCGGCCGGCTTCATCGGCATGAACGTCTCCGTGCGCGCCAATGTCCGCACCGCGCAGGCGGCCTCCACGTCCCTCGGCGGCGGCCTCGACGTCGCCTTCAAGTCGGGCGCCGTCACCGGCATGTTCGTGGCCGGCCTCGCGCTCCTCGGGGTGGCGCTCTACTACGGCTATCTCACCCGCGTCGCCGGCCTGTCGCCCGCCAGCCGCGACGTCATCGACGCCCTGGTGGCTTTGGGCTTCGGTGCCTCGCTGATCTCGATCTTCGCCCGGCTCGGCGGCGGCATCTTCACCAAGGGTGCCGATGTCGGCGGCGATCTAGTCGGCAAGGTCGAGGCCGGGATCCCGGAGGACGATCCGCGCAACCCCGCCACCATCGCGGACAATGTCGGCGACAACGTCGGTGACTGCGCCGGCATGGCGGCGGACCTGTTCGAGACCTACGCGGTGACCGTGGTCGCCACCATGGTGCTCGCGGCGATCTTCTTCTCCGGCCAGACCGACGTCGCCGGACGCAACGTCCTCGAGGCGATGCTGCTCTATCCGCTGGCCATCGGCTCCTCGTGCATCCTCACCTCGATCGCCGGCACCTACGCGGTGCGGCTCGGCGCCAACCAGTCGATCATGGGCGCGCTCTACAAGGGCCTGGTCACCGCCGGCGCCCTGTCGATCGTGGCCATCGCGGGCGTGAACTACGCCCTGTTCGGTGGCTTCGGCACCGCCTTCACCACCAATGCGGGCGTCACCTTCACCTCCGGCGGCCTCCTCGGCTGCGCCGTGATCGGCCTCGTCATCACGGCGCTGATCGTCGTCATCACCGAGTACTACACCGGCACCAACTTCCGGCCGGTGAAGTCCATCGCGGACGCCTCCGTCACCGGCCACGGCACCAACGTGATCCAGGGCCTGGCCATCTCGCTCGAATCCACCGCGCTGCCCGCGCTCGTCATCGTCGCGGGCATCATCAGCACCTACTCGCTGGCTGGGCTCTTCGGCATCGCCATCGCGGTCACCGCCATGCTGGCGCTCGCCGGCTTCATCGTGGCCCTCGATGCCTTCGGGCCGGTGACCGACAATGCCGGCGGCATCGCCGAGATGGCGGGCCTGCCGCCGGACGTGCGCAAGTCCACCGATGCTCTCGACGCGGTCGGTAACACCACCAAGGCCGTGACCAAGGGCTACGCCATCGGCTCGGCCGGTCTCGGTGCCCTGGTGCTCTTCGCTGCCTACACCTCCGACCTGAACTACTTCATCGCCAATGCGAGCCCGATTCAGTACCGCTTCTTCCAGGGCGTGACGGTCGATTTCTCACTCTCTAACCCCTACGTCGTCGTTGGCCTGCTGCTGGGCGGCCTGATCCCGTTCCTGTTCGGCGGCATGGCGATGACCGCGGTCGGCCGCGCGGCCGGCGCCGTGGTGGAGGAGGTCCGCCGGCAATTCCGGGAGAAGCCCGGCATCATGCAGGGGACCGACCGGCCGGATTACGGCCGCGCCGTCGACATGCTCACCCGGGCGGCGATCAAGGAGATGATCGTGCCGTCGCTGCTGCCGGTGCTGTCGCCGATCGTGCTGTTCTTCGTGATCCAGGCGATCGCCGGCAAGAGCCAGGCCTTCGCCACGGTGGGGGCGATGCTCCTCGGCGTCATCCTCACCGGCCTGTACGTCGCGGTCTCGATGACCTCGGGCGGCGGCGCCTGGGACAACGCCAAGAAGTACATCGAGGACGGGCATCACGGCGGCAAGGGCTCGGAGGCCCACAAGGCGGCGGTGACCGGCGACACCGTCGGCGACCCCTACAAGGACACGGCCGGCCCCGCCGTGAACCCGGCGATCAAGATCACCAACATCATCGCCCTGCTGCTGCTGGCCGTGCTGGCGCACAGCTGAACGCGAACGACCCCCGGCGGCCTCGGGCCATCGGGGGTCGCGGCAGGTCGCGCGGGCCGCGGCAGGATCACCGCCGCGGCCGTCGCCCGCCCGATCTCAGGCGGCGTCCGGCATCTGGCCGAGGAGCTTGTCGAGGGTGATCGGGTAGCTTCGCACCCGCACGCCGGTGGCGTTGTAGACCGCGTTGGCCACCGCCGCGCCGACACCGCAGATACCGAGCTCGCCCACCCCCTTCGCCTTCATCGGCGAGGATTGCGGATCGACCTCGTCGAGGAAGATCACCTCCTGATGCGGGATGTCGGCATGCACCGGCACCTCGTAGCCGGCCAGATCGTGGTTCACGAAGAAGCCGCGCTTGGTGTCGACGGCGAGTTCCTCCATCAGCGCGCCGCCGACGCCCATCGTCATGCCGCCGATGACCTGGCTGCGTGCCGATTTCGGGTTGAGGATGCGCCCGGCCGCGCAGACCGCCAACATGCGACGCACCCGGATCTCCGCCGTGTCGATATCGACGCCGACCTCGACGAAGTGGCCCGCGAAGGTCGATTGCTGCTGCTTCTTGGCGAGGTCGCCGTACTCGATCGAATCCTCGGCCACCAGTTCGCCGTCGCTGGCCGCCTTGGCCAGGGTCTCAGTGCGGTTGCCGGAGCGGACCTGTCCGTCCTCGAACGCCACGTCGGCCGAGTTGAAGCCGAGGCGCTGGGCCACCGCCTCGCGGAGCTGGACGCAGGCGGCATAAACGCCGGCGGTGGAGTTGTTCGCACCGAACTGTCCGCCCGAGCCGGCCGAGACCGGGAAGGACGAATCGCCGAGGCGGACCACAACCTTGTCCAGGCCCACGCCCATCATCTCGGCGGCGGTCTGGGCGATGATCGTGTAGGAGCCGGTGCCGATGTCGGTCATGTCGGTCTCGACCGTGACGATGCCGTCGCGCCCGAGGCGGACGCGGGCGCCCGACTTCATCAGCAGGTTGTTGCGGAAGCCCGCCGCCATGCCGATGCCGACGAGCCAGCGCCCGTCGCGAACCTGGCCGGGCTTCGGGTTGCGGGCCGACCAGTTGAACGTCTCTGCGCCGAGCTTGAGGCAGCCGACGAGGTTGCGGTGGGAGAACGGGCGCTCCGGATGACCCGGATCGACCTGGGTGTCGTTGCGGACACGGAAGGCGACCGGGTCCATACCCAGCTTCTCGGCCATCTCGTCCATGGCGATCTCGAGGGCCATCAGGCCGGGCGCCTCGCCCGGGGCCCGCATCGAATTGCCCTCGGGCAGGTCGAGATGGGCGAGCTTCATCGCCGTCAGGCGATTGGCGCCGGCGTAGAGGAGCTTGGTCTGATCCACCGCCGTCTCCGGCTTGCCCTTCGGCAGGTTGCCCGAGGTGCTCTCGTGCGCGATGGCGGTGATCGTCCCGTCCGGGGTCGCACCGATGCGGATGCGCTGGATCGTGGCCGGCCGGTGCGTGGTGTTGTTGGCCACCAGCGGCCGGGTGAGGGCGACCTTGACCGGCCGGCCGGCGGCCTTGGCGGCGAGGGCCGCCACCACGGCATCCGAGCGCACGAACAGCTTACCCCCGAAGCCGCCGCCGATATAGGGCGAGTCGACGCGGATCGAGGCCTCCGGAATGCTGAGAATCTTGGCGATGCTGCCCTTGGTCCAGGCGATCATCTGGTTGGAGGTCCAGAGGGTGAGCTTGTCGCCCTCCCAGGCGGCGATGGTCGCGTGCGGCTCCATCATCGCATGGCTCTCGTCGGGGGTCGTGTAGGTCTCGTCGAACGTGACGGGCGCCGACGCGAAGGCCCCCTCGAAGTCGCCTGCGCGGTCTTCGCTACCGCCGCCGCTGCCCTCGCCGCTGTCGCCGGGAACCGGCTTGGCGGACGACGCCACGGCCTCGAGGTCGAACTGACCGGCCTCGCGGGCATAGTCGACCTTGACGAGGAACGCCGCGGCCCGCGCCTGCTCGAACGTCTCGGCCACGACGACCGCGATGGCCTGATGGTAATGCTGGATCTGCGGTCCGCCGAAGAGGTTCGCGGCGTTCATCCGGCCGAGACCGAGGGCCGGCATGTCCAGGGTGGTGACGATGGCGACGACACCGGGCGACGCCTTGGCGGCCGCCGTGTCGATGGCGCGGATGCGGCCCTTGGCGATGCCGGCGCCGAGCACGTAGCCGTAGGCCTGGTTCGCCACCACGTCGTGGCGCTCATAGGCGTAGGGCGCCGTTCCGGTGGTCTTGAACTTGCCGTCGATGCGATCGGTGGCCTTGCCGACGACCTTGAGCTGGTCGATCGGATTCTGGCCCGCGGGGGTATCGAACTTCATGGATCAGGCCCTCGCTTCGTTCAGCGCGGCGCCGAGCGTGCGCTCGGCCAGCGTCAGCTTGTAGGCGTTGTCGTGGGTCGGCTTGGCACCGGCGAAGACCTGTGCGGTCACCGCCTTGGCGCCCAGGGCCATCTCGCCCTCCGCCGCCTCCACCCGCCAGGGCTTGTGTGCCACGCCGCCGAAGGCCGCCCGGCCGCTGCCGTCCGGCTGGACCACCGCCGCCACGGAAACCAGGGCGTAGGCGTAGGAGGCGCGATCCCGGACCTTGCGGTAGATGTGCGCGCCGCCCAGGGGCTTCGGCAACGTCACCGCCGTGATCAGCTCGCCCGGCGCCAGCGTGGTGTCGACCTCCGGCCGGTCGCCCGGCAGGCGGTGGAAGTCGGCGATCGGGATTTTTCGCGAAGCGCCCTTGGCATCTACGGTCTCGACGGTCGCATCGAGCACGCGCATGGCGACGGCCATGTCGCCCGGGTGCGTGGCGATGCAGGCCTCGCTGGCACCGATGACGGCGAGCTGGCGCGAGACGCCGTCGAGGGCCGAGCAGCCGGATCCCGGCTGGCGCTTATTGCAGGCCTGGGCGGTGTCGTAGAAATACGGGCACCGGGTGCGCTGCAGGAGGTTGCCGGCCGTCGTCGCCTTGTTGCGCAGCTGACCGGAGGCCCCCGCGAGCAGGGCGCGGCTCAGGACGCCGTAGTCCTTCCGGACCCGGGCGTCAGCGGCGAGGTCGGTGTTGCGGACGAGGGCTCCGACGCGCAGGCCGCCCTCCGGCGTGGCCTCGATCGTGTCGAGCCCGAGGCCGTTGACGTCGACGAGGTGCGTCGGCGTCTCGATCTGCAGCTTCATCAGGTCGAGGAGGTTCGTGCCCCCCGCGATGAACTTGGCGTTCGGGTTGCGGGACACGGCGGCGGCGGCGTCCGCGGGCGAGTTCGGGCGCTCGTAGGTGAAAGACTTCATGCGGGCCTCCCGGCAACCTCGGTCATCGCCTCGACGATGTTGGAATAGGCGCCGCAGCGGCAGATGTTGCCGCTCATGCGCTCGCGGATCTCGGCGTCCGTGACCTGCATCGGCGCATTCAGATCGGCGGTGACGTGGCTGGGAATCCCGGCCTTGATCTCGGCGAGCACGGCGACGCCGGAGCAGATCTGGCCCGGCGTGCAGTAGCCGCACTGGTAGCCGTCATGCTTGATGAAGGCGGCCTGCATCGGGTGCAGGGCGTCGGGCTGGCCGAGCCCCTCGATGGTGGTGATCTCCGACCCCTGGTGCATCACCGCGAGGGTGAGGCAGGAATTGATGCGCCGGCCGTCGACGATCATCGTGCAGGCGCCACACTGGCCGTGGTCGCAGCCCTTCTTGGAGCCGGTCAGGTGCAGGTGCTCGCGCGCGGCGTCGAGCAGGCTGGTGCGGGTGTCGAGTTCAAGCTCGCGGCGCTGACCGTTCACCGTCAGCGACACCTTCGCCAGCACGGGCTGTTCCGGACCGGCAGTCTCGGGCCGACCCTCGGCCCGCGCGGGGACTGCGGCCAAGGCCGCACAGGCCGTTGCTCCGGCCATGACGTCACGTCGACTCAATTCATTCTCTCCGAAACTTGGCATGGCGTTCTCTGAACCTGAAGCGGGAGGAGGCTGCCAGCGGACGGGCGCCCGGTTACGTCGCAGGCCAGGAGAACGCTCGGTGGGGCGATCTTGGTCCAGGGCGTGACACGGAACCGCGCGGGATCCGTCCAGACGTGCGCCTGCCTTCTGCGAGGAGTGCTCAGCGAGAACGCAGAACTCGGGCCGTCGGTCCCTGGAATTTCTCCAGAGTGGGAAGACGTGAACCTTCGTGTGCGCCCGAACACCTCGAGAGGTCGCAAGGCTCGACGTCCGCTGCTTGCGCAGTCAGCGGCGGCAGGCTGCGAGATTTCGTGGGCCGTCGACGAGAGGACCGGGCGACACAGCGAGGACTTAAGAAGCGCTTGGCCCTCGCCTCGACGATGAGCGCCGGGTGACGTCTTGCGGGAGGAGACTTTGCAGCGGTGTCCAGCAGGCGCAGTGTGCGGCCAACGCGACACGCAGGGGGCCGGCGCCATGGACCGCAACACGCTCGGGATGACGATGCACCGTCGTCGGCTGCTGTCGGGCAGCGGCGCCGCGCTGGCATCGATGACCTGGCCGGTTCGCGCGGCCGAGACGGTGCCGGGCACGGACATCACCGGACGCCTCGCCCGCTACATGGTGGCGGCCCGCGAGGCTCCGCTGCCACCGGAGGTGATGACCGCCTGCAAGCATCGCATCCTCGACACCTTCGGAGCCATGCTCTCGGGTGCCCGGATGCGACCCGGCACGATGGCCGCCGGCTATGTCCGCGGGCAGGGCGGCGTCGCGCAGTGCAGCGTCGTCGGCACCGATCTGCGGACCAGCGCGATCAACGCCGCCCTGGCCAATGCCATGTGCGCCCATGCGGACGAGACCGATGATTTCGAGCCCGTGACCAAGGCACATCCGGGTTCGGCGACGGTCCCGGCGGCGCTGGCCATCGCCGAGCGGGACGGCCGGTCCGGCGAGGAGATGCTGCGCGCCGTCGCGCTGGGCTACGACCTCTGCTGCCGCCTGCTGATGGCGCTCGGCCCGGACCTCGTGCGCGGCAGCCATCGCAGTGCCGAGGGCACGAGTTCCACCTTCGGCGCCCTCGGGGCGGCTTCGTCCCTGGCCTGCCTCGACGAGCAACGCACGCGGTTCGCCCTCTCCTACGCGGCCCAGCAGGTCTCGGGACTCTGGAGCTGGGTCAAGGACGAGGACCACATCGAGAAGGCGTTCGACTTCGCCGGCATGGGCGCCCGCAACGGCGTGACCGCCGTCAGCATGGTCGAGGCGGGTCTCACCGGCGTCGCCGACGTCCTCGACGGGACCCACAACCTGTTCATCGCCCTGTCGAGCGCCCCAAAGCCCGAAGCGATGGTGGCGGATCTCGGGACGCGCTTCTACGTCGCCGAGACGGCCATCAAGACGTACTCCGTCGGCTACCCGATCCAGTCGCCCCTCGATGCGGTGCTGACCCTGCAGACGGAGCATGGCCTGAGCGCCGAGGACGTCCGGCACGTCCGCGTCAGCCTGCCCACGGACGCCATCGGCATCGTCGGGCACAGCGCCATGCCGGACGTGAGCTGCCAGCACCTCGTCGCCCTCGCGCTGGTGCGCGGCGGCGTTTCCTTCGCCGACAGCCACGACGCCACCCTGATGCAGGATCCGGCGATCCGGGCGGTCCGCGACCGGATCGAGCTCGTCGGCGATCCCACCCTGATGATGCCCGAGGCCCCGCGCAGCGCACGGGTGGCGCTCACCCTGTCCGACGGCCGCACCGTCGAACACATGACCAAGTATCCACCCGGTACGAAGGAGAATCCCCTGAGCACCGAGCGGGTCAGCGCGAAGGTCCGGGATCTCATCGTCCCGGTCATCGGCGCCGGCAAAGCCGACGATCTCATCGGCCGCCTGAACGCCCTGGAAACCGTCGCCGACATCCGCACGCTGTCGCCCCTGCTGACGCCTTGAGGCGGTCTCGCCGCGGGCGACCCGATGCCCTAGCTGTTGGCGCAGGCCGTCTCATCCGATCGTCTCGGCAATTCAGCTTTCTTGGCAATTCAGTCTTCTTGGCAAAGGTGCGTGATGCAAAAGGGATTTCGGTGGTTCGGCCGGGCGGCGTTGCCCGTCCTCGCGCTGGCCGCGAGCGCGGGCGCCGCGAGCGCCGACTGCATCCGGCACGTCTATAACCGTTCGCCCCTGACGCTGGTGGGCGCGCAGCAGGGCGGCCCGTCCTTCGTGGTCAGACCCGGCACGTCGCGCGCGATCCGGCTCTCGGGCCCCGGCAGCCTCGAGCTGTCGGGCTACTGCGATGCCTATGGAGCCCGAGGTGGTGACGGGGTCGGAGGTGCCGCGGTGCAGACGTCGCTGCGATACACCGCCGTCCTCGATCGCTGCTACATGGAGATCGGCCACGATTTCTTCGACCGGGAGCTCGGGCGCGGGTTCCTGCCCCGGGACAGCATCGAGCCGTTCACCGTCAACAATCCGAAGCCGGGCGACATCGTGCTCTATACGGATCGGGCGATCTGCCGGTCCCGCTAGGGGCGGCTTCGGTCAGATGGGGTGCGGCACCTCGGGCTTCAGCTTCAGGGGCCGCGCCAGTTTCTTGGAGAGGCGCCCGGCCGCTTCGACCGCCGCACCCTCCGCATTCTCGGCCGCGACGATCGCCAGGGCCGCGTCCTGCGCGGAGGTCAGCACCGCGTAGACGCGCAAGGCCTCGCGGCGCTGCTTCACGGCGACCAGAAAGACGTGGCTCTTGGCCCGCTTGCCCTTGTCGTCGGAAACGGCCTCGGCGGATGAACGACGCCGGCTCAAGGACGGACCGGCATCCGCTGGAGACAAGCGGCCGGCACGGCGCAGGTGGCCTCGCTTGCGCTGATCACGATCTCGTCCTCCCTCCGTCGTTTCACGGTCCCGACGACGTCCCGGACCGGGGGGAGGGCGACGCGCGTTCGTGGTCCCAAACGCCCGAATGGCGCCGCAAGATCCGCCGTCGAAGAGCGCGTTTCACGGACCTTGAACCGCAATCGTTTCCCAACCCAACATCCCGGCGCGGTCATGCCGCGAGGGTTGCGGGTCATCATGCATGCCTAGCCGGATTCGGGAAGATCATCGACCGTGATCACCCCGGGATGACTCCGAAGTTTCTGTGCGATGTCTTCCACGGAGCCGCGCGACAGCCGGACGAAGGTGATCCGTGTCTCGTCGAATTCAGCGTCGGACCCGCGCCGCGTCACGAATTGACGGATTCGGGAGGGGCGCACGCCGGACACGGCCTGGACCGCCTCCATCGAGATGCAGCCGGGCTTGGCCACCACGCGGAGCGGCCGGACGTGCATCCGGTCGTGGTAGCGCGCCTGCAGGGGCTTCATCCCCACCAGGATCACCAGCAGGATCACCGTGGTGGCGATGCCCGCCACGTAGAGGCCACCGCCGACCGCCAGGCCGACGGCCGCCACGGCCCAGAGGCTCGCGGCGGTGGTGAGCCCCTTCACCACTTCGCCGCGGAGGAGAATCGTTCCCGCCCCGAGAAAGCCGATGCCGGAGACGACCTGGGCGGCCATGCGCGAGGGATCGAGGCTGACGTTCTGCGTTCCCAGCACGTCGGCGAAGCCGAAGGCCGAGACGATCATGATCAGGCAGGCGCCGACGCCGACCAGCATGTGCGTGCGCATGCCCGCGGCCCAGAGCAGGCGCTCGCGTTCGATGCCGATCAGCCCGCTCAGGATCGCGGCCAGGAGCAGGCGCCAGACGATCTCGACGTTACCCAGCATCCCCGGGTCACCTCCCATCCCGATGTCACGTGCCGGCCGGACCGGGCTTCAGCCGACCAGGGCGGTCACGGCGTAGCAGGCCGCGGCGATCAGGGCGGCGGCCGGCAGCGTCAGAACCCAGGCCACCACGATGTTGCTGGCGACGCCCCAGCGAACCGCCGAGGTCCGCCGCGCCGCGCCGACGCCGATGATCGCACCCGTGATGGTGTGGGTCGTGGAGACCGGTACCCCGAGCCAGGTGGCGGCAAACAGGGTGATCGCGCCCCCGGTCTCGGCACAGAAGCCCTGCATCGGGTTCAGGCGCGTGATCTTCGAGCCCATGGTGTGCACGATGCGCCAGCCGCCGAGCAGCGTGCCCAGCGCCATCGCGGACTGGCAGGAGATCACCACCCACAGGGGGATGTGAAAGGATGCGCCGAGGTGGCCCTGCGAGTAGAGCAGCACCGCGATGATCCCCATGGTCTTCTGCGCATCGTTGCCGCCGTGGCCGAGGGAGTACAGCGAGGCCGAGACGAACTGCAGGGCGCGGAAGCGCCGGTCGACCGCGAACGGCGTGGCACGCACGCAGAGCCAGGAGACCACGAGCACCAGGAGGAGCGCGAGCAGGAAGCCGAGGAGGGGGGAGAGGACGATGGCGGCGGCCGTCTTCGTCAGCCCGCTCCAGACCACCGCACTGAACCCGGCCTTGGCGACGCCCGCGCCGATGAGGCCGCCCACCAGGGCGTGCGAGCTGCTCGACGGAATCCCGAAGACCCAGGTGACGATGTTCCAGGTGATGGCGCCCATCAGCGCGCTGAAGATCACCCGGGGATCGATGATCCCCGCATCGACGATCCCGGTGCCGAGGGTCTGGGCCACGTGCAGGCCGAAGAACAGGAACGCGATGAAGTTGAAGAACGCCGCCCACAGCACCGCGAATTGCGGCCTCAGCACCCGCGTCGACACGATGGTGGCGATGGAGTTGGCCGCATCGTGCAGCCCGTTGAGGAAATCGAAGAACAGTGCGACGGCGATCAGGCCGACGAGGGCGGGCAGGGCGAGCGCGGCGGCGTCGGTCATCGGGGCGCCTACACGTTCTCGATCACGATGCCGCTGATCTCGTTGGCGACGTCCTCGAAGCGATCCACCACGTCCTCGAGGTGACCGTAGATCTCCGCGCCGATCAGGTAGGCCATCGTATCGCCGTCCCCGCCATCCTTGCGGTGGGCCTGGTAGAGCGCCCTGAGACCGCGCTCCTGCATCTCGTCCGAGCGTCCCTCCACCCGGGTGATCTGCTCGGTCAGGGTGTTGATGCGCCCGGCATGGGTTCCGACGGCCGTGAGCAGGGGGATGGCCTCGGCGGTGAGCCGGGCCGCCTCGATCACGGTGCCGCCCATCTCCTGCATCAGGGGTTCGAAGCTGCGGACCTCGTAGAGGGCGATCGTCTTCACCGTCTTGTTCATCTGGTCGATGGCGTCGTCCATCGATTGGATCAGATCCTTGATGTCGCCCCGGTCGAACGGTGTGATGAAGCTCCGGCGCACCGCGAGCAGGACCTCGGCGGTGATGGTGTCGGCCTCATGCTCGTGCTCCACCACCTGCTGGCAGTAGCGCGGAACGGCGTCGCCGCCCTGGAGCACACCCTGCAGCGCCTCGGCGCCGGCCACGAGGGTGCGCGAATGCCGCTCGAACAGGTCGAAGAACCGGTCCTCGCGCGGCATCAACGCCTTGAACCAACCCAGCATCCCCGACTCCGGCCTCACCCTGCTTCATTAGCCAACTAGAGTTCTTGAGCTCGCGTGACCAGAGCCCTCGCGGGCTTTGCCTCGGCTCGACGCCGGGGCGATCACCCGCCGACGACGCTGCGGATGGTGAAGCTCGACTGGATGCGGGCGACGCCGGGCAGCTTCGAGAGCACCGACCGATGCAGTTGCTCGTATTCCGCCATGTCGGCGACGCGGATCTTCAGGAGATAATCGGAATCGCCGGTCATCAGGTAGCAATCCTGAATGTCCGGGCAGCGCCGCACGGCCGCCTCGAACCGGTTGAGGCAGTCCTCGGTCTGCCGCTCCAGGGCGATCCGGGTCATCACCACCAGGCCGGCGGAGCCGGGCCCGTCGAGAAGCACGGTGTAGCCGCGGATCGTGCCCTCGCGCTCCAGCATCCGCAGGCGCCGCAGGCAGGCGGAGGCCGACAGACCGACGCGCTGCGCCAGCGCGGCGTTCGGGATCCGCGCATCCTCCCGAAGAACCCGGATGATCGCGTGATCGATCGCGTCGAGCGGCATCGGCATCCTCGGGCGGTGTGTCCCATGATCGTGCATCGTATCGCAGGATCGTGCGTCCATCCACGCTTCGATGGCAGAACCTGCACGATCTTCGCTGCACCGCTCGCACGATCGGGTGTTTCTGTGGCGGTGGGACCGGAGCGATCGGGGCGGCGAGCGGCGTGGCCCCGCCTATGCTTGGCGTTCCCGGCCTACGTGGAGACGTGCGATGCGGGTCCTGGTTCTCGGAAGCGGCGTGGTCGGCGTCAGCACGGCCTATTACCTCGCCAAGGCCGGCCATGCCGTCACGGTGATCGACCGGCAGCCCGCCGCCGGCATGGAGACCAGCTTCGCCAATGCGGGCCAGGTCTCGCCGGGCTACTCGGCCCCCTGGGCGGCCCCCGGCATTCCGATCAAGGCGATGAAGTGGCTGATGATGCGCCACCGGCCGCTGGTGTTGTGGCCGACCGTCGAGCCGCGCTTCTATGGCTGGCTTGCGCGGATGCTCGCGAACTGCACCGAGGAGGCGTATATCCGCAACAAGGGCCGCATGGTCCGGCTCGCCGAGTACAGCCGGGACGTCCTGCGCGACCTGCGGACCGAGACCGCGATCGCCTACGACCACCGCACGCGCGGCACCCTCCAGCTCTTCCGCACGCAGAAACAGCTCGACCATGTCGGCGACGACACCCGCGTCCTCGATACCTACGGTGTCGCCTACGCGGTGCTGGACCCGGCCGGATGCATCGCGGCCGAGCCAGCGCTGGCCGGCGTTCGCGGCACGATCGTCGGGGGCCTTCGCCTGACTGGTGACGAGACCGGGGACGCCCACCTGTTCACGCAGAGCCTCGCGGACCTGTGCGAGCGGATGGGCGTCCGTTTCCGCTACGGGACGCGGATCGATCGCCTCGAAACTGCGGGCGACACGGTGACGGGGGTGGTCTGCGGATCCGAGACGCTGCGGGCCGATGCCTACGTCGCCGCCATGGGCTCCTTCACGCCCCGTCTTCTCCAGCCCCTCGGGCTTCGGCTGCCGATCTACCCCGTGAAGGGCTACTCGCTCACCCTGCCGGTCACCGACCCGGACCAGGCGCCGGTCTCCACCGTCATGGACGAGACCTTCAAGGTCGCGCTCACGCGCCTCGGGGACCGGATCCGGGTGGGTGGCACGGCCGAGCTCGCGGGCTTCAGCGATGTCCTCCGCGCCCCGCGCCGGGCGACCCTGGAGCGCTGCGTCCGGGATCTGTTCCCGAACGGCGGCGACCTCGCGGCGGCCAAGTTCTGGACCGGCCTGCGGCCGATGACGCCGGACGGCACGCCCATCGTCGGCGCCACGCGCTATGGCAACCTCTACACCAACACCGGGCACGGCACCCTGGGCTGGACGATGGCCTGCGGCTCCGGGCGGATGCTGGCCGACCTGATGTCCGGGCGCACGCCCGACATCGACCATGCCGACCTGGCGCTCGCCCGCTACGCCGCCTGAGGCCGTCAGGCGGTGAACCCCTCCAGGAGGAGCATGACCAGGGGGATGGCGAGCCCGGCGAGCAGGGTCTGCAAGGCGAGGATCCCGGCCATCAGCGGCGCGTCGCCCCCGAGCTGCCGGGCCATGATGTAGGACGATGACGCCGTCGGCAGCGCTTGGAACAGCAGGGCGGTGGCGGCGGCCGGCCCGTACAGGCCGGCGGCGCGGCAGGCCAGGATCGTCACCGCCGGCATCAGCACGAACTTGGCGACCGACGCGATGACCACCGGACGCAGCCAGGTCCGGACCGTACGGGGATCGAGGGCGGCGCCGACGCAGAGGAGACCGAGGGGAAGGGAGGCCTGCCCCAGGGCCCTCAGCGTGGGCTCCAGGCCCGGCGGCAGCCCGAGGCCCGTCGCCTGCAGGGCGATGCCGAGGCCGCAGGCGACCACCAGGGGATTCAGGAGGAGCTGGCGGACGATCGCCCGCGGCGCGCGCCGGCCGCCCGATCCGAAGCGCGCGAAGACGAGGACGCAGAGGATGTTCACCGTGGGCACGATGGCCGCGTTGGCGACCGCCGCGAGGGCGATGCCCTGCAGGCCGAACAGCCCCGCCGCCGCCGAGACCCCGACGTAGTTGTTGAAGCGCACGCCGCCCTGGAACACCGAGGTGAAGGCCGCGCCGTCGAGGCCGAGACGCGGCCGGATCGCGAGCAGCACGAGCGCCACCGCGAGGGTCGATGCCACGAGGACGCCCGCCAGGGTGAGGACGGGCACGCCGTCGAGACGTGCCGTGGCCAGCCCGTGGATGAACAGCGCCGGGAGAAGCACGTAGTAGCCGAGGCGCTCCGCCTGACCCCAGAAGGCCTCGGCCAGGAAGCCATGGCGGCGCAGCAGCATGCCGAGGCCGATCAGCAGCGCGATCGGCACCAGGGCGAGGATGACCGTCGCGGTCACGCGGTGGGCCGGGAGACGCCGGGACCGGCAGCGTTCGACAGGGGCATGGTTCGCGACTCGCGTGGGACGAGGGCCGTCTGTACGCGAGGTGGATCGGGGACGTGTACCGAGCCGAGGCGTTCCCCGCGCGGCAGGGCGCGTCCATCCCCAGGTTCGTGGCCGAGCACCCGGTCGGACGCGTCGCCTTGGCCCCCGATTTGCATCATTTTGATGCATCATCCCGGTTCGAATCGCCGGGGCTGCGGATTGACTGATGGCGCCCGAACAGCCCTCGCCGGCCGGCCTCGACAAGACCTATCGCCGGATCACCTGGCGGCTGCTGCCGTTCCTGATGTTCCTCTGGGTCCTCTCCTGGATCGACCGGGTCAACATCGGCTTCGCCAAACTCCAGATGCTCGCCGACCTGAAGTTCAGCGAGACCGTCTACGGCATCGGCGCCGGGATCTTCTTCATCGGCTACTTCCTCTGCGAGGTGCCGAGCAACCTCCTCCTCGAGCATATCGGCGCCCGCAAGACCATCGCGCGCATCACCCTGCTGTGGGGTCTCTGCTGCGTGGCGATGATGTTCGTCACCACCGCAGGCCTGTTCTACCTGCTGCGTTTCCTCCTGGGGGTGTTCGAGGCGGGCTTCTATCCGGGCGTGATCCTGTTCCTGACCTACTGGTACCCCACCGAGCGACGCGCGAAGGTCTTCGGACTGTTCATGTCGGCCTCCGCCATCGCCGGGGTGATCGGCGGACCGCTCGCCGGCACGATCATGACCGGGCTCGACGGGGTGAACGGCTGGTCCGGCTGGCAGTGGGTCTTCCTCCTCGAAGGCATCCCGTCGATCCTCGCCGGCATCGTCACGCTGTTCTACCTGACCGACCGTCCGGAGAAGGCCGGCTGGCTGACGCCCGAGCAGCGCGCCCTGGTCGCTGCGGACCTCGCGCGCGACGCGGCGGCTTTGGGACCGCGCGAGCACCGCATCCTGGCGTCGTTGCGGGATGTCCGGGTCTGGCAGTGCATCGCGATCTTCTTCTGCATCATCACCGCCAACTCGGCCCTGACGTTCTTCGGGCCGAGCGTGGTCGGCGAGGCGGGATACACCGACCCGCTCACCATCGGCTGGATCATGTCCGGCGCCTATCTCTGCGGCGCAGCCGGGATGATCCTCAACGGACGCCATTCCGACCGCTCGGGCGAGGCCCGCTTCCATTGCGGCATCCCGGCCCTGATCGGCGCCGTGGCGATCGCGCTGCTCGGCGTGCTCGTCCCGATCAGTCCGGCGCTGTCGATCGTCGCCCTCACGGTGGCGATCGCCGGCACCATGAGCGCCATTCCGGTCTTCTGGCAGATCCCGGGGCGGTTCCTCGCCGGTTCGGCCGCGGCGGCCGGCATCGCGCTGATCAACGCGGTGGCGAACCTCGCCGGGTTCGGCGCGCCGGCGGTGATGGGAGCCCTGCGGGAGCAGACCGGCTCGGCCGCCGCCGGACTCTGGATCGTCGCGGGTTTCGAGGTGGCCACGCTCCTCCTCATCCTCCTCTTCATCCCGCCTGCGCCGGCCGCCCTGGTCCGCCGGGCCGCGGCGCGCGCCGCGCACGAACCCGCCTGACCTGGAGCAGCTCACGCCATGGATCCATCGGTTCTCCCGCGTCCGGCCCTCACGCGCCGCGGCCTCGTCGGCGCCGGCCTCGGTGCCGTCGCCGCCACCGGCGCCCTGGCGCAAGCCCCTCCGGCCCCGCCGAGCGCCCTGGCCACGACGCCGAAATCCCAGGCCGGCCTCGGCCCACGCCTGACCCTGCACGCCATCGACAACTTCCACGGCACGCCCGGTGCCGGCATGGTCTGCGACCTCGCGATCCGGGACGGCGACACCTATCGCACGCTCAAGACCGTGACGACCGCCGCCAACGGCCGCCCGGCCGAGCCGCTCCTGGTCGACGAGGCCCTGAAGGTCGGCCAGTACGAGCTGCTGCTGCATTTCGAGGCCTACTTCGCGCGGTTCGGCGTGGCGCTGCCGCAACCGAATTTCCTCAGCCTCGTGCCGGTCCGCTTCGTGATCCGCGATGCCGGGCAGCGCTACCACCTGCCGGTGCTGTTCACCCCGTGGGGCTACTCCTACTATCGCGGCAGCTGACGCCCCCTCGGCCACCCTTGAGCGAGACACAGTCCGGAGCCCGATTGCACATGGCCGGCATCACCACACACGTCCTCGACGCGGATCGCGGCCGCCCGGCGCCCGGGGTGCGCATCGACTTTTCCGTGATGGAGGGCGGAGCCTGGCGCCTCGTGAAGAGCGTCGTCACCAATGCGGACGGGCGCACCGACGCGCCGATCCTACCCGCCGCGGAGGCCCGGATCGGCCAGTACCAGCTCGAATTCCACATCGACGCCTACCTGAAGGCCAAGCCCGGCGTGACCGAGGCCGACATCTTCGTCGATAATCCGGTGGTGCGCTTCGCGGTCTTCGATGCGGGGCAGCACTACCATGTGCCGATGCTGTGCGCGCCGGGCACCTGCGCCACCTACCGAGGCAGCTGACCGCCATGGCCGATCCCGGGAAGCTCGACCTCGCCGCCATCAACCGGCTCGATGCCGCCGGCTTCGTCGTCCGGTTCGGCGGCGTATTCGAGCATGCGGCCTGGGTCGCCGAGCGCGCCCATGCGCATGGGCCCTTCGCCAGCGTCGACGCGTTGCACGGCGCCATGATGCGGACCGTGCGCGCCGCGCCGGCCGAGACCCGCATCGCCTTCCTCAACGGCCACCCGGAGCTCGCCGGCCCCGAGGCGCGGGCCCGCAGCATGACGGCGGATTCGGCGAGCGAACAGGGCAGCGCCGGGCTCGACCACATGCCGCCCGAGGACGCGGAGGCCTTCGACCGCCTCAACGCCGCCTATCGCCGGCGCTTCGGCTTTCCCTTCATCATCGCGGTGCGCGGCCGGGCGCGGTCCGAGATCCTGGCGATCTTCGCGGCACGCCTGCGGGGCGCGCCCGCCGAGGAGGAACAGGCCGCCCTCGACGAGATCGCGCTGATCACCCGGATGCGGCTCGATCGCCTCGTCGCCGCATCCGGGT
Organism: Methylobacterium sp. AC690; assembly: GCF_979256535.1. NCBI lineage: Bacteria > Pseudomonadati > Pseudomonadota > Alphaproteobacteria > Hyphomicrobiales > Methylobacteriaceae > Methylobacterium > Methylobacterium sp. AC690. The sequence continues at coordinate 141,089 of NZ_CEEDOX010000004.1, read as the reverse complement.
GAGAAGACCTACTTCAGGCGCGCCGCCGCCCAGGCGATGTGGTCGGCCATGAAGGTCGAGATGAAGTAGTACGAGTGGTCGTACCCCTCGCGCATGTTCAGGGTCAGGGGAATGCCGGCGGTTTTGCAGGCCTCTTCCAGGAGCCAGGGACGCAGGCCGTCGTCGAGGAAGCTGTCGGCGGTGCCCTGATCGACCAGGAACTCGGAGAAGCGGTGGCCGTCGGCGATCAGCGCGGTGGCGTCGTGGGCGCGCCAGGTGCTCGCATCCGGTCCGAGATACTTCTCGAAGGCCGGCTTCGACCAACCCGCGGTGGAGGGCTGAGCGATCGGCGCGAAGGCCGAGCAGGACTTGAAGCGGTCGGGGTAGGTCAGGGCGATGGTCAGCGCGCCGTGGCCCCCCATGGAATGGCCGAAGATGCCCTGGCGGGACATGTCGGCCGGAAACTCCTTGGCGATCAGCGCCGGCAGCTCCTCCGTCACGTAGCTCCACATCCGGTAGTTCGCGGCGTAGGGCGCCTGGGTGGCGTCGAGGTAGAAGCCGGCGCCGGAGCCGAACTGCCAGTTGCCCTCCTCGTCGGGGATGCCGGCACCGCGCGGGCTGGTGTCGGGCGCCACGATGATGACGCCGTGCTCGGCCGCGGCCTTCCGGTACTCGCCCTTGTCCATGACGTTGGCGTGCGTGCAGGTCAGGCCCGACAGGTACCACAGCACGGGCACCGGACCGGCCTCGGCCTGGGGCGGTACGAACACCGCGAAGGTCATCGGGCAGCCCGTGGTCTGCGCATCGTGCTTGTAGACGCCCTGCGTGCCGCCATGGGCGCGGGCCTTCGAGATGGTTTCCATGGGCCGTGATCTCCTGTCCGGGGGCTGGCCCCGCTTCGGGGCATAGGTAGGGTCACCGAGGGATTGTGCCGATGCGCGTCCCGCTCCCCCGCGTCGGCGGGTCGGGCGCGGGAGCGCGACCGTCGGAGCGGTCGCCCCCTCACCCGCGGAGGGGAGAGGGGGCGGATCGAGCCCGATCCTTAGTAAACCACCACCGAGCGGATCGACTTGCCCTCGTGCATGAGGTCGAAGCCGTGGTTGATCTGCTCGAGCGGCATGGTGTGGGTGATCAGGTCGTCGATGTTGATCTTCCCCTCCATGTACCAGTCGACGATCTTTGGCACGTCGGTGCGGCCGCGGGCGCCGCCGAAGGCCGAGCCCTTCCAGACGCGGCCGGTGACGAGCTGGAACGGACGGGTCGCGATTTCCTTGCCGGCCTCGGCCACGCCGATGACGATCGACTCGCCCCAGCCGCGGTGGCAGCACTCGAGGGCCTGGCGCATGACGTTGACGTTGCCGGTGCAGTCGAACGAGAAGTCCGCGCCGCCGCCGGTCACGTCGAGGATCGCCTGGACCACGTGATCGTTGCCGACCTCCTTCGGGTTGATGAAGTGGGTCATGCCGAACTTGCGGGCCATCTCCTGCTTGTCCGGATTGATGTCGACACCGATGATCTTGTCGGCGCCGACCATGCGGGCGGCCTGAAGCACGTTGAGGCCGATGCCGCCGAGGCCGAACACCACGACGTTGGCGCCGGGCCAGACCTTGGCGGTGTAGATCACCGCACCGATGCCGGTGGTGACGCCGCAGCCGATGTAGCAGATCTTGTCGAAGGGCGCGTCTTCGCGGATCTTGGCCAGCGCGATCGCGGGCAGGACCGTGAAGTTCGAGAAGGTCGAGCAGCCCATGTAGTGGAACAGGGTGTTGGACCCGCCCGGGCTTCCGCCCGTGGAGACGCAGGAGAAGCGGCTGGTGCCGTCCGGCATCACGCCCTGGCCCTGCGTCGCCCGGATGGCGGTGCAGAGGTTCGTGCGCTGCGACAGGCAGGACTTACAGTTGCGGCATTCCGGGGTGTAGAGCGGGATGACGTGGTCGCCGGGCTTCAGCGCGGTGACGCCGGCGCCGACCTCGCGCACGATGCCTGCGCCTTCGTGGCCGAGGATCGCCGGGAACTTGCCCTCGGAATCCAGGCCCGAGAGGGTGTAGGCGTCGGTGTGGCAGATGCCGGTGGCCATCAGCTCGACGAGCACTTCGCCGGCCTTGGGTCCCTCGATGTCGATGGTCTCGATCGTGAGAGGCTTCTTGGCCTCCCACGCGACCGCAGCGCGCGTCTTCATAGCGTTGTCCTTAAAGCTGTGATGATCACGGACGGCGGCGATGGATGCCGGCGCTTCGCCTCGCTGCACCCGGGGGGTGGCAAGCCGAACGGCCCGAAAATCTGCTCGGTGTTTGATGCCTCCGGCGTCGAGATGCAACAGCCGTGCTCCGTCGTTTGCGCCAGGGTTGCGAATTTGGAATGACGGTCGCCGCGACGCGACAGGAACGGATGGACGATGAAGGACTGGGATGTGGGGCGTGAGGCGCTGGTCGCGCCGGCGGTGGCGCGCAATCGTGCGGCGATCCTCGGCGTGCTGAGGGACGTCCTGCCCGAGACCGGCACGATCCTGGAGATCGCCAGCGGATCGGGCGAGCACGTGGTGCATTTCGCGGCCGCCCTTCCGGCGCTGACCTGGCAGCCGAGCGACCCGGAGCCGGCCTATCGCCGCAGCATCGCGGCGCATGCGGAGGCCGCGGGTCTCACCAACCTTCGGCCGCCCCTGGCGCTCGACGCCGCCGACGCCGCCTGGCCGATCGCGCGGGCCGACGCCATCCTCTGCATCAACATGGTCCACATCGCGCCGTGGTCGGCCACGGAAGGGCTGATGGACGGCGCCGCCCGCACGCTCGCGCCGGGCGGCATCCTGTTCCTCTACGGCGCCTTTCGCGAGGGCGGCCGCCACACCTCCGAGAGCAACGCGGCCTTCGACGCGGACCTGCGTGCCCGGGACCCGCGCTGGGGCGTGCGCGATCTCGAGACGGTGGCGGAGGCGGCCGCGCGGCGCGGCCTGCGGCACGAGACCCGCATCGTCCTGCCGGCGAACAACCTCGGCTTGGTCTTCCGCCGCCCGGCATCGGCGGCCCCGGCCTGATGGCCGCCGACGCCCAGGACCATCGCCCGGGCAACCGAATCGCAACCCTGCGCGACAGCCTCGAAGCCCGTCAGATCGCGCTCTACCTCGCGGCCGTCGCCGCCGCGACCGCGACGGCTCTGACGGTGCCGGGAACGGCGGCCCTGGAACGGGGGATCAATCCGGCCCTGGCGCTGATGCTGTTCGCGACGTTCCTGCAGGTGCCCCTGCGGGAGTTGGGCCACGCCTTCACCCGCGCCCGATTCCTGGCGGCGCTGATGGCCGTGAATTTCCTCGCGATCCCGCTGCTGGTCGCCGGGCTCACGCTCCTGCTCCCCGCCGACCCGATGCTGCGCCTGGGCGTGCTGCTGGTGCTGCTGACGCCGTGCGTCGACTACGTGGTGACCTTCGCCCATCTCGGACGGGCGGATGCCAGGATCCTGCTGGCCGCGACCCCGGCGCTTCTCCTCGCCCAGATGGCGCTGTTGCCGCTCTACCTGCGTCTTCTTCTCGGCGCGGATGCGGGGCGGTTCGTGCAGGTCGGCCCCTTCCTTCACGCCTTCGGCTGGCTGATCGCCCTGCCTTTGGCCGCCGCTGGGGCCGTGCAGGTCTGGAGCGGGCGGAGCCACCGCGGAGAACGGGCCGCGGCCGGGCTCGGGCTGCTGCCGGTCCCGGCGACCGCCCTGGTCCTCTTCGTGGTGATCGCCGCGGTGCTGCCGCAGCTCGGACCGAGCTGGGCGGCGGCCGCACAGGCGGTCCCCGTCTACCTGGCCTTCGCCGCGATCGCTCCACTGATCGGCTGGGGCGCCGGGCGGGTGTTCCGGCTCGACGCGCCCACCGGGCGGACCCTGGCCTTCAGCGCCGCGACGCGAAACTCGCTCGTGGTCCTGCCCCTCGCCTTCGCGGTTCCGGGCGGAGCGCCCCTGCTGCCGGCCGTCATCGTCACGCAGACGCTGGTCGAACTGATGAGCGAGCTGGTTTACGTGCGGTTGATCCCGCGGCTCGGGCGCCCGTCCCACCACGCTGCGTCCTTGCCCTGACCGCCGCTCACCCGGCCATCCGGACCGGCGACCCACCGATGGCCGGCGTCGGCGCGCGGGATGCCGAGGGTGAGACCGCCGGCAGGACCGGTCGGACCAGACGATGCGAGCGTCAGCCGCGCCGGATTGAAGTGAGACCTGCGATCAGGCGCTGGCAAACACCGTGGAGCGCCTGGCAGGGCAAGCAAAACGTTCGACGCTTGCCTCCAGCGCCGTCGCACGACGTTTCTCGCCATGCTTTAATCCCGAAAAATCGCTGCACCGCGGCGTATCGGGGGAGCAATGCCTGGAATGGACCTTCGCGTTTCTGACGCGTCCCTGTCGGACGCACACACGCCCGGGTGGCTGTCCCGCGAGGCGATCGTCGCGAAGCCCGGCTTCAACCGGTGGCTGGTCCCGCCGGCGGCCCTCGCCATCCATCTCTGCATCGGAATGTCCTACGGTCTGTCCGTGTTCTGGCTGCCCTTGTCCAGGGCGCTGAGCGTCGGCCAGCCCGCGCCGGCGGCCTGCCCGGACATGAGCCTCGCCACGGCCCTGTTCACCACCACCTGCGACTGGCGCGTCAGCGACCTCGTCATCGTCTTCTCGATCGGCATCGTCATGCTCGGTCTCTCCGCGGCCGTGTTCGGCGGCTGGCTGGAGCGGGCGGGCCCGCGCAAGGCCGGCCTGGTGGCGGCGCTCTGCTGGGGCGGCGGGTTCCTGATCGGTGCACTCGGCGTCTACGGGCATCAGCTCTGGCTGATCTGGCTCGGCATGGGGCTAATCGGCGGCATCGGCCTCGGGCTCGGCTACATCTCCCCGGTCTCGACCCTGGTGAAGTGGTTCCCCGACCGCCGCGGCATGGCCACCGGCATGGCCATCATGGGCTTCGGCGGCGGCGCCATGATCGGCTCGCCGCTCGCCACCCTGATGATCAACACCTTCAAGACCCCCGATTCCCCCGGCGTCTGGCAGACCCTCGCGGTGATGGGCGGGCTCTACAGCGTGGCGATGCTCTGCGGCGCCTTCGGCTACCGCGTGCCCCCGGCCGGCTGGCAGCCGGACGGCTGGACCGCGCCGGCGGCCAAGAGCGCGATGATCACCTCGGGCCACGTCCACCTCGACCGGGCCCACAAGACCCCGCAGTTCTGGCTGCTCTGGGCGGTTCTCTGCCTCAACGTCTCGGCCGGGATCGGCGTGCTCGCCCTCGCATCGCCGATGCTGCAGGAGATCTTCGGCGGCGCCCTGATCGGTCAGCCGGGTGTCGGCTTCGGACAGCTCGATGCCGGCCAGAAGACCCAGATCGCGGCGGTGGCGGCCGGGTTCGTCGGCCTCCTGTCGCTGTTCAACATCCTCGGACGCTTCTTCTGGGCCTCCATGTCCGACAAGATCGGCCGCAAGGTGACCTACGCCACCTTCTTCGCCCTCGGATGCCTGCTCTATGCCGGCGCGCCCTGGGCGGCGTCGATCGGCTCGAAGGCGCTGTTCGTGACCTTCTTCTGCGTGATCCTGTCGATGTACGGCGGCGGCTTCGCCACGATCCCGGCCTACCTCGCCGACATCTTCGGCACGCAGTTCGTCGGCGCCATCCACGGGCGGATCCTGACCGCCTGGTCGACCGCCGGCGTCGTCGGACCCTTCGTGGTGACGGCGATCCGGCAGGCGCAGGTCGATGCCGGCATCCAGGGTGCGGCGCTCTATACCCGCACGATGTATATCCTGGCGGCCTTCCTCGCGGCCGGCTTCGTCGCCAACCTCCTGGTCCGGCCGCTCGCGGCGCGCTGGTTCATGAGCGACGCCGAACTCGCCGCCAGCGCGAAGGGCGGAAACGCCACGGCGCTGGGCCGCACCGGCGATGCCGGCATCGGCCGGGGCGGCGTCACGCCCCTCTCGATCCTCGCCTGGGTCGCCGTCGGCCTTCCGATCGCCTGGGGGATCTGGAGCACCGTCTCGAAGGCGATGATCCTGTTCGGCTGAGGGCCGCCGCGGCCCTCCCGGACGAAACGCCGACGAGCCCGGCCGGGTCGACCGGTCGGGCTTTCTGGCGATCAGGCGAAGCCCGGGACGCTCCGGCTCCGGCGCCGGCCAGGTCCGGATCGCCTGTACCGCGCCGGCCAGGGGCGCGGGGCGCCCGAAATGATACCCCTGCCCGAAGGCGCAGCCCATGCCGGCGAGAAGATCGGCCTCCGCGGCCTGCTCGATGCCCTCGGCCACCACGGACACGGCCAGATCGTCGGCCAGCCGGAGGATCGTCTGGACGATGCCCCGGCTGGTCTGATCGGCCAGGAGGGTGCGCACGAAGGCACGGTCGATCTTCAGGGTCGTCACCGGCAGGGTGCTGAGATAGCTCAGCGAGGAATACCCCGTTCCGAAGTCGTCGATCGCGATCCCGAGCCCGGCGTTGCGGCACTGCATGAGGGTGGCGGCGGCGCGCTCGGGATTGTCCATCAGCATGCTCTCCGTGACCTCGATCTTGAGGCTGGAGGGCGCGATCTGGGTCCGGGCCAGGAAGTCGGCGATCATCTCGGGGAACGAGGCGCCGGCGAGGTCGCGGCCCGAGACGTTGACGGTCATGAAGAGGGGACCATCCAGCGCGTCGGGATTGGCCTGGGCGGCGAGGATGAGTTCGGGGAAGACCCGCCCGACTTCCGCGAAGGCATGCGCGGTCAGGTCGATGATGAGACCGGACGCCTCGGCGGCGGGGATGAATTCGATGGGCGGCACCAGGCCCCGGGTCGGGTGGCGCCAGCGCATCAGGGCCTCGAAGCCGGCCAGCCGCCGCGACGACAGCCGCACGATGGGCTGGAAGAACAGTTCGAACTCGCCGTTGCGCAGGCCGGCGCGGATCTCGCGCTCCAGCGACAGGGCGCCGAGGGCGGCCGCGAAGGTCTCGGACGGGGGTGTATCGGCGCCGAGGACCGGCGGCGGCGCAGTGCCCTTCATCTGCTCGAGGATGGCCACCGTCTGCCGGTACCGCGCCAGCACCACGCCGAGGCACATCCGCAGGATCGGATCGGTCTGAGCGATGCGGTGGGAGAGTTGCTCCTCCGTGATGACGACGAGTTCGCTGTCCTCCAGGGCCCGCACCGCGGCGGAGCGCGGCTGGTGATCGAGGATCGCCATTTCCCCGACGATCTCGCCGGGCCCGCGATGCGCCAGGATGAGGTCCCCCTCCGGACGCTCGAGCACGATCTCCAGCCGGCCGCTGACGATGAGGTAGGCGGCATCGCCCACGTCGCCGGCCGAGAACAGGCGCGCACCCGCCGGGAGGTGATGATGGTCCAGGGTCGTCGCTTGGGAACTCGGCACGGAACGTTCCAGGCTGGGCACAGTGATGGCCCGGGCCGAAGCGTGGCGGGGGCCGGTTAAGGGCTGGCGAACGACAACCGCTTTCTTTCGCGGGCCGAGTCCTATCCTTAACGAGATCTCAGCACGCCGGCGCGAGACTGTTCGCGAAGACGCCCCGCGCGGAGCCCAGTCCCGATGTTCCTGTTACGACGCCTGGTCCCGGTGGGCGTGGGCCTTGGCCTGGTGCTCACCCTGCTGGCCGTGCGAACCGCCGTTCCGGAGCCGTTCGAGCGCCTGCGGCAGGCGGCCTTCGACAGCTTCCAGCGGATCAACCCCCGCCAGACCGACGGCGCCGCGGTGCGGGTCGTCGATATCGACGAGGAGAGCCTGAAGCGGCACGGCCAGTGGCCGTGGCCCCGTCACGTGGTGGCGGACCTCGTCGCGGCCCTGCAGGACCTCGACGCCGGCGTCGTCGCCCTCGACATGGTCTTCGCCGAGCCCGACCGCACCTCGCCCGCGCTCCTCGTTCCGGACTGGACGCGACGCTTCGGCTTCCGCGCGGTGGAATCCGCGACGCCCCTGCCGGACCACGACGCCGCCCTGGCGGCGGTGTTCGCACGGGGCCGCGTCGTCGCGGGCTTCGCGCTGACGCGGAACGCGCAAGGCGCGCCCGTGACGCGCAGTGCCGGCTTCGCGACGATCGACGGCGATCCCGCCGGAACGGTCCCGAACTTCGAGGGCACGGTCCTGAACCTGCCCGTGCTCGACGCGGCCGCCGCCGGTCACGGCAACTTCGCCATCGCGGCCGGCAGCGACGAGATCATCCGGCGCCTGCCGCTCCTCGCAACGATCGGCGACCGCCTGGTGCCCTCGCTCGCCCTCGACGCCCTGCGGGTGCTGCAGGACGAGGAGAGCTACACGGTACGGGCGGAGCGCGACGGCGGGACGCTGACCGGCTACACGATCCGCGTCGGAGCGGTCGACCTCTCCGTCGATCGCTCCGGCGCTCTGGCCCTGCACTACCCGACGGCCCGCTCGACGCCGACGATCCCGGCTTGGCGGCTGCTGGATCCCGAACAGCGTCCCGGCCTGCGCGCGGAGATCCAGGGCCGTGCGATCTTCCTCGGGACCAGCGCGGTCGGGTTGTCGGATCTGCGTCCGACGCCGATGACCCCGTTCGAGCCCGGCGTGAACCTGCACGCCATGGCCCTCGATCAGGCGGTCAACGGACAGGCGCTCAGTCGTCCGGCCTGGGCCCTCGGTGCGGAGATCGTGGCGGCACTGCTGCTCGGCCTCGCCGCCGCCCTGGCCTGCGGCTTCGTGCGGCTGCGCAGCGCCGGGCTCGCCATGGCCTTCCTGGCGCCCGTGCCGACCTTCGCCACCCTGGCGCTGTTCGCCCGGGGCGGCCTCCTCCTCGACCCGACCCTGCCGACCTTCGGCCTCCTCGTCGCCCATGCGGGCGGGAGCCTCGCCCGCTACGCCGGCTCGGAGCGCTCGGCCCAGCGCCTGCGCGCCGCGTTCACGCACTACCTGTCGCCGGATCTGGTGGCGGTGCTGGCCAGCGATCCCGGTCGGCTGAAGCTCGGCGGCGAGAGCCGCGAGATGACGTTCCTCTTCACCGACCTCGAAGGCTTCACGGCGATGACCGAGGCCTCGGGTGCCGAGGCCCTGGTCAACCTGCTGAACGCCTATCTGGACGGCATGTGCTCCATCGCGATGGCCCATGGCGGCACCGTCGACAAGATCGTCGGCGACGCCGTGCACGTCATGTTCAACGCGCCCCTCGACCAGCCCGACCACGCCGAGCGGGCGGTGGCCTGCGCCCTCGCCCTCGACGGCTTCGCGGAAGCCTTTCGGCAGCGGCAGCGGGCCAAGGGCGTGCCGTTCGGCGCCACCCGCATCGGCATCAACACCGGACGCGCCGTGGTCGGCAATTTCGGCGGGACGCGCCGCTTCGACTACACGGCGCACGGGGACGCGATCAACACGGCGGCGCGGCTCGAATCCGCCAACAAGGCCCTCGGCACCCGCATCTGCATCGCCCGCACCACCTGCGACCAGGTGTCCGGCGTCAGCTTCCGGCCGATCGGGACGCTGATGCTGAAGGGCAAATCCGTGGGCGTCGAGGTGTTCGAGCCGACGGGACAGGCCAGCGACACGCTGGACGCCTATCGCGAGGCCTTCGGACGGCTGGTCTCGGGGGAGGCCGGCGCGGCCGAGGCGCTGCTGCGCCTGCACGCGGCGAACCCGGACGACCCGATCCTGGCACTCCATGCCCGCCGCATCCGGGCGGGCGAGCGTTCCGTCAGCATGGCGGCCTGAGGCGGAGCCGCCGGGACGATCTCAGGCGAGGACGAGGAGCACCACCAGGGCGACGTTCGTGAGCTGGTGCAGGAACTGGTCGAAGCCCATCAGCCACCAGAAACGCGGGTCGGTCATGGGCCAGCGGGTGCGGTGGGCGACCAGGGTCTTGGCCCGGTCGATCAGCCCGTGGACCACGAAGTCGACGAACGCGAGCCACCACAGGCCGGGCTTGTAGAGCAGGGCGATCGCCAGGGTGCCGAGGGCATGCGTCCCGGCATGGACGGCGAGCGGCGCCGCCCAGCCCGCGACCCGCTCCTTGCCGCGGGCCATCCAGTCGGTCTGGACGACGAAGTCGATCAGGTAGTGCTTGGCCGCCATCGCAACCATGAGAGCCGCCAGGGTCGACAGGGGGACGGGCGTGTCGAGGGCCTGCACCAGGGCGGTCTCCAGAAGATCGGGCGGCGCGGGACCGCGGTCCCGCCCGGGCGTTGCGGGGTCACCCGGGTGCGGTGGCGGCGGACGCTAGCGGAACGGCGCGCGGAAGCCCACCGGTTCGACCTCCGCTCGCGAGTCTGTCAGCGGCCGAGCGTGGGGACGAAGCGCGCCTGGTCGCTGATCGTGACCGTCGCCACGGCCCGCTTGGTGCGGTCCTCCGGCCAGGGCGCGGCCGCCTCGGGGGCGCGGCCCTTGTAGACCATCGTGCCCTGGCCCTTGCGCATGAGGACGCTGCCGCGCTTCGTCCGCAGCATCACCTCGCCGTCGAGCACGAGCACGCCGAAGCCCCCGTCGATGGCGCCGCCCCAGACCGTCGTCCCGCGCACCCCGAGGGTGCCGACCGCGGTCTTGATCGCGACGTTGCCGCCGGTCGGACCCTCGATCTTGCCGCCGACGAAGAGGAAGGCGCCGCGCGCCACCGAGAGGGCGAGCTTCCCGCCCTGGGCGCCGGGCTTGTAGACGAACTCGTCCACGGTGATCTTGCCGCTCTCGCCGAGGGTCAGGACGGTGTCGTCGGCGAGCTTGGCTTCCAGGCGCGACTCGACGCCGGTGCGGATCATGTCCTTGAAGAACACCGGCCCCTGCGGAGCCATGTCGCGGGCCTGGCCGGACTGGGAGGCGACGGCCTGGCGGTCGACCTTGACGACCACGCCGACCTGCTGGGGCGCGGCGACGGCCGGCGCGACGCCGACGAGGAAGAGGGTAGCGAAGGCGCCGACGGTTTTCAGGATCACGGTCATCGTCCACGTGGCAGGGCGGGAGAGCAGGCACGTGGACGGGGACGCGAACGTCCGCTCAGGTTGAACGACGGCAAGGCACCGGTACACGTTCCCGGGTTCTACGCCTGCGGTCTTAAGGCATCGCTAAATAGCCTGGATCGCCGGGCCGGGCCCGCGCCTCTTCTTGCCGGAACTCGCCTAAACCGTCGACGACCCACGAGACACGGCCCGGTTGCTGCGTTTCTGGCGACGTTGTGCACAGGAATCGGGTTGTCGCCCACCCCCGCCCGTCGCGGCGCCGAGGCCGGACCGGTTCAGGCGGGCGGCACCTGCGCGACGCGGATGTTGTTGGTGGTGCCGGCCACCGCGAAGGGGATGCCGGCGGTGATCACCACGCGGGCGTGGGGCAGCGCGAAACCCTCCTCCACCGCGTGAGCCAGGGCGTTGGCCACCATCGCCTCGTAGGAATCGACCTCGTCGGCCCGCAGGCTATGCGCCCCCCAGAGCAGGCACAGGCGGCGCGAGGTCGCGAGATCCGGCGTCAGGGCCAGGATCGGCACCTGCGGCCGGCGCCGGGCGATCCGGGCCGCGGTGGTGCCGCTCAAGGTGTAGGCGACGATGGCGGCCGCCCCCACCGCATCGGCGAGGGTCGCGGTGGCGCTGGCGACGGCGTGGGGCGGCGTCTCCTCCTCGCCCGGATCGGTGGCGGTGATCAGCGAGCGGTAGAGCTTGTGCGTCTCGGTCCGGTGGATGATGCGCGCCATCATCGCCACGGTCTCCACCGGGAACTGCCCCGTGGCGGATTCGGCCGAGAGCATCACCGCGTCCGCCCCGTCATAGATCGCGGTGGCCACGTCCGAGGCTTCGGCCCGGGTCGGCGTCGGGGCCGAGACCATGGAATCGAGCATCTGGGTGGCGACGATCACCGGCTTGACCGCCAGCCGGCAGGCCCGGATCAGCTCCTTCTGCCGTCCGGGCACATCCTCGTGCGGGATCTCGACCCCGAGATCGCCCCGCGCCACCATGACGGCGTCGGACAGGCGGATGATGTCGTCGATCCGCTCCAGGGCCTGGGGCTTCTCGACCTTGGTCATCAGCCCGGCCCGGTCGCCGATCAGGGCGCGGGCCTCGATGAGGTCGGCGGGCTTCTGGACGAAGGAGAGCGCGACCCAGTCCACCCCGAGCTCCAGCCCGAAGGCGAGGTCGGCCCGGTCCTTGGCGGTGAGCGGCGAGAGGTCGAGCAGGGTGCCGGGCAGGTTCACGCCCTTGCGGTTCGAGAGCGTCCCGCCGGTGATCACCTCGGCGGTGAGGCTGTCGCCGGTCAGGCCGGTGACCCGGACGCGCACCCGTCCGTCGTCGATGAGCAGGTCCTGGCCCGGGGCCACCGCCAGGAAGATCTCCCGATGGGGCAGGGGGATGGCATGCCGGTCGCCCTCGGCGCCCTCGAGCACGAAGCGCAGCGTCTCGCCGGGCGCGACGTCGAGGCGCCCGCCCGCCAGGGTGCCGAGGCGGATCTTGGGTCCCTGCAGGTCCTGCAGGATGCCGATGGGCCGCCCGGTCTCCCGCTCCAGGGTGCGGATCGCCGCGTGGACCCGGGCATGGTCGTCCTGCGTGCCGTGACTGAAATTCAGGCGGAAGGTGTCGACCCCGGTCACGAAGAGCCGGTGCAGCATGTCGGGCGACGACGAGGCGGGCCCGACGGTGGCGACGATCTTGGCGTGGCGGTTGCGGCGCATGAGTTCCCACGGCCGCGCACGGCCGCCTCCCTGGCGTGAAGGCAGAGGTTCACGACGGGGTGCACCGTCCGCGCGGTCATCCCGACGGGTGAAGCAAGCGGCGACGATCGCGGCCGGCGGGACGATCCGGCGACCTTCGGAATACGCCGAAACCCTATCGCAGGTTAACGGACGGGTAAACGCCGGACGAAGGTTCCTGGAGCCGGGCCAGCCCACGGGCGCGCCCGGACAGCGCGTTCGGGCACCGGTGCCAGGCGCCGAGGACGGCGCGACCGTCACGCCACCCAGACGCGCCTCCGATCGCGTCCGCGGCAGCAATGCGACCGGCCTTCGGCAGGCCGGAGCGTACACGAAGAGGTTTTTCTCGCACTACAACTACAATTCCAGGTTGGTCTGTACTCACTTTTATTTGATTTCGCGCAGGGTTTCCGTCGCTCTGCTCAAGTGCTGTAGGAGCAAAAATAACTTATGATATTTTCTCGACCAGGAGATCCGACCCGGCGATGGATGTCGACAGCCTGCAATTCTCGTCGCGGCATTTCCTGCATCTTCTCGAGAGCCGCGGCATCAGCGGCACGTGGGGATGGCGCTTCGCCACCGATCAGCATGTCTGGTCGCCCGGCTTGTTCCGCATCCTCGGGCTCGATCCCCAGACGACCCGGCCGAGCTACGACCTGTTGGTCGGGCTGGTGCATCCGGAGGATCGCGGCCGGATGGCGAGCGGCGCCGGCCTGATCCGGGACGTGTCGCAGGGGAAGCAGACGATTCGCGTGATCCGGCCGGACGGGTCGCACCGCGCCCTGTCGGTGCGCAGCGAGCTCGACCTTGCCCCCGACGGCCGACCCCTGGGAATTGCCGGAAGCGTCCTCGACGTGACCGAACGGGAAAGCCTGAGACGGGCCGTGGCGGCGGAGCGGCGCCGCCGGCGGGCGCTGTTCGACCGCACCCGGACCCTGACCTTCTCCAACGATCCGGACTACGCCTACACCTTCTCGGAGGAGGCCTACGAGTTGACCGGCCTCTCGCCGGACGAGACGGCCGATGACGCGTTCCTGGCGGTGGTGACCGAGGAGCGGGAGCACTGGCGCGCCGTGAGCCTCGCGGCGCATCAGGTCGGGCGTGTCTATACGATGAAGCCCGTCCTCTACATCGCCGGCCGGAAGCGGGAGCGCTTCGAGATCTTCACGGTGCCGATCACCGATGCAAGCGGCCAGGTCGTGGATTGGGGCAACCTCGCGCGGCCCCTCGGAACACGGGGAAGTCCGCCCCTCGGCATGCTGCTGAAGGGTCTCGAACAGGCGATCGGCGGACATCACCTGCGCGCCGCCCGCGCCCTGCTGGACTGGTCGATGTCCGATCTCGCCAGGGCCGCCGGCCTGTCCCTGTCGACCGTGAAGCGCATGGAGGAACACCCGGACGGCACGGCCCAGCGATCGCGGCACAAGGCCGTGGAGACGCTGCGGACCGTCGGAATTCAATTCTCCGTCCTGGACGGCGGCGTCATCGCCGTCGGACGTCGCTGAGGGCGACGGTTCCCGCACCGGTCCGGGCCGGCGTGAAACCCGGGGCCAAAACGATCCCGCGGCAGGACGACCCCGCGGCAAGACACGCTCACGAAACGGTCGCATGCCGCGGACGCGGTCCCATCGGGGACCGGCGCGCACCGATGGGGCGCCGGCCGTGATCGCATGGGTCGATCGGGTCGTCCGAGGCGCGGCGGAGACAGGACCGGATCCGAAGGCCCAGCCCCGAGCCCCCGGGAACAGGCCGCGTCCCGGTCGCGCCGGATCGCCGGACTCAGAGGCTGCCGTCGCCGTGATGACCGTCCTGGAGGCGGATGGCGATGTCGGTTCCGTCTCCGTCGAAATCCTGACGCGCGGCAGTGGGCTGGACCGGCACGGTCGGGATCGGCTTCGCTGCGTTCAGGGATGTGTACTTCGCGGAGAGACGCTGCTGTTTCGCGGCAGCCGTGGCCGGTGCGGCGGCCATCACCGTCAGGGACAGGCCGGCCAAGACGAGCACAGGAATGACATGTTTCATTGTTTCCTCCCGTCGATTCTACGACGCCACGAGGATCGTCCAAACCGAGACGCCGTCATCCCCTAAACTGACTACGATCCATCAATATTCGCGCCCCTCTGCGACGACATATGCTTGCTATGATTATTCTGGCCATGCTGGCATACAATATCTCACAGTGCGGGATTTGACGGACACTTAGGATGCTCATCGGCCAGCAGGCCATGATCATGAATTGCATTCGGCCGCGCCGTGCGCGCGTGAGCCGGATCGCCGATCAGGGCAGGCTGGAGAGCCGGGACACCAGCATCACCAGTTCGGCCTGCCGATGGGTGTGCGTCTTGGCGAAGATCGCCCGAAGCTGGGCCCGGACGGTGGCGACGCGGACACCCTGGAGGGCCGCCGCTTCCGCGAGGGTCGCGCCCTGCGCCATCAGGGTGGCGAGTTTCGCCTCGGTGCGGGTCAATCCGAAGACCTGTTCCAGGGCGCCGTGATTGAGGATCGGCGTTGCGTCGAGGTCGATCAGCAGGAGGACGGAGTGCGACCCGTCGACCTCATCGATCGGGAGCGGCACCGCATTCATGATCAGGGGGCGCTGGTCGGGGCGCTCCACCAGGATCCAGTTCTCGCTATCCAGCTGAAAGCGGGCCCGGCCCTGATTGAGCAATCGCTTGACGATCCCGCGCCCGAGGCCGTCCAGCACATCGACCTCAACCTCGGACCGGCTGAGACAGAACATGGCCTGGAAGATGCGGCGCGCGCTGTCGTTGAGGGCCAGCACATGCCCATGCGTCGAGAGCACGAGCCCGCCGTAACCCATTCGGTCGAAGACCCGCAAGAATGGCATCCCGACAAGCATGGTCGCGACATACCTCTCCCGATGCCAGCCCGGCGCAGCGACCGTGTCGGGTTACGTTAGGCAATATTCGCGTGTGGTCAATACGTCCACAGATCCACGGATACTGATCTATCCTGACAGTCCTACTGGATCGCAGGATTGAAGATGACCAGAACCCTGCGATCTCCGGACGTTTTCGCGAGGGGCCGGACCCCTGCACCAGCACACCTGGACGCTCGCGTACAGGACCTACCGGCAGGGGCAACCGCCGGAACGGTCCGGAGCGATGCCTGGCGAAGCCCGAGCGCCGGTTGGACGACGGATCACGGACCGGCCAACGCGGCCAGCGGGGTGTCTCGGCCGGTCCATAGCCCCGCGTGGTCGGAATCCGGCGCTTGGTACCGATTGGTGTGGGCCCGCTGCGGCTGGATGGCTGCCCGTCCGCTTGCGAGCATCGCAGGCCTTAAGCGTGTCCTCGACCCAACCCGGCCGCTCGGACGGCCGTTGCCCCAGCCCAAAAGACGTCGACCATCCGGCGACCCAGCGCGAGGTGGCAGAGGGACAATGGTTCGATGAACAGAACCGGAGCTTCGGCTGCAAGCGAGACACCGAGCCTGCCAAGGGCAGAACGATGCAGTCCGCTCAGAGCCAGGCTGAACTGCTCTTCGCCTTCCGCAATCTCGGCGACGATGCCTTGCTCAGCGGCGCCTCATGTCACCAGCCCCTCACATAGGCCTGGGCAAAGTCACGGATCATGGCGTTGATCTGATCGGGAACGAGAAGTGTTGAGAAGTGACCTGACCCGATCGTCTGCCCGACCTTGATCTGAGGCTGGACTTCGCGCAAACGGCCGACGTTCGCGCTCGAAGTGTCTGCGCCAATATAGACGATTGGCACTGTGCAGCGCGCGGCAACCGGCTCCGCATCGTAGTTCAGAATGTGTTCGTCAAAAGCTTGTGTGAGAACACGCTGTTGTGTCCTGCGAAGCGAGCGAAAGAACGCATCTCGAATACTTGGATCTTCTCCCGGTATGTACAAACCTGCAAGGCTCACTTCGATGGCCTTGAGGTAGTCCTCCCCCTTCAGCTGTTCGCTGAATATCTCCATCGCATCTCGGAATGGCGTTGGCAGGCAGACATAGCTGTCGACCATGACAACGGCCGCCGCGATGTCCGGGTGACTTGCTCCAAATTCGAGCGCGATTGTCCCACCCATGCTATGTCCAACGACAATCGGCTTTTCAATGTCGAGCTTAAGGCAAACCCACGCGAGGTCGTTGGCGAAGTTACTGACGGTGTAGTCTTCGGTTGGAGCATCGCTTTCTCCATGACCACGAAGATCAACCGCGATGGCCCTCCGGGTCTGTCCGAAGAATTCCTGTTGGCGTTTCATGAATGAGCGGTTGCACCCCCATCCGTGTACCAGCAGAACAGGCGGGTTCGACCCACTTCCGACTTCGTCATAGACCATCTTCATGCCATTGATGCTGAGTTCCGACATCGTGATCTCCGCCTTTTGCTTAGAGCATGACGCTATGCATGCTGTCTTGCGTATCGATTATGAAGTTGAATGTTTCGGTTTCATGTGTAACGCTTGAGCTTCCGGAGCTTCGCTCAGCACACAGGCTGAGCCAGACTGGGCGTGCGGTCCCGCAATCCAAGCGCGACCGTTCCAGAAAACCGCCGATGCGGTTGGAGCTCGGATCAAGCCCTCTCAGGCGAGGGTGCCGCCCGCGTCGTCCGAAGCCGACGGCTCAAGGGGCTCGGGCTGTCGGCCGGTGTGATCAGATCTGGGTCAGTCCGCCGTCGACGAACAATTCCGCTCCGTTGATGAAGCTGGCATCGTCCGAGGCCAGGAACAGCACGGCCTTGGCGATCTCCTCGGGCCGGCCGATCCGGCCGGCCGGGATCTGCGTGGCGAGGAAATCCTTGATGCCCCGCGCCTGATCGCCGCCGCCGAACACATCGTTCAGCCCGTTCGTCTCGGTCGGCCCCGGGCTGACGACGTTCACCCTGATGCGACGATCCTTGAGGTCGAGGATCCAGCTACGCGCCAGGTTGCGCACTGCGGCCTTGCTCGCGCTGTAGACGCTGAACGCGGGGGTTCCCGACGAGCCGGCGTTGGAACCGTTGAGAACGATCGACGCGCCGTCCTTCAGCAAAGGGAGCGCCTTCTGCACGGTGAAGATCGTGCCCTTCACGTTGGTGTCGAACGTCCGCTGGTAATGCGCCTCGGTGATGGCCCCGAGCGGACGCATGTCGCCGCCACCGGCATTCGCAAACAGGACGTCGATCTGAGCGTGCCGCTGCCGGACGGCTTCGTAGACCCGGTCGATGTCGGCGAGGTCGGACATGTCGGCGCGCAGACCCGTGACCTGGCCGCCGATCTCCGTCACTGCGGCGTCGAGCACATCCTGGCGCCGCCCGGTGACGAACACCGAGGCGCCCTCCCGCGCGAACGCCTTGGCGGCGGCGAGGCCGATGCCGCTGGTGCCGCCTGTCACCACCACCACTTTGTCTTGAAACCTACCGGTCATCGTCGTTCTCCCGATTCCAGCGGCGTGTGAGCCGTTGCCAAGAGAGATGGCCGCAGAACGATGATGCGGATAGGTCGCAAATCTGGCACGTAGCGTTCCAATCGAGGAACGATGATGCGCTCAGACCTCAACGACTACGTCACCTTCGCCGAGGTCGTCGCCCATGGCGGCTTCACCGCCGCAGGTCGGGTGCTTCACGAGCCGAAATCGAAGCTGAGCCGCCGCGTCTCGGCGCTGGAGGCGCGGCTCGGGGTGCGGCTGATCGAGCGCTCAAGCCGACGTTTCCGCGTGACCGAGATCGGGCAGACCTTTTACGAGCGCTGCCGGGCCATGATGCTGGAAGCGGAGCGGGCGGAAGCGCTCGTTGCGGAAGCGCAGGCCGAGCCGCACGGGCGCATCCGGATGAGTTGTCCGCCGAATCTGGTGAAGGTGGTGTCAGCCATCGTGCGCGGCTTTCTCGACCGCTTCCCGAAGGTCCAGCTCCAACTCGTCGTCTCGAACCGCGCCGTCGACCTGATCGGTGAGCGGATCGACGTCGCGCTCCGCGTTCGCCACGAGTTGACGAGCGATGCGTCCCTCACGATGCGGTCGCTCGGACGTTCCCGTTGGATCCTCGTCGCCAGTCCGCAGGTTGCGAGCGGCCTCGGTGCCGATCTTGCCGACCTCGCCACCGTTCCGACCATGAGTACGAGCGACGAGGCGGGCGAAACCACCTGGAGGCTTGAACGCGAGGACGGGACGACGCAGGTGCTGCGCCATGAGCCGCGGCTGACCTGCGCGGACTACACCGTTCTCTGCGATGCCGCGGCAAACGGACTGGGCGTCGCCTTCCTGCCTGATCACGCATGCGCGGCGTACATGAACGCGGGCAAGCTCGTCCGCGTGTTCCGGGACTGGCGGAGCAAGGACGGCATCGTCCATATCGTGTTCACGACCCGCCGCGGTCTGCCACCCGCCGTCCGCGCGCTGATCGACCACCTGGCGAGAGAGTTTCCCGACCTGTGACGGCGCGAGACCGGGGGTGATGCTCGGCGCCGCGGGCGTATCGGAACGCAGACGGTCGAGGAAGGAGCGCTCCCGGGAAGCGTCGATGCCGGTCTGAGCAAGCGCCCAGGGTCGCGCGCGGACGATCCCGAGCGTCGGATTTTGGCCCCGTGATCGCCCAGGGTGGCGAGGACCGGGCGGGGCAGGGCCCTCGTGGGTTTCGCGAGGGCCTGCCACCCGCGAACCGTGGGTGACGACGACCAGGCCCCCCGTGCCGGCGCCGGTCTCGGTCAGGCGTCTTCGGGGAGCGCGTGCAGATCCTGGCGGAAGCGGCGGCCGTTGGCGACGTAATTCCCGGCGGTCTGCGTCAGGCGCTCCGCACTCTCCGGGTCGAGGGTACGGACGGCCCGGGCGGGCGCACCGACGATGAGGCTGTTGTCGGGAAACGCCTTGCCCTCGGTGACGAGCGCATTGGCCCCGATCAGGCAGTTGCGGCCGATGCGGGCGCCGTTGAGGATGGTGGCGCCCATGCCGACGAGGCTGCCGGCCCCGATGGTGCAGCCATGCACGATGGCCCGATGCCCGACGGTGACATCGTCTCCCAGGTGCAGGGGGAAGCCGGGATCGGCATGCAGCACGGCCCCGTCCTGGATGTTGGTCCGGTCCCCGATCCGGATCTCGTCGTTGTCGCCGCGCAGGACGGCGCCGAACCAGATCGAGACATCCCGGCCGAGATGGACGCGCCCGACCACGTGGGCACCCGGGGCGATCCAGGTGCTGTCCGGGTCCGCGAGCTGCGGGTGGTGCGGGCCGAGGGCGTAGAGGGTCATGCGGCGTCCTCGCTCAGGTGCCGGTCCAGGCCGCGGGGCGCTTGGCCAGGAAGGCCTCGACGCCTTCCGCGAAGTCCCGGCTGCCATAGCATTCCGCGATGAGGTCCGTCGCCTCGGCCTGCGGGTCCAGTTCCAGCCGGCGCAGCATCGCGCGGGTGACCCGCATGGTCACGGGGGCATGGCCGAGGAGGCGCTCGCAGATTGCCGCCACCTCGGCGTCGAGCCGATCGGCCTCGGCCACGGCGGCGAGGTAGCCGAGCGGCGCCAGGGTCTCGGCGGTCGGCATCTCGGCGAGCAGCATCATGCGGGTGACGAGGCCCTGGCCCAGCGTCGCGGTCAGGCGGCGCAGGTTGGCCGGCGAGAGGCAATTGCCCAGGGTCCGGGCGATCGGCACCCCGAAGCGGGCTCCGGCCTGCGCCACCCGGATGTCGCAGGCATTGGCGATGGCGAGGCCGCCGCCCACCGCCCAGCCCTCGATCACCGCCACGGTCGGCACGCGGCAGCGCTCCAGCCCGGCGACGTAGCCCTCGATGCGGGCCTCGTAGGCGACGCCGTCCGCGCCCGTGAAGCCGACGAACTGCTCGATATCCGTTCCGGCCACGAAGGCCTTGCCGCCGGCGCCCCGCAGGACGGCGACGCGCACGGAGGGGTCGGCCTCGATCCGCGCCAGGCTCTCCGCCAGCGCCTCGTACATCGCGAAGGTGAGGGCGTTGCGGGCGGCCGGCCGGTCGAAGGTCAGGTGCGCGACGCCGCCCTCGACCCGGTAGCGGACGGCGCCCGTATCCTGGGTCTCGCTCATGCGGCGAAGGCCCCCTCCGCGCGCAGGCGCTCGATCGCCGCCTCGGACAGGCCGAGCTCCGCCAGGATCTCGTCGGCATGCTCGCCGAGCAGCGGCGCGTGGCGGCGGACCTGGGCGGGGGTGCCCGAGAGCTTCACCGGGAAGCCGATGTTGGGCACGCTGCCCTCGATGGGATGGGGCACCTCGATGCGCATCGCCCGGTGCCGGCCGTGCTCGCTCTCGAAGGCTTCCGGATAGGTGTTCATGCGCCCGGCCGGGATGCCGGCGGCCAGCAGATCGGTCACCCAGTCCTCCGCGTTCTTGGCGGCGAAGCTCGTCTCCAGCTCGGCGATCAGGGCCTCGCGGTGGGCGAGGCGCCCGGCGATGTCCTGGAAGCGCGCGTCCGCCAGCAGGTCCTCCCGCCCGAGCACGTCGCAGAGCAGGCGCCAGAGCTTCTGGTTCGTCGCGCCCATGACGAAGTAGCCGTCCGCCGCCTGAACCGCCTGATAGGGCGCGCTCATGCGGTTGGCGGTCCCGAGCGGCTCGGGGATCCGGCCGGTACCCCAGTACTCACTCGTATCCCAGATCGAGAAGGCCAGCGCCGAATCGAACAGCGAGGCGTCGATGTACTGGCCCTCGCCGCTGGCCTGCCGGCCGATATAGGCGCTGAGGATTCCGTAGACCGCGAACAGCGCGCAGCCGATGTCGGCCACCGGCACGCCGGCCTTCACGGGCGGACCGCCCGGATGGCCGGTGACGCTCATGACGCCCGACATGGCCTGGGCCATGAGGTCGTAGCCCGGGCGCTTGGCCCAGGGGCCGGTCTGCCCGAAGCCCGAGATGCTGGCGTAGATCAGGCCGCGGTTGCGCGCCCGCATCGCCTCGTAGCCGAGGCCGAGCCGGGCCATCACGCCGGGGCGGTAGTTCTCGACCACGATGTCGGCGGTCTCGGCCATGTCGAGGAGGAGATCGCGCCCGGCCGGGCTCTTCAGGTTGAGGGCGAGGCTGCGCTTGTTCCGGTTCATGTTGAGGAAGCCCATGCTGTCGGGCCCCTTCATCTTGAACCCCATGGCGCCCCGGGTCTGGTCGCCGGTGCCGGGCGGCTCGATCTTGATCACGTCCGCCCCGAGATCGGCGAGCAGCATGCTGCAGACCGGCCCCGCCATCACCTGCGTCACGTCGAGGACGCGCAGGCCCGCGAGGGGCAGGGGGCCGGTCGGGGGGCGGGACCGGGGGTCGGTCGTGTCCTGCACGGCTTCGTCCATCGTGCGCGGTTCCCTGTGTCTTGCGCTACGCAGCTCTCCTCCCCCTCGCGGGGAGGCATGGAAGGTGGGGGCGGCTCCGCCGGCCTCGGTACCGCGAGGGAGGCTCACCCCCCGGACCCCTCCCCGCACGGGGGAGGGGGGGGTAAACGCCTCACTCGGCCGGAACGGCCCGCCCCAGCGGCACCGCGGGCTCCTCCACGAAGGGGCGCTCGGGGTGCATGGTGAAGGCGAGGCCGGCGCCCAGCAGGCAGAGGCCGATCGAGCCGACGAAGGGCAGGGTCCAACTCCCCGTCATGTCGACGATCATCCCGAAGACGATCGGCGAGATGATCGCCGCCACCGCCGAGCCGGTGTTCATCAGCCCGGCCGCCGTGCCCGAGTAGGTCGGCGCGATGTCCATCGGCACCGACCAGATCGGCCCGATGACGAGCTCCGCGAAGAAGAAGCCCGAGCTCAGCAGCAGCGCCACCAGGGTCAGGTCCTTGGTGAAGAACACGCCCGTCAGGCTCGCGGCCGCCCCGAGGAAGCCGACCACGATCACGCTGAGCCGGGCGAGCTTGAGGTTGCCGGTCTTCTTGAGGATGCGGTCGCTGAAGACGCCGCCCAGGGTGTCGCCGACGACGCCGGCGAAGAACACGCCGGAGGCGAACAGCGCCGAGTTCTTCAGGTCGAGGCCGTAATTGAGCTTGAAGAAGCTCGGCAGCCAGCCGAGGAACAGCCACAGCGTCCAGCCGTAGCAGAAGTACGTCAGGGTCACGGGCAGGATCCGCATCGTCAGGCGGCTCCAGGGGATGTTCTGCTTGGCGCCGACCTTGCGCGGCTCGGGCAGCACCGCGAGTTCCTCCGGCGTGATGGCGGGGTGGTCCTTGGGGTCATCGCGGAAATACAGGTACCAGACCACCACCCAGGCGAAGCTCGCGACCCCCAGGACGACGAAGCCGATGCGCCAGCCGACGTGGTAGATCAGGACGGCGACGATGGGCGGCGCCACCGCGTTGCCGAGTCGCGCGAAGGCGTGCGTGATGCCTTGCGCGAAGCCGCGCTTGCCCGGCGCCGTCCAGTTCTGCATGGCGCGGGTGGCGGTGGGGAAGGTTGCGCCCTCGCCGAAGCCGAGCAGGACGCGGGCGAGGAACAGGCTGACCAAGCCGCCGACGAGACCGGTCAGGATCGTGGCCGAGGCCCAGATTAGGCCGCAGACCAGGAGCGTGCGCCGGGCGCCGAACTTGTCGCCCACCGAGCCGCCGATGACCTGGAAGATGGCGTAGGGGTAGGCGAAGGCGGACAGGATCAGGCCGAACTGGGTGTTCGACATGCCGAGATCCTTCATGATCTCGCCGCCCGCCGTGGCGATGTTCACCCGGTCGAGATAGGTGACGAAGTACATCAGGCAGAGCAGGAACAGGACCATGTTCGACGCGGAGACGCGTCGTTTGGCAGGGCCTGACGCGGAGACGCGTCCACTTGCTGGCGTCATCGGGGTTTCCTCCAGTTGAACGCGACACCCCGCCCGGTCTGATCGCCGGGCTTCTTTGCGGGGGCACGCAGGATCGGTGTGATCGGCTGACGTGACGGGCTTTGGTTTCTTCGAGGTCTTCGTCGTCCTAGGCCCTCCGTCAGCCCGGGGCCGCGCAGCGGAGCCCGGGATTCGGGACCATCGGTCTCATCGCGTCCGGCACCGTCGGCGGATCGGGATCCGGGGCGCGCCGGCGGCGTCCCGGAACGACGGCGTGTCGGACCCGATCCGTCGGGTCCGCCGGAGGGATCGCTCAGTCGTCGAGGCCGGAGCGCAGGGTCTCCATGGCCGCCAGGACGCCGCCGGCCTTGTGCGGCACGCGGCCCGCCTTGAGGCCCATCTCGACGCCGGAGAGCGCGGCCATCAGCATGAGGTCGTTGGTCTCGCCGAGATGGCCGATGCGGAAGACCTTGCCGGCGACCTTCGCGAGGCCGGTGCCGAGGGAAAGGTCGTACTTCTCGAGGATGAGGGTGCGCAGGGCGTCGGCGTCATGGCCCTCCGGCATCACCACGGCGGTGAGCACGGGTGAGTACTCGGACGGCTCCTGGCACAGGACCTCCAGGCCCCAGGCCTCCACGGCGGCGCGGGTGGCCGCGGCGAGGCGTTGGTGACGGGCGAAGACCTGGGGCAGGCCCTCCTCCATCAGGATGGCGATGGCCTCGCGCAGGCCGTAGAGCAGGTTGGTCGCCGGCGTGTAAGGGAAGTAGCCCGCCGCGTTCGGCTTCAGCATCTCCTGCCAGTCCCAGTAGGAACGCGGCAGGGTCGCGGTCTTGGTGGCGGCGAGCGCCTTGTCCGAGAGGGCGACGAGGCCGAGGCCCGGCGGCAGCATCAGGCCCTTCTGCGAGCAGCTCACCGAGACGTCGACGCCCCAGGCGTCGTGGGCATACTCGGCCGAGCCGAGGCCCGAGATGGTGTCGACCAGGAACAGGGCCGGGTGGTTGGCCCGGTCGATGGCCTTGCGGATCTCGGCGATGCGGCTGGTGACGCCGGTGGAGGTCTCGTTATGGACCACCATCACGGCCTTGATCGCCTTCGCGCGGTCCTCGGCCAGGATGGCCTCGACCTTGGCCGGATCGACGCCCCGGCGCCAATCGCCGGGGACGAACTCGACCTCGATCCCCCAGCGGGCCGCCATCTGGCGCCACAGGGTGGCGAAGTGGCCGGTCTCGAACATCAGGACCCGGTCGCCGGCCGAGAGCGTGTTGACGATGGCGGCTTCCCAGGCCCCGGTGCCCGAGCCGGGATACAGGATCACCGGCGCGCGGGTCTGGAACACGGCCTGCGCGCCTTCCAGCACCGCCCGTCCGAGCTTGGCGAAATCCGGACCGCGATGGTCGATCACCGGCATGTCCATGGCGCGCAGCACGCGCTCGGGCACCGGGCTCGGGCCCGGGATGTGCAGGAAGTGGCGTCCGGTCCGTGTCGTCATCGGGGGCCTCGCAGGCGTTTCAGGTGTGCCAGGCGAAGCTGGCGGGCGGGTGCGCCAGGCGACGCTGGCAGGTCGCGGGACAAGGGCAGCGCCACGGCCTACGGTGGCGAACGGCGCTGGATTGTCGTCGATACGATCCGCATCCGGTTCAGTCGACCAAAAATTTGCATTCATTTTTGGAAGACACAAGCATTATTTTGCGCTCGATCACCCTCGACCGCGGCCGCGGCGGCTGATAATTCTGGAATGATGATGCTCGATTCCGTCCCGGATTCCGCGGTCGAACCGGAGGCCGCGTCCCTGCCCCGGATCGCCGGCACGGGGGCCGCCTCGCTCCACGGGACCCTGCTGGCGCAGCTGCGCGACTACGTCGTGGAAGGCAACCTCGCCCCCGGTGCCCGGGTGCCGGAACGCCTCCTCTGCGAACGCTTCGGCATCTCGCGCACGCCCCTGCGGGAAGCCCTCAAGGTGCTGGCCTCCGAGGGGCTGATCGACCTGCTGCCGAACCGGGGCGCCTGGGTCCGCCAGCTCGGGCCCGACGAGATGGTGGCGCTGTTCGACGTCATGGGCGGTCTCGAAGCCCTGGCCGGGCGCCTCGCCTGCGAGAAGATCACCGAGGCGGGCTTCTCCGAGATCGAGCGCCTGCACCACGCGATGTACGCGGCCTACCTCCGCCGCGACCTGCACGGCTACTTCACCGGCAATCAGGCGATCCATGACCGCATCGTCGAGGCCGCCGACAATGAGCCCCTGCGGACGACCTACGCCAATTTCGCCGGGCGCCTGCGCCGGGTGCGGTACGCCGCCAATCTCGACAAGGACCGCGACCGCTGGGGCGAGGCCATGCGGGAGCACGAGGAGATCCTCGACGCCCTGCGGCGCCGGGCCGGCTCGGAACTCAGCGACATCCTGTTCCGTCACCTGCGCAACAAGCGCCGGGCGGCCGCCGTGCGGGAGACCGCGGCGGCCGGCGCCTGATGGCCGCGATGGGGTCCGCTCCGAATCGTCCCAAAGCGAAACTGGGCCACGCGAACCTGGGCCACCCGAATCTTGGCGAAACGGCTCAGGCGAGGCGTCCCGACAGGCGCTCGGCCTCGGCGCGGATTACCTCGGCCGCCCGCAGGATGCCGGCTTCGTCCACCTCGAGATGGGTCGTGGCGCGGATCTGATGGGCCCCGATCGCCCGCACCCGGACATCCTGGGCGAGGCAGGCCTTGGCGAAGGCCGCGGCCGTGACGCCGAGGGGCTCGACCGAGAAGCACAGGATGTTGGACTGCGCCGCACCGGCGTCGATGGCGAGGCCGGGCGCCCCCGCGATCCGGTCGCGGAGCAGGGCCGCGTGGGCGTTGTCGCGGACGAGCTGTTCGCTGTGGTGATCGAGGGCGTAGAGGCCGGCCGCCGCCAGGATCCCGGACTGGCGCATGGCCCCGCCGAGGCGGTACTTCCAGCGCCAGGCCTCGGTGACGAACGCCTGCGTCCCGCACAGGACGGCGCCGACCGGGCAGCCGAGCCCCTTGCTCAGATCGATCCAGGCGCTGTCGAAGCCCTGGGCGTAGTCCTTCGCGGCGATGCCGGTGGCCGCCACCGCGTTGAGCAGCCGGGCCCCGTCGATATGCGCCCGCAGACCCTTCTCGTGGGCGATGTCGCGGATGCGCCGCATGTCCGGGAGCGCCCAGACCGAACCGCCGGAGAAGCTCGTGGTCTGCTCGATCGAGACCAGGGCGGAACGCGGCGCCGTGCGGGCGGGCGGGCGGATGGCCGCCGCGAAGGCCTCGGGCGTGTAGACGCCCGCCGGGGTCCTGAGGGCCATCACCGAGACGCCCCCGATGGCGGCCGAGCCGGCGGCCTCCGTGTTGTAGATGTGGGACTGGTCGTCGACGATGATCTCGTCGCCGGGTCGGGTCTGCACCAGGATCGACACCAGGTTGCACATCGTGCCGGACGGCATGAAGACGCCCGCCTCCTGTCCAAGGAGGTCCGCTACCCGTTCGCAGAGCGCCAGGGTGGTCGGGTCGGAATCGGACTGCTCATCCCCCACCTCGGCCCGCGCCATGGCGTCCCGCATCCCCGCCGTGGGCCGCGTCTGGGTGTCGCTGAACAGGTCGATCATCTTGCAAGCCCATTTGCATTCAAAATATCACCGTATCTTAGCTCCGGCGGCTCAGACCGCCACCCCATCCGGCGGCCGCAGCCCGGCATTCCGATCCGGCTGCGCACCCGCAACGCGAGGACGATGAAGCATGACCGCCACGGCTGAGCCATCGACCCCGCCGCGGGCGGCGACCAGCACGCCCCGCGCGGCCACGCGACAGAATGCCGGACTCGCCAGGCGGCTGGCCGAGGCCCTGCAGGGCGAGGCCCGCTTCGATTCCTTCACCCGTGGACGCTACGCCACCGATGCCTCGATCTACCAGATCATCCCGGCCGGCGTGGTCCTGCCCCGGTCCGCCGCCGACATCGCCGCGACGCTGAAGATCGCGGCCGAGCATGACGTGCCCGTCATCATGCGCGGCGGCGGCACCTCTCAGAACGGGCAGCCGATCGGGCACGGCCTCGTGGTCGATTGCTCGCGCCACTTCAACGGCATCACCGCCTACGACCCCGCGGGGGGCACCATCACGGTCGAGCCCGGCATGGTGCTGGAACGCCTGAACACCCGGGTGAAGGCGGATGGCTGGTTCTTCCCGGTGGAGCCCTCCACCGCCACCCGCTGCACCATCGGCGGCATGGCCGGCAACAATTCCTGCGGCGCGCGCTCCCTCCGCTTCGGCAAGATGAGCGACAACGTCCTGGCCATCGAGGCCATGTTCCCCGACGGCACGCCCTTCGGCTTCGGTCTCACGGGCAACGACAGCACCGGCGTGACCGGCCCCGACCGGGCCGAGCACCTCGCCGCCGCGATGCGGGCCCTCGCCGAGGCGGAGCGCGACGAGATCCTGGCCCGGTATCCGCGCGTGCAGCGCCGGGTCGGCGGCTACAACCTCGATGCCCTGATCGAGGCCCGGCCGAACCTCGCCCACCTCCTGGTCGGCTCCGAGGGCACCCTGGCGGCCACCACCGGCGTCACCCTGAAGCTGTCCCGCCTGCCGGCCCACCGGGTCATGGGCGTCTGCCACTTCCCGTCCTTCCGCTCCGCCATGGAGACCACGAAGGCGCTGGTCGACCTCGGCCCGGTGGCGGTGGAACTCGTCGACAACAACGTGCTGGTCCTCGGGGCCGACATCCCGCTGTTCCGCACGACGCTCGCCGACATCACCCGCGGCACGCCGAACTGCCTGCTGCTGGTGGAATTCGCCGGCGACGACCGCGACGCGCTGCTGGCCGACCTCAGGCGCCTCGACGCCTGCATGAGCGACCACGGCTTCCGGAACGCCGTGGTGGAGGTGCCCGAGCCGGTCCGGCAGAAATCGGTCTGGGAGGTGCGCGAGGCCTGCCTCAACATCATGATGTCGATGAAGGGCGACGCCAAGCCGGTCTCCTTCATCGAGGATTGCGCGGTGCCCCTGGAGCACCTGGCCGACTACACCGACACCGTCACCGAGGTCTTCACCCGCCACGGCACCCGCGGCACGTGGTATGCCCATGCCTCGGTGGGCTGCCTGCACGTGCGCCCGATCCTCGACATGAAGCAGGGCGGCGACGTCGCCAAGATGCGGGCCATCGCCGAGGAGGCCAGCGCCGCCGTCCGCCGCTTCAAGGGCTCCTATTCCGGCGAGCACGGCGACGGCATCTCGCGCTCCGAATACATCGAGCCGATGTTCGGAGCCCGGCTCACCCGCGCCTTCGAGACGGTCAAGGACGGCTTCGACCCGGACAACCGCCTGAACCCCGGCAAGATCGTCCGGCCCCTGCGGATGGACGACCGCGCGCTGATGCGCTTCCAGCCCGGCTACGCGGTGACCCAGCCCGCCGCCACGGCCCTCGACTGGTCGGACTGGGGCGGGTTCGGCCCGGCGGTCGAGATGTGCAACAGCAACGGCACCTGCCGGAAGCTCGCCGGCGGCGCCATGTGCCCCTCCTACCGGGTCACCAAGGACGAGCAGCACCTCACCCGGGGCCGGGCCAATTCCCTGCGGCTGGCGATCTCGGGCCAGCTCGGGGCGGACGCCTTCACCAGCCCCGAGATGAAGCGGACCCTGGATCTCTGCGTCTCGTGCAAGGCCTGCCGCCGCGAATGCCCCACCGGCGTCGACATGGCCAAGATGAAGATCGAGTTCCTGCACCATTACCACGCCCGGCACGGCCTGCCCCTGAAGGAACGCCTCGTGGCGGCGCTCCCGCTCTACGCCAGCACGGCCGCGCGGCTGGCACCCCTCCTCAACCTGCGCGACCGCCTGCCGGCCCTGGCCCGGCTGTCCGAGCGCTGGGTCGGCCTCTCGGCCCGCCGGACCCTGCCGCAATGGCGTCGGCCCTGGCACGAATCCGGCGAGCCGGCGCATCCCGGCGACGTGAGCGGCGACTTCCGCGACGTCGTCCTGTTCGGCGACACCTTCAACCGGGCCTTCGAGCGCGAGAACCTGGAGGCGGCCGAGCGGGTGCTGCTCGCGGCCGGCTACCGCCTGCACCGGGTCTTCCCCCATCGCGGCCGCCGCCCGCTCTGCTGCGGGCGGACCTACCTCGCATCGGGCCAGACCGACCGGGCCCGCGCCGAGGCCCGGCGCACGCTGGCCGCG
Source organism: Methylobacterium sp. AC690 (assembly GCF_979256535.1). NCBI lineage: Bacteria > Pseudomonadati > Pseudomonadota > Alphaproteobacteria > Hyphomicrobiales > Methylobacteriaceae > Methylobacterium > Methylobacterium sp. AC690. Next base: position 111,674 of record NZ_CEEDOX010000004.1, on the reverse strand, counting down.
CTGCTGCCGTTCATACGCGCCGGGGCCCGGGTCGTCGGCCTCGAGCCGTCCTGCCTCCTCACCTTCCGGGACGAGTTCACCGCGCTGCTTCCGGGCCCCGAGGCCGCCGAGCTCGGGCGCGCGAGCTTCCTGTTCGAGGAGTTGCTCGCCGCCGACCTCAAGGCCGGACGCATCGACCTGCCGCTCGCCGACCAGGGCGGCCGGGTCGCCCATCTCCACGGCCATTGCCACCAGAAAGCCTTCGCCGCCATGGGTGCGGTGGAGACGGTCCTGCGTGCGGTGCCCGGTCTCGATGTCCGCCCGATCGAGTCGAGCTGCTGCGGCATGGCCGGCGCCTTCGGCTACGGCGCCGAGACCATCGACGTGTCCCTGGCCATGGCCGAGCTGTCGCTGTTCCCGGCCCTGCGCCAGGCCGGACCCGACGATCTCGTGGTCGCCGACGGTACGAGTTGCCGCCATCAGATCCACGACGGCCTCGGTCTGACCGCACGTCACGTCGCGCGCGTTCTGGACGACGCCCTTGTGACCTCGACACGTCCTTCGCCCGCGTTGCGAAACGGAAAGCCGTTTTTGCCGCTGTAATACCAACGACGCGCGTGTGCCACGACACGCGCGTCGGCTTGCCGTTTTAGATTATGTACGTCATTTAAAAGGGGAGGGCCGGCGGATCGGACCCGCTGGGAGAGCGTCATGAGCCAAGCCATTCGCAAGCAGCCCGTCCGCAGGACGGCCATCGTCACCGGAGCCTCCTCCGGCATCGGTCTCGCCAGCGTGCGGGCCCTCCACAAGGCCGGCTATCGGGTGTTCGGGACGAGCCGGCGCAGCAGCACCGTCCTGGGCGATGCCGGCACCCTCCTGACCTGCGATATCACCGACGAGGCGTCGGTCGCCGCCATGGTGAAGACCGTGCTCGACGAGACCGGCCGGATCGATCTTCTCGTCAACAATGCCGGCTTCGGCATCAGCGGCGGCGCCGAGGAATCCTCGATCGCCCAGGCACAGGATCTCTTCGACGTGAACCTGTTCGGCGTGATCCGGGCCATCCGCGCGGTGCTTCCGACGATGCGCGCCCAGAGGAGCGGACGCATCATCAACATCAGTTCCGTCCTCGGCCTGATCCCGGCCCCCTACATGGCGCTCTACGCCGCCAGCAAGCACGCAGTGGAAGGCTATTCGGAATCCCTCGACCACGAGGTGCGCAGTCAGGGCATCCGCATCGTCCTAGTCGAGCCGGCCTATACCCGCACGGCCTTCGACCAGAACCTGCTCGTCCCCGATGCTCAACTCGAGCTGTATGCCGAGGCTCGCGCCGGTGCCGACCGGACGATGCGTGAGGCCATGGCGACCGCCGATGCGCCCGAGACCGTGGCCGACACCGTGCTCGCCGCGGCCGAGGCCTCGGTGCCGCAGCGCCGCTACACCGCCGGCAAGGTCGCGCGCCAGATCAGCCTGCTTCGGCGCTTCGCCCCCGCCCACCTCTTCGACAAGAGCCTCCGCAAGCAGATGCACCTGCCGAACTGAGGCAAGGGCTCTGCGCGACCGTCTCTCAGAACTCCATACCGAACTTGACCCGGACGTTGTGCCGCTCGAACTGGTTCAGGCCGAGTGCGCGGCCAGCCAGGGTCGGGTCGGTATCGCGGCCCCAGACCTGCCCTGCATACGCCACCGTGAGCCAGATCTTCTCGGTGAAGCGGTGGTGCAGGGCAGGGCCGACAAACAGCGCCTCGCTTTCCAAGTCATTGAGAAACGTGCCGTTATAGCCCCGCAGGTAGCGGACCTCCGGCCCCAGATAGGTGCTCTCCCCGACGCGGGCGATCAGGGCGTTCGACCAGAGGAAGGTCGATGACCGGTAACCCGGTGCGTCGGGACCGCGCTGGCGACCGGCAGCCGGTTCGAAGCTGATGTTGCTGCCATACCAGAGCTTGTTCGGCACAAGCTGGAGATCGAGTTGGAGCACGGTCTCCATGTCGAAGATGTCGGCACCATTTCCCTCGATCGGCAGGACGCGGGCGAAGCGCGGCCGGAGTTCGAGGGCAAGCCCGAGCGGCTGATCCTTGTCGCCCTTGAGGAACTGGTACTTCACCTCCACGGAAACCCCATCGAACGTCCCATAGGACTTGTCGTCGAGGTCGATGATGTTGCGCACCTGACGGAATGTGCCGAACGCGCCGAATTCGATGCTCAAGCGGTCGATGGGGTCGAACTGGTAGCCGAACTTGGTGTCGAGCACCCGGTAGTGGCCACCGCCGGGACCCGATAGCCGCTTGCCCAGGCGGGAAATCGTATCCACGACGACCTCCTGCTCGCCCTTCTCACCAGCATCGGAGCCTTCGGTGAAGCCGAAAAGATGCTCGGTATCGACATCCTGGGACTTGCCGTCGTTGCCGCCGCCCTTGCCGCCCTGCGTGTCCTTGCTCGCCTTCGATTCCTGACGGTCCGCTTGGCCCCTCTGCGCCGGGACATTCTTTCGGGCAGAGCCTGTCGGGCCGTCCTTCGGCGCCTTGCTCGATCGTTTAACCGTTGCAGGCTCGTCGTTCTCCGCGGCGCCTGCGACTGTCGACGACAGCGCTATGACCACACCAATGATAGATAGGATCGAACGCACACAACCCGCAGTCATCAGGCGAAATCCTGCTTCGGCCCCCAACTTGATGACTGGTGGACCCTCGTGATGACCTTAGACACGCCCGCGCTGTTCCTGCCTGCTGCGGATGAGACACAGATCGAGAAAATGACGATGTCGGTGGATTAAGAACACAGCTTCCTGGGCGCGGGAGGCGCGGAAGAGATCGCATCGGCAATTTACCGTGTCCGCTTGGTCCGCTCGGAACGGGTGCGATGCGCGAGGGTTTCCTCGACGCATCAGCCGGGAGATTGAACATGCGGATCATTGCGACAGCGTCGGCCCTCGCCCTCCTCACCTTCGGGAGCGTCGGAGCGGCCGAGGCAAAGGGGTGCATCAAGGGCGCGATCATCGGCGGACTCGCCGGGCACTACCTGGCCGAGCGTGGCGTCGTCGGGGCAGTCGCGGGCTGCCTCGGCGGACGCTATCTGGCCAATCGTCAGGCGAAGCGGCAACGCGACATCGATTACGGCTCGCGCGTGGAGTCACGCGGCACGGGGTATGGGCAGTACCAGGGGCCGCCGCGCCGCAACTACAGCTACTGAAACCGGGCACCTGTCCTGCGCGATCGAGCTCAGGCCCTTGTTCCCAGCGACGCGAACCGCAGCGGAGCAGCGGGACGCGTCGCCATCCAGAGAACGTGGCGCGGTCCGCTTACCCCGCCGTTGGCACGGATTCGAAATTCGTCGACGGCAAAGCCATGCAGGCGCAGGCGCGCCTTGAAGCGCCGGTCGGGTTTGCCCGACCAGACGGCGAGAACGCCGCCGCTCCGCAGGGCATAATGTGCCCGCTTCAGACCCCACGCGTCGTAGAGGCGATCATTTTCCCGTCGGGTCATGCCGGACGGACCGTTGTCGACATCCAGCAGGATCGCATCGAAGCGCTCGGGCCCTGATTGGATCAGGCGATTGACGTCCGACTCGATGATTTCAACGCGTGGGTCGTCGAGACTGTCACCGAACAGATGGGCGAGGGGGCCCCGGGCCCAGGCAACAACGGCAGGGATCAATTCGGCGACAACGATCTTTGCATCCGGTCCAAGGGCGCCCAGGGCTGCGCGCAAGGTGAAACCCATGCCCAATCCACCGATCAGGATGCGCGGCGCCGCGCGACCAGCAAGGCGTTCACACGCAATGGTCCCAAGGGCCTGTTCCGAGCCGCGATCGAGGTTCGTCATGAGTTCCGCATTCCCGACCTGGATCGAGTAGGCGTCTCCCTGCCGCAGCAGGTTCAGCGGAGCAGAACTACCGGGTATGACGCTGGTGTCACAAAGGACCCAGGGGGGTGAGGACATCGACGCTGGACTCCGTCCGCGACATCGTTCGGACGCGGCTGCCACCGGGTCATCCGAAATCGCGTGGAGGTCAACCTCAACAGGCGCAGCGCTCGTTCATCGCGTGGCCTGGCCAGGAGGCCTTCCACAACCTGGATATCGCAAGCTTGAGGCGTGGAATTCTGGACTTGCGGACTGACGCCGCCGTACGGCCAACGGGTTCGGCGCTCGATCTTGATCCTGGCCACAGCCAAACGACCGTCTTGGATTGTCCGGGCCTCGGTCGAGAGGGAGAAGGCTGCGTGAACCGGTCCGATCCGTCAGGCGGCGGAATGACTCCATCGGGAGGCTCGTTCGGGCCAGGAAACCGATTTCCTGGACGGATTTGACGATGCTGCACCCGACGACCTCGTCGGCGCAGATCCGGAAGTCCTGGGCCATGCATGGTAGGCTGATCGGTCTGCGATAAGAGAGGCCTACCGCATCCAGGTTCCTGACGAAGTGGACGGTCTCCCGGATCCCTATGATCTGGGGCGTTCGTGTCCTGAGCCTCCGCGTCCGTTCATCCCCGCTGAGGGACATCCATCTCGATCGGAAATGGCCCGAACGCCGCGAAGCATTGGCAAAGATTGGGGATCAGGGACGGTTTAGAAGCGGTTGAATCCCAGACGACACCCTCATCCAGCACTTCGTCTGTGAAGTCCCGATGGCCCCTGGAACACTGCATCGATCGCAGGACGCGGATCCGACCCGGCCGACCTACCCGCCGCCGCAGCCGGACGGCCTGTCTCCGGCCCTGGCGCGCAACATACGTGCACTGCAGGAGCGACGTGCGCAGGACGAGCAGCGTGCGAGCCGAGCAGACCGAATTGCCGAGATGATCACCCGGTTCACCGGGAGCATGGCTTTCGTCGTCCTGCACGTTCTGGTGTTCGGCCTGTGGACCCTGGTCAACGCCGGTCTACTGCCTGTGCTGCCACGCTGGGACGCGAGCTTCGTCATCCTTGGCACCACTGCCTCGGTGGAGGCGATCTTTCTCTCGACCTTCGTTCTCATCAGCCAGAACCGCATGGCGGTCGCCGCCGCAAAGCGCGCGGACCTCGATCTGCACATCGGGCTCCTGGCCGAGCACGAGGTCACCAAGCTGGTGACGATGGTCTCGGCGATCACCAATCACCTTGGCATCGCCACCGAGGCAGATGCCGAGGTCGACGAACTCACTCAGGATGTGTCTCCGAACGTCGTCCTCGACACCATCGAGGGGACGGATTTAGCTCGATCCAGGGGTACTACGGCTCGTTGAAAATCCCCGCCACTGGCACGAGTCAGATCAGGGCGCCGGACTGCGCGGGTGCAGCGGCGCGGGTGGAATCCGTGCCGGCATTCGACGCCTTGACGGCATTGGTCGGGGAGAGCACGACCCCGGCCCGGCGCTCCAAAGTGACGACGGTGCGGAAGGCGAGGGCGATGCCCACGAGACCGAACAGGATCGAGCCGAGGCCAACCCCGGCGATGACGCCCTTGGGACCGAACAAATGCGCGCCGATCAGGGCTGGCGGCACGGTGCCTAGGGTGGCCCGTCCCCAATTCAGGGCCGTCGAATAGAATGGGAAGCCGAGATTGTTGAACGAGGCATTGGCCAGGAACAGCAGCCCGGTAAAGAACCAGACACCCCCGCTGACGAGACAGAAGAATCCAAACAGGTCAGCGGCGACACCCTCGAGCGCAAAGAGGCGTATCAGAGGGCCGGCTCCCAGGATCAGCGCCATCCAGACCACCAGCACGTAGACGGCGGTGACCAGCGTACCGTCACGCAGAACACCGCGCATTCGATCGTAACGGGCCGCACCCCAGTTCTGGCCCAGGATCGGTCCGATCGAACCAGACATGGCGAAGAGGCCGCCGAACGCCACCGGGGTCAAGCGGTCGACCACCACGTTTCCGGCAACCGCGACAGCGCCGAACTTCGCGAGCGCGTGGGCGATGAAGGCGCTTGCCACGGAAGGTGCGAGGTTCGTCAGCACCGCCGGCAGGGCGATCCGCATCACGACGGGAGCATCCGCGATGATGTCAGCGAGCTTCGGTTGCGTGAGCATCCGGTGCTGGCGGACACCCCACAGACCGATCACCGCAAATGTGGCGCGGGCAAAACACGTGGTGATGGCTGCCCCATCGACGCCGAGACCAGCACCAAAAATCAGTAGCGGGTCGAGCCCGGCGGTGACGATGGCGCCGCCCAGGGTGACGTACATGGCCTGACGAGCCGCGCCGACCGCTCGCAGCAGGCCGGAAAACATCATGCCGGGCCCCATCAGCAGGTTGGAGGGCAGCGTGATCCAGAGAAAGCGTGTCGCTATCGGAAGAGTCTCAGCATCGGCTCCAATCCAGCTCAGCACCGTAGGCAGGCAGGGCAGCATCGCCACGACAAGGAGGCCGGAGACCACGATTCCCTGGATGGTCCCGGAGGTAGCGAGGCGCCGCGCACCCGCTTCATCACCGGCCCCGATGGCTCGGGAAACGAGAGCACCGGCTGCGATCATCAGGCCGATATTGATAGCGATGGCAAAGAACTGGACGATGGTGGCAAAGCCCACCGCTGCCGTCAGCGTCGGATCTCCAAGCTTGGAGACGTAGAGCAAGGAAAGGAAGTCAACGACGAAGATCGCCATGAGCCCGACCGAGCCAGTTGCGCTCATCGTCACCACGTGACGGAGAATCGAGCCCTCGACGAACCGCGCCGATCCGGCTGTCGCCTCAGGCATCCGTTCGGGCCTCCTGCTGCTGACTTTGGTAGTCATCATCAGTCTCAAGGGTGCGGGTCGCGGCCTCTCGCCTCTGGGATCCAATGATGTCGCGCGTCTCCGCATTCAGCGCGCGGGAAGGCCGCTTCGGCTCCGTCAGGGGCTCGGGCTTGATCTCGTTAAGGCCACGGGCCCAACTCATCGTATCAGTCAGAGCGCCTGCCTGCTGCAGCACGAGGCGCGCAACGTCGCGCTTACGAACGTCCTCCGCGGTAGCGGCGGCCGCCTCCGGGCTGAGACCGAGACCCTCAAGGGTCGCGCGACCGAAGGCGAGAGCGGATTCGACGGTTTCGCGGAGCTGAAAGTCGACGTCCCGGTTCATCAGCTCGACGGCGTGCGTGCGGTCGAAGGCCCGCACGTAAGTGCGCACGCTGGAGAATTCCTCGTGCACGATATCGACGATTTTCAGCGCGGCCTCGCTGTCATCGACGCAGATGCAGAGGAGCTCGGCCCGTCCGATGCCGGCGGCGCGCAGGACATCGAGGCGAGTCCCGTCCCCATAGTAGATGCGGAACCCAAAGCGTGCGGCGCTGCGGATCTGATCCACGTCCTTGTCGATCACCGTGACGCTAACGCCTTCAGCCAGCAGCACCTGCGTCAGGATTTGGCCGAAACGCCCGAAGCCGATGACGAGCACGCGGGCCTCGGTGCTCTCAATGGCCTCCGGCACCGCCTCCGGCCCTTCGGGACGTCGGGCAAGCCCAGCGTCCAGAGCCTTCGCCGCCACTGGACCGACCAGCATGGTCAGAGCCGCGAGCGCCACGGCAAAGCGTGTGCTCGCAGGATCCACGAGGCCGAGCTCACCGCCCGCCGGCAAAAGCACGAATGCAAATTCTCCGGCCGGTGCCAGGATGGCACCCCCGCGCACCGCATCGAGCCAAGGCGAGCCGAACAAGCGGAACAGGCCGGCCACCAACGCGACCTTAAGCAGGATCGCACCGGCTGTTGCCCCCAGCAGGGTCGGCCATTCGGCCTTGAGGAGGCCACCATCAATGGACATGCCCACGCTCATGAAGAAGAGGCCAAGCAGCATGCCGCGGAACGGCTCGATGTCGGCCTCGAGCTGATGGCGGAAGTTGGATTCGGCCAGAAGCACTCCAGCCAAGAACGCGCCCATCGCCATCGATAGGCCGACATGCTCCATCAGCATCGCGGTTCCAAGCACCACGAGGAGGGCAGCCGCCGTCATGACTTCGCGGGCCCCACTGGCTGCGAGCAGACCGAAGAATGGATTGAGGCCATAGCGCCCGACCAGCACGACGGCGAGGATCGCCGCGCCCACCGTGCCGGTGGATTGCAGAGCCGAGAGGAGCCAGCCATCGCCGCCGCCCGTGCCGGATGAAGCGACCAAAGGCATCAGCGCCAGGATGGCAACCACGGAGATGTCTTGAAACAGCAGCACCGCAAAGGCTCGGCCGCCATAGGGCGTCCCCATGTCGCCGCGCTCTTCCAGCAATTGCAGCGCGACGGCTGTGGCCGAGAGGGCGAGAGCGATGCCGATGACGAGGCTGGCCGAAGGCTTGGTCCCCATCAGGATCCCGACGCCTGCCAGAGCTGCCGAGCAGACAATGAGCTGGGCAGTGCCGAGGCCGAAGATGTCCCGCCGCATCGAAACGAGTCGTGAGATTTGTAATTCGAGCCCAACGATGAAGAGCAACAGCACTACGCCGAGTTCAGCGACGCTCGCAGCCGTCTCTGGCTCCGCGATCAGCGAGAAGCCAAAGGGCCCAATCACTACACCGGCAACGAGGTAGCCGAGCACGGCGCTTTGGCCGATGAGGCGAAAGATCGGCACGCCGATCACCGCCGCCGACAGGAACGTCAGCACGGGAGGCAGGAAGCTGACGTGGGTCGCGGCGCTTGCCATGAAAATCCGAGGTTGGATGAGAATCCCAGACGGCGATGGACCACCCCATTCAGAGCGATCCGGGCTCGCCAGGCGGCTCCGTCTTAACCAGCAGGGGCCCAGCCGTCACGTGCACAGGGAGGGGAAGCTTACCGCAAACACTCGCTTGAACGTCCCACAGTGCGAATCGGCACTTTCCCGGATTCGGCGTCAGTGACGCCGCGGCGGCCAACCTCCGCGCGGAATGCTCCGGCTCGCCCGGCGCTCATTTCGGCGGTCGACCAGAAAATCCGACGCGTCACCTTCGACCAGCAGGATCCCTGCATCGAGCACGTCCTGGCGGCTGAGACCGATGTCCCGAAGTTCGCGATCCGACATCGCCGATAGCTGACGGACGACCCTGCGGTTAATGGCAGTGCGGGAAATCCCTGAAGCCACAGCAGCCAACCCGGCGCTTAACCAGGCCCTAAGTGCCGCTACGGCGGTCAGTGTCCTGCCCGCAGTGACAGGTCCAGCCTTGAGCTGAGTAAAGCCGTGCATGGGGTGCGTCCTCTCGTGATGTACGGGCCGATGCCGCGACCATGCGTGGCGGGGGATAGTCGTGATAGGGACAGTCCAGTACGGTTGGATTGAATCGTCCGGCGCGAGGATCAGGACAGATGAAGGTGTCCCCCGTGTCCAAGCTCACCTTGGTCGAGACCGTGGCGGCGGAGGTCACGGATCGGATCAACAGCCGCCAGCTCATGCCCGGCGCACGCCTGCCCTCGGTCCGGGCCTTCGCCGAAGCCATGGGGGTCTCGAAGTCCACCGTCGTCGAGGCCTATGACCGGCTCGGGGCCGAAGGCACGATCGTGGCCCGGCGCGGCTCGGGCTTCTACGTGGCGGGTAAGACCCGACCGCTCTGTCTCAAAGCAGTAGGGCCTCAGCTCGACCGGGCGGTGGATCCGCTTTGGATCACCCGACAATCCATGCAGGCCGGCCCGGACCTCGTAATGCCGGGCTCCGGCTGGTTGCCGTCAGCCTGGATGCCAAGCCAGGCGATCCGGCGCGGCCTTCGACAGCTCGCACGCGGTCCGGAGACCAACCTGGTCTCACACGATCAGCCCCTCGGCTTTCCACCTCTACGCGCACAGATCGCACGGCGCTTGGCGGAGAAAGGGGTTGAGGCCGGCGCCGATCAGGTGGTGCTGGTCGATTCGGCGACGCAGGCTCTCGACCTGCTCTGCCGATTCCTGCTTGAAGCCGGCGATACGGTACTGGTCGACGATCCGTGCTACTTCAACTATCACGGACTCCTCAGAGCGAAGCGCGCCCGGGTTGTTGGTGTGCCGATGACCCCGAACGGTCCTGATCTCGCGACCCTCGCCATGCACCTCGCTGAGCATCGGCCGCGCTTCTACGTCATCAATTCCGCGCTCCAGAACCCGACCGGATCCATCCTCGCGCCCGCGGTCGCCCATCGCATCCTGAAGCTCGCTGAGGCGCACGATACCCTTATCATCGAGGATGACATCTTTGGAGATTTCGAGAGTGAGCCGTCTCCACGCCTGGCCGGTTTTGACGGGTTAGAGCGGGTCATCCAGATCGGAAGCTTCTCGAAGACGCTGTCGGCCGCCATCCGTTGCGGTTTCATTGCGCTGCGCGAGGACTGGGTCGAGCCACTGGTCGATCTCAAGCTCGCGATGAGCCTGGGGAACAGTCATCTGTCGGCGAGCCTGATGCACCGGCTCCTGACAGACGGCACATACCGCCGACACCTCGCCGAGGTCCGCGAGAAGTTGGGACGGGCGACGGCGCCGGCCCTTCGGCACCTCGAAGAATGTGGACTGAAGGCGTGGCTGGAGCCGTCCGGAGGCTTCTTCCTGTGGATGCAGCTGCCGGATGGGGTCGATTCGGCGGACGTCGCTCGGTGCGCTCTTGCACGCGGACTCGTGCTCGCTCCCGGAGGCGCTTTCAGCCCCTCGTCACTCGGCAACAGTTTCCTACGCTTCAACGTAGCCCAGTGCACCGACCCACGTATGATTCCTATGCTCGAGACTTCCCTTGCCGAGGGCGCGATGGCGCGGCCCAAGCGGGTGGCCTAGCGCGCGTATTACGGAGAGTTCCCTGGGTCCTGTGAGTCACGTGCACTCGCTTTCGCTGGACCGCAGGTGCCCGCGGGGGACTTTTCCGTTATGACAGGTTGACAGGGGCGCCCCCGCCTCGCCACATCCCGGCTATCATGAGCGACGCGAATCTGACGACTTCCTCTGCCTCCGGTGACACGGTTAAGCCGCCTCTGGAGATCCTGCTCTGTGCGCCGCGCGGTTTCTGCGCCGGAGTCGTGCGGGCGATCGACGTAGTTGAGCGGGCGCTCGCCATCTACGGACCTCCGGTCTATGTCCGCCATGAGATCGTCCACAACAAGTACGTCGTTGAGAGTCTGAAACGGAAGGGCGCCGTGTTCGTCCGCGAACTCGACGAGGTCCCCGACGGCTCCGCTCCGGTGATCTTCTCGGCGCACGGCGTCGCCAAGACGGTGCCGCACAACGCTGATTCCCGCGGCCTCACCACCATCGACGCCACCTGCCCGCTGGTGACGAAAGTTCATCGCGAGGCGGAGATCCACCACAAGCGCGGTCGTCACGTTCTGCTCGTTGGCCATTCCGGTCATCCGGAGGTGGTCGGCACCATGGGTCAGCTGCCAAAGGGCTCGATCACGCTGGTCGAGGATCTCGACCAGATCGCCGCTCTTGAACCAGAGAACCGCGACAACCTCGCGTGGGTGACGCAGACAACTCTGTCGGTGGACGACACCCACCATATCGTCGAGGCGCTGAAGAAGAAGTTCCCGACGATCACCGGCCCGCACAAGGACGATATCTGCTACGCCACCACCAATCGTCAGGAGGCGGTGAAGCAGGTGGCGCCGTTGGTCGATGCGGTCATCGTGGTCGGCTCGTCGAACTCGTCGAACTCGCAGCGCCTGCGCGAAGTCGCTGAGCGCGTCGGCTGCCCGATCACCCGGCTGGTGCTGCGCGCCGAGGAAATCGATTGGCCAGCCTTCGAGGGCATTCGCAAACTTGGTCTCACGGCCGGAGCTTCCGCGCCGGAAGTGCTGGTGGAGGAAATTATCGACGCCTTTGCAGCACGCTACACCGTGACGGTGGATACGGTCTCGACGGTGGTCGAAGATATGTCCTTCCCGTTGCCGCGCGAACTGCGTAGCGAAGCCGCGGAATAGGCGGACAGCGCTCCCGATCGATCCGTCTTCAGCAGGGGCGCCATTCGGCGCCCTTGTCCATTTTGTCCCGAAATTTCAAGCGAACAAGCCGTGGCAGTCTACACCGAGGTCTCCGACGCGGCGCTGACCGCCTTTCTTGCGGCCTACGACATTGGAACGCTGCTCTCATACAAGGGCATCGCCGAAGGCGTGGAGAACACGAATTTCTATCTCCACACCACCGGCGGCTCCTTCATCCTAACCCTATACGAGAAGCGCGTCAGGGCGGACGATTTGCCGTTCTTCCTCAACTTGATGGAACACCTCGCCGCCCGAGGCCTCGCTTGCCCACAGCCGATCCGCGATCGCACCGGATTCGCACTGGGTGAGCTCTGCGGTCGCCCCGCGGTGATCGTGACTTTCCTCGATGGCGTTTCGGTGAAGCAACCCGGTATCGATCACTGCCACGCCCTCGGCCGCGCGCTCGCAGGGTTGCACGCGGCGGGAGCCGATTTTGGGATGCGGCGCGTCAACAATCTCTCCGTAGATGCGTGGGAACCGCTCTTTCGCCTCGCTGAGCCTCAGGCGGAGACCGTTTCACCCGGTTTGACCGAACGCGTTCTGGGTGACCTCGCGGTGCTACAGCGCTCCTGGCCCTCGGGCCTACCCTGTGGCGTGATCCATGCCGACCTGTTCACCGACAACGTCTTCTTCATCGGAGACGAACTGTCGGGGCTGATCGACTTCTATTTCGCCTGCACCGACGCCTTCGCTTACGATCTGGCCATCAGCCTCAATGCCTGGTGCTTCGAGGCGGACGGCAGATTTCACCGCGACATGGGTGCGGCCCTGATCGCCGGGTACGAAGCGGTGCGTCCCCTGGTCTCCGCCGAGGTCACGGCTTTGCCGATCCTTTGCCGGGGCGCCGCCCTGCGCTTCATGCTGACCCGCCTCGTCGACTGGCTCAATGTGCCGGCCGGAGCCCTGGTCCGGCCGAAGGATCCTCTGGAATACGACCGTAGGCTGAACTTCCATCGCACCACGACGGACGCGCGGGATTACGGTTGGGCCGGTCCGGGACAGTCGGCCTAGCTCCCTGCAGAGGCAAATCATGCTCATGGCGCGGAGCGTTTGAGCGTCAGGCGAAAGCGTCCCAAGTTACCGGCGGATGCATCACATCCGCCGGTGGATCGATCAGATCACCTTGAGAAGGGCTTCGGCGCCCGACAACTCAGTCTTGGCCGGGGAGTCCTCGACATTAAGTACGCGCACGACACCGTCCTCTACGAGCATCGCGTAACGCTTCGAACGGGTACCAAGTCCGAAGCCGGCCCCGTCCATGTCGAGGCCAATCGCCTTCGCGAATTCAGCGTTCCCGTCAGCGAGAAACTCGAGGCCCTCGGCGCCACTCGCCTTCTGCCACGCATCAAGCACAAACACGTCGTTGACCGACGTGATCGCGATGGTGTCGATGCCGCGAGCCTTGATCTCGGCCTGCTTCTCCACGAAGCCGGGCAGATGGTTGCGGTGACAGCTCGGCGTGAAGGCGCCGGGCACCCCGACGAGGACGACGCGGCGGCCCTTGAAGAAGTCGTCGGTGGTCTTGGCTTCCGGGCCGTCCGCCCCACTCACGCGAAACGTGACCTGGGGGAGGTGGTCGCCAACCTGAATGGTCATCCGTCGTCTCCTGAAGATCGCCGGGGCATCCGAACCGTCAGATCCCTAGCTACTGTCACAGAGTCGTACCCAGTTCACGCACCGGGCCGGCTCGCGAAAAATCGTCTAGCTCGCAGGGGTTAGCCTGTCGAGTTTCCGCCGTCGCCAATGTGGCGGATATCCCTTGGCGGAACGTGCCGTGCCCTGGACAAAGGCGCCTACCCGCGTAGCATACGGCAATGCAGCGTTCACAGGCCCACACGGGCGATCCCGCCTACCTTGACGGTCAGTTTCTTGTCGCCATGCCGGGACTGACGGATTCGCGCTTCGCCCGGTCGGTCATCTATCTCTGTGCGCATTCGGCTGACGGAGCCATGGGGATCATCCTCAACAAGGCCGTCTCTGACCTCAATATGCCCGACCTGCTGATTCAGCTTGATATCGCGAGCGAGACTGATGCGATCCGGCTCCGCCAGCGTGTCGGCCACATGCCCGTGCTGATGGGCGGACCTGTTGATGCCAAGCGCGGCTTCGTGCTCCACACTGACGACTTCCATATCGATCAATCCACGCTGATCATCGACGATGGAATCTGCCTCACAGCAACGGTGGACATTTTGAAGGCGATCGCCGCCGGCGACGGTCCGGCCAACGCCGTCCTCGCCCTTGGCTATGCAGGATGGCAGCCAGGACAGCTCGAGAGCGAAATCCTAGCCAATGGATGGCTGGTCTGCCCAGCCGATCCCGACATGATTTTCCATACGGCTCTCGAAGCCAAGTACGAGCGCACGTTACGCAACAATGGCATCGACCTCGCGATGCTATCGGTCAGCGCCGGCCATAGCTGAGCGTTCGCGCTACTGGTCGGAGAACGGAGCGCCACCCGTATCCGGATTCATACCTTCCACCGGGGGCTTGCGGCGCGAACGGGGCGAGGACGCCGAAGCGCTTGGCGCCGCTGTGTTCGTATTGACCCCGAGGCGGGTGGCGAGTGCCAAAGCTCGTGCTTCAGTGAAGCGCAGGTTGCAGAATCCGTGCGCTCCTTCACGAGCATAGGTTCGGCACATCTGCTCGCGATCGGAGGAGAAGGCCGCCTGTTCGGTGACCACGGGGCGAAGCTCAGGGCCACGCAGGCGCTGACTAATCAACTTGTAATTCTCCCGGACGGCCCGGTCGGCTCCACCGCGCGCCGCCTCAAACTCGCTCGCCCGCGAAATGAGCGTGGCCGCGGCCGGTCCCCACAAACCCGTGGGCGTCGTGGCGCAATCGGCCGCCGCGAAGGTACAGACGGGACCGGACACCGATTGCACCAGAACGGCGCCATCGAGTACGTCGAACCGGAGGGGACATTCGCCGCCGGTGACCTCGAAGCGGCCGACACCCTCCGCACGGCCCTCGGACGAGACTGACACCGGCGCCCCTCCGTTCAGTGGCACCTTGCAGGCTTCGACGGGCTGCGAGATTTTATTGCCCGGCAAAACGACGCGAGCTGTAGTCCCCCCCCCGGCCCGCTCAAGCTTCAGGCTACCGGTGAGCCCGTTTAGCATCAGCTCCTGTCCCATCACGTTGTCCTCGGAGGGCGCTTTGAGGACAATAGGCTGACGCGGTACCGGAGGTGCTTTCGGTGCGTCCGACGCAGCCGGCGCCCCGCCCTCGCCGGGTGCGCCTGGCACAGGAGTTTGTGGAGCGGAAGGAACGCCCCTTGGCGGCACTGGCGGCTTAGCCGCCCGCCCGATTCCGAACAATTCCTCGAAAAACGACTGCGCGCAGGCTGGGTGAGGAACCGATGCCAGCACCGGTAGAAGAAGAAGCACGCGGGTCAGACGCATCGAAACTTTCGAGCCTATATCCGTGGAGGCAGCGTGGTGCGCAGGCAAGCACGTTCACCTCCCACTTACCATGCAACGAGCCTTGTGACACGGCAGCGATGCCGCTTCTTGACGATGAAACATTGGGGAAACCGCCGACGCCCTCGTTGTAAAACCCCAGCAGGCGGCTCGGATGGATGTTCCAAGTCAAAGGCGATGAAGAGGATAACGCGGCTCCGCGCAATCCGATGCGCCTCGTCGGCGGGCTCTGCCTTGCGGCCTCACGACACCCTTCTTATATCGGCCGAGACGCGGGATTAAGACCCGGCTCTGCACCGTTCCGGGGCGCGAACCGGTGTCCAAACCCGTTCTCACACACTCAGTTTTGCACAGCCATGGGCCGAGCTGCTTCGGGGCTTGGCGGTCTGCTTGACCAAACGACAACAGAGGGATCCCACCATGGGTAAGGTAATTGGTATCGACCTCGGCACCACGAACTCCTGTGTGGCCGTCATGGAAGGCACGCAGCCTAAGGTCGTCGAGAATTCGGAAGGTGCGCGCACCACACCGTCCATCGTCGCTTTCACCGACGAGGGCGAGCGGCTCGTCGGCCAGCCAGCCAAGCGTCAGGCTGTTACGAATCCTGAGCGTACGTTCTTCGCCATCAAGCGCCTCGTGGGTCGGACCTACGACGATCCGATGACACAGAAGGACAAGGGTCTCGTCCCCTACAAGATTGTTCGCGGCGACAACGGCGATGCCTGGGTCGAGGCGGATGGCAAGAAGTATTCGCCTTCGCAGATCTCCGCCTTCACGCTGCAGAAGATGAAAGAGACTGCTGAGGCGCATCTCGGTCAGCCGGTGACGCAGGCTGTCATCACGGTGCCGGCCTACTTTAATGACGCGCAGCGCCAAGCCACCAAGGATGCCGGCAAGATCGCTGGCCTTGAGGTTCTTCGGATCATCAACGAGCCCACGGCAGCGGCACTCGCCTACGGCCTCGACAAGAAGAAGGCTGGCACCATCGCGGTGTATGACCTCGGCGGCGGCACCTTTGACGTCTCGATCCTCGAGATCGGGGATGGCGTGTTCGAGGTGAAGTCCACCAACGGCGACACCTTCCTGGGTGGCGAGGACTTTGACAACCGCGTGGTCGAGTACCTGACGAGCGAGTTCAAGCGCGAGCAGGGTATCGATCTTACGAAGGACAAGCTTGCGCTTCAGCGCCTCAAGGAGGCCGCTGAGAAGGCCAAAATCGAGCTGTCGTCTGCGACGCAGACCGAGATCAACCTGCCCTACATCACAGCCGATGCTACGGGTCCGAAGCATCTTGCGCTCAAGCTCAGCCGTGCGAAATTCGAGTCCCTCGTGGACGACCTCGTCCAACGCACGATCGAGCCCTGCCGCAAAGCGCTGAAGGATGCTGGCGTGTCGGCCTCCGAGATCGACGAGGTCGTGCTTGTGGGCGGCATGATCCGCATGCCCAAGATCCAGGAAGTCGTGAAATCCTTCTTCGGCAAGGAGCCCCACAAGGGCGTCAACCCGGATGAGGTCGTCGCCATCGGCGCGGCCGTTCAGGCTGGCGTGCTTCAGGGCGACGTCAAGGACGTGCTACTCCTCGACGTCACCCCGCTGTCGCTGGGCATCGAGACACTGGGTGGCGTGTTCACCCGTCTGATCGACCGCAACACCACGATCCCAACGAAGAAGTCCCAGACCTTCTCAACGGCAGAGGACAACCAGAACGCGGTGACCATCCGGGTCTTCCAGGGTGAGCGCGAGATGGCGGCAGACAATAAATTGCTCGGCCAGTTCGACCTGATGGGCATTCCGCCGGCACCGCGCGGCATGCCGCAGATCGAGGTGACCTTCGATATCGATGCCAATGGCATCGTGAACGTCACTGCCAAGGACAAGGCGACGAACAAGGAGCACCAGATCCGGATCCAGGCCTCCGGTGGTCTGTCGGATGCCGACATCGAGCGCATGGTTAAGGACGCCGAGGCGAATGCCGAGGCGGATAAGAAGCGCCGTGAGCTCGTCGAAGTGAAAAATCAGGGTGAGAGCCTGATCCACGCCACGGAGAAGTCGGTGAAGGAGTACGGCGACAAGGTCTCCGCGGACGACAAGGGCGCCATCGAGACGGCGATCACCGCACTCCGTACCGCCCTTGAAGGCGACGATGTAGAAGTCATCAAGGCTCGCACCACTGACGTGATGCAGGCGTCGATGAAGCTCGGCGAGGCGATGTACGCAGCCAACCAATCCGGCGAGGCGGGAGCCGAAGCCGGCGCCGGCGAGGCGAAGAAGGACGATGTCATCGACGCCGACTTCCAGGAAGTCGATGACAAGGACCAGAAGAAGCGGGCATAACGCCTGCATCTGAGTTCGGGGCCGGAGCGATCCGGCCCCGAACCATGTTCGGCTTGTCCCGTTGAGCGGAGCCAGCTGAGTTTCAAGCGCATCAGCGCTCGAGTTGGACGGCGTGGTCCGGTCGAACCGGCGCGCCGGGGACTTTGAGGACGGGAATGTCGAAGCGGGACTATTACGAGATTCTAGGCGTCTCCAAGACCGCGACCGACGGCGAGATGAAAGTCGCCTTTCGCAAGCTCGCCATGAGCTACCATCCGGACCGCAATCCGGGAAATGCCGAGGCCGAAGTCAAGTTCAAGGAAATTAACGAGGCTTATCAATGCCTTTCTGATGGTCAGAAGCGTGCTGCCTACGACCGCTTTGGCCATGCCGCGTTCCAACAGGGTGGAGCGGGTGGTCCCGGGTTCGGAAACGAGTTCGGCGACTTCATGTCGGACATCTTCGACAACTTCTTCGGTGACGGCCGAGCCGGTGCTGGCGCCGGTGGCGGGCGCGGTGGCGCCCGCGGTGGTCCGACCCGCGAACGGGGTGCTGACCTCCGCTACAATCTTGATATTTCACTGGAGGAAGCGTTCAGCGGGAAGGCCGAGACCATCAAGATGGCGACTTCGGTCACCTGCGAGGTCTGCTCCGGCTCCGGTGCCAAGGCCGGTTCGAAGCCGCGTCCCTGCCAGACCTGTGGTGGCTATGGGCGGGTCCGTGCGGCACAGGGTTTCTTCGCCATCGAGCGCACCTGCCCGAATTGTCACGGCCGCGGCGAGGTGATCGACGATCCTTGTGGTGCCTGCAGCGGTGCCGGCCGCGTGACGCGAGAGCGGACCCTCTCCATCAACGTGCCGGCTGGCGTCGATGACGGCCTCCGGATCCGTTTGGCCGGCGAGGGTGAGACGGGCCTTCGCGGCGGACCGGCCGGAGATCTCTACGTCTTCCTCTCGATCAAGCCGCACGAGTTTTTCCAGCGCGACGGCGCAGACCTGTTCTGCCGGGTACCAATCTCCATGGTGACTGCAGCGCTCTCGGGCGAGATCACGGTGCCGGTGATCGATGGCTCCCAGACGCAAGTGCGTATCCCAGCAGGCACTCAGACAGCGAAGCAATTTCGTATCAAGGGCAAGGGGATGCCGGTGCTGCGTTCGAGAGACGTCGGTGACCTTTACATCCAGGTCTTCGTAGAAACGCCGCAGAACCTCTCGAAGCGTCAGCGCGAGTTGCTGCAGGAATTCGACCAGTCGGCCTCCGACGAGAACCATCCGGAGAGCGCGGGGTTCTTTTCGAAGGTCAAGGATTTCTTCGACGGGCTCGGAGGGGCGGCGAGGACCTAGACTTGCAATATCGTGCGGATCAAAACGGTTCGGCCACGGTTATCGCATGTGGCGGTCGGGCACCGCCCGCGCGATCCTTGTGTGCGCCTCGGCATGTTCGGTGGTTGCAAGCTTGACTGCTGGAGAGCTTCGTCGTCTAGCCTTTCCCTCCCAACCCGTGATCTGAGGACATAGGGTCTTGCCGCCGCTACGCCGCTCCAGCGCAAAAGCCGACCTCGCTCCCGGTGCCAACCGTACACGGCGGGATCCGCTGGAGGACGAGGCGCGCTTTCTACGCTCCTGGTTCGAGCGCCCCCTCGTCACGGGTGCTGTGACGCCGTCGGGCAAGATGCTCGCCCGCACGATGGCTTCCTACGTCGATCCACGCGTCAGCGGACCTGTGATCGAGCTTGGACCTGGGACCGGACCCGTCACGGAGGCCCTGATCCGGCGAGGCGTCGAGCAAGAGCGGCTGATCTTGGTCGAGTACAATCCCGATTTCTGCAAGCTGCTGCAGAAGCGCTTTCCGCGTGCAACGATCATTCGCGGAGATGCGTACAACATTCGCGAGACGTTCGGCACGATGCTCACGGAAAAAGCGGCTGCGATGGTTTCAAGCCTCCCGCTGTTCACGAAGCCCTTGGAGCAGCGGCTCGATCTCTTGAACGCCGCCCATGAAATGATGCATCTGAGCGCACCCTTCGTACAGTTCACCTACGCGGTGGTTCCGCCTATTCCGGCTCGGTGCGATGCCGGCACCTACACGGCCAGTCGGTCGAACCGGGTCTGGCTCAATCTTCCGCCCGCACGCGTTTGGGTCTATCGCCGACCTTAAGCGGCATCGGCTGCTCACCGAAACCAAGCGAAGTTCGGTGTCAGAGAGCGTTCAGTGCGCTAGCCCTATCCCGATTGCCGGGGGCGAGATCCGCCTTGGCAGTCAGGCCAAGAACTCCACGATGACCGCCTCACGCACAGTCACATTGCGGGAATTGAGAACCCTGATCGCGGCGATAGGCTACGCCGGCGGTCTCGCCCTCGTGAACGGGGCGGACGCGTCGTCTCTCGTGGCGGCTGCTCAAAGTGAGCAGCACAGGGCAATCAGCCCTTTGCAGTACTGGGGCGGGCACGGCGCCTGAAGCCATCATCGACAGCACTACAAAGACCGGGGCTTTGGCCATCACCGCTGGCATTATGGCTGGGGGCACCACCGCAGTTAGGAGTGGAGTCACTACCGAAATCACGGTGGCGGACACCACGACTTCTGAGCGCCTTCTTACATCCCTCGGTTCTCCCTGCAGAGGGGACTAACTAATCGGCAATTCGTTCCAAGATCGCGGGCGTTGGCCTCAGGGGCACCGTGTCAATGCGGTAGGCCGCTAGCAGAGTAGCTTCGGCCCTGTCGGCGGATGCTGCATCAGCGGCATGAACGATCGCAAGAGGCTGGCCTTGCTCGATCTTGGCACCGATACGAAGCAGTCCGGTCAGGCCAACACGGGGGTCGACGTCGTCTTGCGGACGGGTCCGCCCACCACCGAGGCCGATCACTGCAAGTCCCAAGTCTCGCGTCGCGATCGAGGTGACGTAGCCGTCCGTCTTCGCGACGACCACGCGCGTGATGGGCGCCGCTGGCAGGTAGTGCGCAGACCGCTCGACCAGATCGACGGGGCCGCCGAGCGCAGTGACCATCCGGGCGAAGACTTCGAGGGCGCGTCCCGAGGCAAGCGCCGTTTCCAGGCGTGCGGAGGCGTCGCCGATGTCGGGACTGAGGCCGCCGACCACCAGCATCTCGGCCGCGAGCCTGAGCGTGACGGCGTGGAAGGCCGGCTCGCGCGAGCGCCCACGGAGATAGTCGAGGGTGTAAGCAACCTCCAGGGCGTTCCCCGCGGCCGAGGCGAGGGGCGAGTCCATGTCGGTGATCAGCGCCACCGTGCGCAGGCCCGCGCCGCCCGCGACGTCGACGATGCTCCGCGCGAGGCTCTGGGCCTCCCGGCGCTCGGCCATGAAGGCGCCCGAGCCCACCTTCACATCCATCACCAAGCCGTCGAGACCGGCAGCGAGTTTCTTCGACAGGATGGACGCGGTGATCAGGTCGAGGGACTCGACGGTGCCCGTCACGTCGCGGATGGCGTAGAGGCGCCGATCCGCAGGCGCGAGGTCGTCGGTCTGTCCGATGATGGCGCAGCCCACGTCGGCCGTTACGGTGCGGAAGCGCGCGAGCCCCGGCATCGCATCGTAGCGGGGAATGCTCGCGAGCTTGTCGAGGGTGCCGCCGGTATGCCCGAGCCCGCGCCCCGAGATCATCGGTACGTAGCCCCCGCAGGCCGCGACCATCGGCGCGAGCGCGAGGCTGACCGCGTCCCCGACCCCGCCGGACGAGTGCTTGTCCAGGACCGGCCCGGGCAGGTCCCACCGCAGGACGGTGCCGGACTCGGTCATCGCCCGCGTCAGCGCCACGCGCTCTGACCGCGAAAGACCACGAAAAAACACCGCCATCGCGAAGGCTGCGGCCTGCCCCTCGGTCACCCGCCCGTCCGTCAGGCCCGCGATGAAGTCCGCGATGTCCTCGGGCGGGATCGCGCCGCCGTCCCGCTTGGTGCGGATGAGTTCCTGGGGCAGCCTCATCGCCCAGCCTCCCCGAGCGCCGCGACCAGCGCCGTGCGCAGGCTGCTGGCGCCGAGGCGGAAGGTGCGCGGCGAGACCCAGGTCGGCCCCATGATCCGATCCGCGAGGGCGAGGTAAGTGCCGGCATCCGCGACGGTTTTCAAGCCGCCCGAGACCTTGAGACCGACTTGATGCCCCGCGGCGTGGTCGCGGATGGCGCGGAGCATCGCCTCAGCGGCCTCCGGGGTCGCCGAAATCGCGCTTTTGCCCGTGGAGGTCTTGAGGAAATCCGCCCTGGCCTCGATGGCGAGGCGGCTCGCGGCCGTGATGGCGTCCGGGGTCGCCAGGACACCGGTCTCCAGGATGACCTTCAGCAGGCGGCCACCGTCGCAGACATCGCGGATCGCGGCGAGCATGGCGCGGGCCGTGCCGGTCTCGCCGGCGAGGACGCTGCGATAGGGCAGGACGAGATCGATCTCGTGGGCGCCGTCGGCGAGGGCTTCGGTCGTATCCTCCACCGCCCGCTCGATGTCGTCGCCACCGGCGGGGAAGTTGACGACGGTGGCGACGCGCACCGGCGATCCGGCGAGCAGCCGGGCGGCGCGGCCGACGTAGTGCGGCCAGACGCAGACGGCGGCGACCGCGCTCGCCCGGGCGTCGCGGCAGAGCGTGTCGATGGCGGCTTCCGAGCAGGATTCGCCGAGATCGGTGAGGTCGAGGAGGGGCAGGGCCCGCCGGGCGAGGGAGGCGTCGTCGGTCATCGGGGGGCACTCGCGGGCAGGCGGGCGACGAAGACGGCGACCAGGCGGGCGAGGGCGTCCCCGGCCCGGGCGGCGGCGGCCTTGGTCTCCGCGTGATGGGGATCGCCGCCGTCGAGGCCAGCACCGAGGTTGGTGACGACGGACAGGGCGGCGACGGGCAGGCCGTAGAAGCGGGCGAGGATGACCTCGGGGACCGTCGACATGCCGACGAGGTCGGCCCCGAGGCGGCCGGCCATGCGGACTTCCGCCGGGGTCTCGAAGCTCGGTCCGGAGAACCAGGCGTAGACGCCCTGGTGCAGAGCGACGCCGGATTCCCGTGCGGCATCAAGGAGATGGGCGCGCAACTCGGCGTCGTAGGCCCCCACCATGGGCACGAAGCGGGCGTCGCTGGCCTCGCCGAAGAGCGGGTTGAGGCCCGAGAGGTTGATGTGGTCGGTGAGCGCCACCAGGCTGCCGGGGCCGACCTCCGGCCGCAGGGAGCCGGAGGCGTTGGTGAGGAGAAGCGCTTGCGCCCCAAGGACTTGCGCGACGCCGAGCGGCAGCCGCATCACGGCGGCGTCGCCGGTCTCGTAGGCGTGGGCACGGCCCTCGAAGACCAGGACCCGGCGCCCGGCGAGGCGCCCGGCATGGAGGCGGCCGCCGTGGCCGCTCACGCCGGGGGCCGGAAACCCCGGAATTTGCCCGTAGGATACCGAGAGGGTCGTGTCGAGGTCACGCACCAGTCCGCCGAGTCCGGTGCCGGTGACGATCGCGCAGGCGAACGGTCCGCCGAACCCCTGCGCGCGCAGCAGACCGGCGGCGGCCTGGATCCCCGGCTCCAAATCACGCATGGGGCCCCCGGGGATCGGCGCCCAGGTTGTCCGGGCCGAAGGAGTCGGGCAGCAGGGCCCCGACGCTGAAGGAGGCGCGGAGGGCCGTGGCGTCGGCGACGTGGACCCGGACCGCCGGACCGGCGAATTCGCGGATGCGCTGCCGGCAGGCACCGCAGGGGGTGACGAGGCCGGGCCCCGGGCCGAGGACCAGCAGCGCGGCGATGCGCCGGCCGCCGGAGGCGACCATGGCGGCGATGGCGCCGGCCTCGGCGCAGGTCCCCACCGGGTAGGCGGCGTTCTCGACGTTGCAGCCGGCATGGAGGGCGCCCGCCTCGTCGCGGAGGGCCGCGCCGACGGGAAAGCGCGAGTAGGGGGCGTAGGCGCGCCCCTGCGCCGCCAGGGCGGCGTCGAACAGGCGGGACAGGTCCGGAGTCAGGATGTCCGGAGTCGGGGGAGCCAGGGTCATCGGGGCGGGACACGGCGCGACATCGCGCGACTTAGGCACCAAGTGGCGGGGCTGTCGAGGCCCGGCGCCGGCGCGGCGACCGCATCGACAGCGCGCCCCCGGCCTCCTAAGACGGGGCGAGCGGGGGCAGAGCCGGGAGGCGAGGGACCATGTTGGGACGTTTCGAGCGCGGAGCCTCCGGCGAGGCGGTGGTGGAGTACGGCGACGGCACCATGCGGGTGATCAAGCCCGGCAGCTTCGTGCGCTGCGCCGTGACCGGCGAGGCGATCCCCCTCGACGCCCTGCGCTACTGGAGCGCGACCCGGCAGGAGGCCTATGCCAGCCCCGAGGCGGCGATGAAGCGCCTCGCCGAGACCGGACGACCGGAGTAGGGGATTTTACCGGATTAGTAAGTCGGCCGAAGACGTTTTGGAAGTATACATTCGATAGATGCTAATGTCCGTATAGACCTATAGTTCAATTATTTTGTACGACCGGTTTGGCTGGATTTCGACCGGTCCGCTGCCGGGCGACGAGCGCGGGAAGCGGACATAAACGCTCCGCCCGTTCCCGACGCAAACTAGCCCCGGAGGAAGAAGTGATATTGGGCGTTCGGGGAAGCAGAGCGAGACGCCGGAACCGAAATAAGTTGTGACGCAGTGAAGAACCATTGGCGGCATCAGCCACTCGCGAAAAATTGATCAAACCAGAGCTCAATTATTTGTAATTTACAAGCTTATATGATCGCCAGCGTAGCTTAACTGAATTTTAAACGAAATTTGAGAGCTAATGCTTGGAAGTTCGGTGGCAATCGGACACCAGTGGGACGCCGATGCTCTTCGATCGATCCGCCAAGGCCAAGCTCGCTGCCCTAGATCGGTCGCAGGCGGTCATCGAATTCGAGCTCGACGGCACCATCCTGGACGCCAATGCCAACTTCCTCGCGACCGTCGGCTACGATCTTGCCGAGATCCGCGGCCAGCACCACCGCATCTTTGTCGATCCCGCCGAACGCGAGAGCTCGGCGTACCGGGAGTTCTGGAGTTCGCTCGGGAGCGGCGCGTTTCAAGAGGGCGAGTACCGGCGCGTCGGTAAGGGCGGTCGAGATATCTGGCTGCAGGCGACCTACAACCCGATCCTCGGCGCGACGGGCCGTCCCATCCGGATCGTGAAGTTCGCCACGGACGTCACGGAGCAGAAGCTGCGCAACGCCGATTTCGAGGGCAAGGTGGCCGCCCTCGGCGTCTCACAGGCCGTCATCGAGTTCGCCCTCGACGGCACGATCCTCGACGCCAATGCGAACTTCCTCGCCGCCGTCGGCTACGATCTCGCCGAGATCCGTGGCCAGCACCATCGCATCTTCGTCGATCCCGCCGACCGCGACAGCCCAGCGTATTGGGATTTCTGGAGGTCGCTCGGCAGCGGCGCGTTTCAGCAGGGCGAGTACCGGCGCGTCGGCAAGGGCGGTCGGGATATTTGGCTTCAGGCGACCTACAACCCAATCCGCGACCCGTCCGGGCGCCCGATGAAGATCGTCAAGTTCGCGAGCGACATCACCGCCGACAAGCTGCGCGCCATCGACTTCGCCGGCAAGATCTCCGCGATCGACAAGGCGCAGGCGGTGATCGAGTTCGCGCCCGACGGCACGATACTGACCGCCAACGCCAACTTTCTCTCAGCAGTGGGCTACGCGCTCCCGGAGGTCGCCGGCCAGCACCACCGCATGTTCGTGGAGCCTAGCGAGGCCGAGGGTGCAGCCTATCGGACGTTCTGGCAGCGCCTGGGCGAGGGCGCGTACCAAGCCGGCGAATACAGGCGCGTCGGCAAGGACGGTCGGGAGATTTGGTTGCAGGCCACCTACAACCCGATCCTCGATCCGATGACGAGCAAGCCTCTGAAGGTCGTCAAGTTCGCCACGGACATCACCGACGAGATCGTCCGCCGTCGCCAGTTCCAGTTGCTCTCCCTCGTAGCCGACGAAACCGACAACTCGGTGGTCATCACCGATGCCCAAGGCCACATCGAGTACGTCAATCCCGGCTTCGAGCGCATGACCGGGTACACCGCAGCCGAAGTGATGGGGCATAAGCCAGGAAAGCTGCTTCAAGGGCCGGCCACGAGTGCGACGACCCGAGCCCAGATCGCCGAGCGCCTCGCCCGCCACGAGCCGTTCTACGACGAGATCCTGAACTACACCAAGGCTGGCCAGCCGTACTGGATCTCCCTGGCGATCAACCCGATCCATAGCCGATCCGGTCAGATCGAACGCTTCATCTCGATCCAGGCGAACGTCACACAGACGAAGCAGGCCTCGGTCCAGCGCGGCATCCAGCTCGACGCGATCAGCGCCTCCAACGCGATCTGCGAGTGGTCGCTATCCGGACAGCTTCTGACGGCCAACGACTACCTGCGCGGGCTCGGTGTCGTGCTGGAGGGCGAGACGGCAAGCGCCGAAGCGCTCATTTCCCAGGCGGACCGCGAACGCCTCCTCTCGGGACAGCAGCTACGTCGAGAGATGCGGTGGACGTCGCAGGACGGCTTTGGCGTCTGGCTCGACGCGATCCTGTCGATACTGCCCGACCTAGAGGGCCGTCCCCAGAAGATCCTGATGTGCGCGGTCGACGTAAGCTTGCGAAAGCGCACGATGGAGCAAACCCATGCAGCGCTCGCCGACGTTCTGACCTCCTCCGGGCGGATCGACGAAATCACCGGGGCGATCGCGGCGATCGCGGGCCAGACCAACCTCCTCGCCCTGAACGCGACGATCGAGGCCGCGCGCGCAGGCGTGGCGGGACGTGGGTTTGCAGTGGTCGCACAGGAGGTCAAGGCCCTTGCTGGGCGCTCGTCGGCCGCGTCCGGCGACATCGCCGGGCTCGTCTCCGAAAGCCGGACACGGATCGAGGTTCTGGCCCAGACCTTGAGGACGCTGGACACCGAGGCGGCATGAACGACGAGGGATGCAGCAGAACTCCGTCAACCGCCTCCAACGTCCGCTTCAGCACGAAAGGTCAAACTTCGGGTCCTACTCTGAGCCGAAGTCGTTGGGCGGCAGACGAATAGCCGCCTTGGAGAAATGCTTACTGCGCTCCTGACGGCAGTGTTGGGTCGTAAACGGTCTGTCGGCTTTGAACCGAAGATCAAAACGAATGTCAGGCAAACAATTCTACCCTAGCACCCGCTCAATTTTCGCCACGCAACCACACCCATAACCAACCTCCGCAACTGCCACAGCAAAGCTCCCTTATCCGTAAACGCGAGCGTCATAGGCAGCACCCCGACGCGGGCGGCGAAGGGGGGTGAGACGCGGACGTGGTCCTTCTCGGTGGTGACGAGGTTGGCGCCGCGGCGGGAGGCCTCGGCCGCGAGGGTGACCTCGTGGGCGGGGCCGTAGGGGTGGTGGTTCGGAAAGGCGCGGCGCGCGACGATCGTGGCCCCGGCCTCTTCGAGGCTCGCGAAGAATTTTCGGGGACGGCCGATGCCCGCGAAGGCGAGGACGCGGCGGCCCGTCAGGTCGGCACCCGGCACCAGGCGGGCGCGGTGGACCGGGAGACCGCGCGACCGCGCCGCCGCGACCACGATTTCGCCCCGGGGCCCGGTCCCGATCAGCACGAGGCCGTGGACGTGCTGCCATTGCTGGGCGAGGGGGACCGGCCGGGAAGGGCAACCCGTTGCCGAGGCTGGCGCCGTCATCGACCACGGCCCACGACAGCGCCTCGGCCAAACCCGGGCTCCGCAATCCGCCATCCCTGACGATGAGGTCGGCGCTCTCAAGGACGCCGCGCGCAACCCCTGACTCGTCAGTGCGCCGTCATGAGCTGGGCGAGGCTCGCGGCCAGCTCGTCCTTGCGGAACGGCTTGGTCAGGCGGGCCAGGTCCGGGTCCACGCCTCCGCGCTCGGCGTAGCCGGAGACCAGCAGCACGGGCATGCCGGGCTTCAGGGTCCGGACTTGGCGGGCGAGGTCAGTTCCGGTGAGGCCCGGCATCATGTGGTCGGTCACGAGGAGATCGAAAGGGCCGCCCGCGTGGAGCAGGCGCAGCGCCGCTTCGGCGGAGTCGGCTTCCACCACCGCGTAGCCGAGATCGCTCAGCATATCCCCCGTGCTCATCCGCACGAGCTCCTCGTCATCGACCAGGAGCGCCGTGCCGCGCGTCGCCGGCATGGCGGACGTCCCGGACGCCGGCCGGGCGGGCTGCGGCTCCTCCGTGCTTTGGGGAAGCCAAAGCTCGACCTGGGTGCCGAGCCCGGGCCGGCTCTGGATCGCGAGGGCGCCGCCCAGCTGAGACGCGAGGCCGTGCACCATCGACAGGCCCAGACCCGTGCCCTTGCCGACGCCCTTGGTCGAGAAGAACGGCTCGACGGCGCGGGCGATCGTCGCCTCGTCCATGCCGGAGCCCGTGTCGGCCACCGACAGGCAGAGATAGCGGCCGGGTCGCAGCTGGGTCCGATGCCCCGCCGCGACGTCTTCCCGCCGGGTCGAGATGCGCAGCGTGCCGCCCCCGTCCTCCATCGCGTCCCGCGCATTCACCGCGAGGTTCAGCAGCGCCATCTCAAGCTGGTTCGGGTCGGCCTTCGCCAGCGGCAGACCCTCCGGGGACTCGACCACGACCTTGATCTGCGGCCCCGTGGTGCTCGCGACCAGCTCGCCCATGCCGGCGACCAGCTTCGCGAGATCGACGGGCACCGGCTGCAACGGCTGGCGCCGCGCGAAGGCCAGCAGGCGCTGGACGAGGGTCTTCGCCCGCTCGGCCGATTGCATCGCCCCGGCGATGAGGCGCTGCTCGCGCGGGCCGCCGAGTTGCCTGCGCTGCAGCAGGTCGAGCGAACCGACGATCGGCGTCAGCAGATTGTTGAAGTCGTGCGCGACGCCGCCGGTCAGCTGGCCCATCGCCTCCATCTTCTGCGACTGGCGCAGGGCGTCCTGGGCCTCGGCGAGCTGCGCCTCGCGACGCAGGCGGTCCGTCACGTCGGTGACGAACTGGTAGACGCCGACCTGCCGACCGCTCTCGTCGCGGAGCGGGCGGAAGTTCACCTCGTAACAGGGCCGCGCCCGGCTCGGCTCGCCGTAGCCCTCGACGAAGGTCACGGGCTCGCCGCGCATGCCCAGCGCCCACCCGGTACGCACCTGCTCCTGGTGCTCGGGCTGGCCGTCGAGCAGCCGGAGCATGTTGTCGCCGGCCTTCGGACGCACCCCGTAGAGGCGCGCGAACTCGTCGGCATTGGCGGCGTTCACGGCCAGGATGGTGTAGTCGAGATCCACCGCCATGATCATGATGTCGGTCATCTCGACGAGCTTGGCGAGCATGTTGCGCTCGGCCAGCGCCTCGTCGACCCGCCGCTCGAGGGTGTCGTTCAGCTCGCGCAGCCGGTCCTCGGCCCGGGCCCGCTCGATGGCGGCCTTCACGCGCTCGCCGACCTCCCGGAACAGGCCTTCCTCGGACGCGCTCCAGCGCCGGGGCCGGGCGCTCTGCAGGGCCAGCAGGCTGACCCAGCGCTCGTTCTCGTACAGCACGACGTCGAGGTAGGCGCCGACCTGCCGGGCCAGCAGCCCCGCGCGGGCGCCGTCACTGAAGCGCAGGTCCGTGCGGACGTCGTCGACCTTGACGATGGGGCGATCGTGGTAGGCGCGCAGCAGGTCGGGGCCGAACGCCCCCAGGTCGTGCTCGCCCACCAGGGACGCGACCCCCCGCGTGTAGTCGCGCTCGACCCGCATCAGGCTGCCGAAGAACTCGGCGTAGAACACCCGGCTCAGGCCGAAGCGTTCGCCGAGACGCTCGGCCGCCGTGGAGGCGATCTCCGCCGGTGTGCGGAGCAGGCGGATCGCGTCCGAGAGCGAGAGCAGGAAGGCCTGCCGGGCCTCGCTCTCGCGCAGCTTGGCCTGCGCCGTCGTCCGCTCGATCGCGTCGGCCGCCTGGCGGGCGAGCACGTCGAACAGCTTCAGGTCGCGCTCCGGCGGCACGTGCGGCCGCTTCCAGTGCGTCGAGATCATGCCGATGGGCTTGCCCGTGCGGGACAGCAGGGGCGTCGTCTGGATCGCCCGCATCCCCGACCAGCGGTACGACTGGAGGTCGCCGCTCTCGTGCGCCAGGCCGCTGAGCTCCACGTCGGGCACGATCACGCGTTCGCCCGTGGTCATGGCGATGCCGCAGGTGCTCTCGGACGCGGCGTCGACCGTCTGCCAGTACGCGGCCGAGCGCGGATCGTATCCGTGATGCGCCAGGAGCTTGAGGTCGCCCGCGGCGTCCAGCATCTGGATGCTCGCGCATTCGGAGCCCATCAGGTCGGCGGCGGCGGTCAGGATCGCGTCGTAGACCGCCTGGGGCGCCTCGTCGCTGACCAGCCGCGTGCTGACCTCCTGCAACCGCCCGAGCGCCGCCACCTCCGCGGCCAGGGCCGCCTCGGCCTCGTGCTCCGACGTCCGGTCGCGAAACATCTTGAGATAGCTGCCGCCGTCGGCGTCGAGGCGCATCATGAGCCCCGAGGCCCAGAACCGGCTGCCGTCCCGGCGCATGTGCCAGCGTTCGTTGAGCGCGCGCCCGTCGCGCTCGGCCCGGCTCAACTCGTCGGCGGCCCGGCCCGCGGCCCGGTCCTCGGGCGTGAACAGGATGTCGCCCGGCTGCCCGACCGCATCGCGCTCGGTGAACCCCGTGAGACGCTCCGCGCCGGTGTTCCACGTCGTGATGATCCCGCGATCGTCGAGGCGCACGATCGCGTAGTCCTCGGCGCCCTCGACGATCTGCCGGTAGCGGATCTCGCTGTCCCGCAGCGCCTGCTCGGCCCGGCGCTGGTCCGCCGCCGCCGCCTTGTTGCCCGTCACCTCGGAGAGCGGATGGAACACGCCCGCCACCGCACCGGCCTCGTCGCGCAGGGGCTGGAAGCTGCCGGTGAAGTAACGCTGCTCGGTGAGGCCCGAGGGCGTCCGCAGCAGCACCGCGTGCTCGTCGATTTGCACCGTCTCGCCGGCGAAGACCCGGTCGAGGAGAGGACCCAGGAAACCGTCGTAGGCCTCGCTCCAGTTCCGCGCCGCCGGTCGGCCCAGCGCGGCCGGGTGCCGACCCGCCGCGATCGGAATATACGCGTCGTTGTAGAGTTGTATGCGGTCGCGCCCCCAGAGGATCGACACCGGGCTCGGCGCGGTGAGCATGATGCCGATCGCGGTCTTCAGGGGCGTCGGCCACCCCGCGATCGGACCGAGCGCGGTCCCGGACCAATCCCGCGCGCCGATCAGCAGACCGGTCTCGCCGCCGTCGGCGAGGAAAGCAGGCTGGGTCTTGTCGACCGGTACAAAGGCCACGAACGGTCCTTTCCGCGGGCGACTCCCGAGCAGATGGCGAAGAATGCCTTCGACAATTACCGAAGGCGGACCGTCACGTCACGAGCGAACCTCTTGCGGCCAGCGTGATCGATGGTTTCGTCGGGGGACATGACCTGGGCGCAATGGTCGCCGCATCAGGACGGACGGTCCGCGCCCCGGAACGCGGTGGCGCCGACCAACCTCCGCAGCTGCGCCAGCAGCGGAGCTTCATCGGCGAATGCCAGGGTGACGGGCAGGACCGCGACGCGGGCGGCGAAGGGGGGTGAGAGGCGGACGTGGTCCTTCTCGGTGGTGACGAGCTCGGCGCCGAGGCGGGCTGCCTCGGCCGCCAGGGTGGCCTCGTCCGCGGCGCCGTAGGGGTGGTGGTCCGGAAAGGCGCGGCGCGCGACGATCGTGGCCCCGGCCTCTTCGAGGCTCGCGAAGAATTTTTGGGGGCGCCCGATGCCCGCGAAGGCGAGGACGCGGCGGCCCGTCAGGTCGGCGCCCGGCACCAGGCGGGCGCGGTGGACCGGGAGGCTGCGCGCCCGCGCCGCTTCGGCCACGGCCTCGCCCCGGGGCCCGGCTCCGATCAGCACGAGGCCGTGGACGTGCGGCCATTGCCGGGCGAGGGGCACCCGCAGGGGACCGGCCGGGAAGGGCAGCCCGTTGCCGAGGCCGGCGCCGGCATCGACCACGGCCAGCGACAACGTCTTGGCGAGGCTCGGATTCTGCAGGCCGTCATCCATGATGATGACGTCGGCGCCCTCGCGGACGCAGAAAGCGGCGCCGGCCGGGCGGTCGCGGGCGAGGATCGTCGGCGCGACCCGCGCCAGCAGACGGGGCTCGTCGCCGGTCTCGGCGGCCGACTGGCGGGACGGATCGACCCGCTCCGGTCCGGTGAGGCGTCCGCCATAGCCCCGGGTGAGGAAGGCCGGGTTAGCCCCGAGGGTGCGCAGGCGGGCGGCGAGGGCCAGGGCGGTGGGGGTCTTGCCGGCCCCCCCCAGGGTGAAGTTGCCGACGCAGAGCACGGGGCAGGGGGCCGGGGCGCCGGGCCGGTCCATGCGCGCGGCGGTGTGCCGGCCGTAGAGGGTGCCGACGGGGCCGAGCAGCCGGGCGGCGGGATGGCCGGGATCCGCGTCCCAGAAGGCCGGGGGGCGCATCAGCCGTCCCTCACGAGGCCGCCATCGCCTTGAGGGTCATCTGGGCGATGAAGGGATCGAGCACCGACAGGGTGCGGGCGACGGCGCCCTCGAAGGGCTGGAGGGCGGCGGCACCGGCCCGGCTCATCGCGTCGATGCGGGGGCGGTCGGCCAGGAGGGCGTCCAGGGCCGCCGCCAGGGCGTCGGCATCGGTCACCGGCAAGGCTCCGCCGGCGGCGTCCAGGGCGCGATAGACCTGGGTGAAGTTGTGGACGTGCGGCCCGTGCAGCACGGCGGACCGCAGGCGCGTCGGCTCGATCGGGTTCTGGCCGCCATGGGGCACCAGGGAACCGCCGAGATAGACGATGCGGCCGAGGCGGTAGAACAGGCCGAGCTCGCCGAGGGTGTCGGCGACGTAGAGGTCGACGCCGCCATGGGGCCGGCCACCCTGCGAGCGCCGGGCGCTGGTCAGGCCCTCGGCCCCGGCGCAGGCGGCGACGTCGCCGCCGCGATGGGGATGCCGCGGCACGATGATGGTGAGCAGGCGCGGCCAGCGCGCCTTGAGGCGGGCATGGGCCCGGGCCGCCATGGCATCCTCGCCCGGATGGGTGCTGGCCGCGACCCAGACCGGCCGGTCGCCGACGAGGTCGCGCAGATGGGCGAGCTGCTGGCCATCCGCGGGCGGCACCTCGGAATCGTATTTCAGGTTCCCGGAAACGCTGACCCGGGGGGCGCCGAGGCGGCGGAAGCGGTCGGCATCCTCGTCGGTCTGGGCGAGGCAGATCGCGATGCGGGCGAGGAGCGCCTCGGCGGAGCGGGGGGTGCGGGCCCAGCCCCGGAACGAGCGCTCGGACATCCGTCCGTTGACGACAAGGAGGGGGATGCCGTGCCGGTGCAGGCCGACGACCGTGTTCGGCCAGATCTCGGATTCGGCGACCAGGGCGAGGTCGGGGCGCCAATGGGCGAGGAAGCGGTCGACCCAGCGCGGGGCGTCGAGGGGCATGTACTGGTGCACGGCACCGGCCGGCAGCCGCCGCCCGATCAGGTCGGCGGCGCTGCGGGTGCCCGTCGTCACCAGCACCGAGAAGCCCCGGGCGATCATGCCGTCGACGAGGCCGACGAGGGACAGCGCTTCGCCGACGCTGGCCCCGTGCATCCAGACCAGGCGGCCCGTCGGCCGGGCTCGGCCCGGCAGCCCGCGCCGCTCGGCCAGGCGTCCGGGATCCTCCTTGCCCCGGCGGGAGCGCCAGGCCAGCAGGCCGGCCAGGGCCGGCTCGCCGAGATAGAGCCCGGTGCGATAGGCCCGCAGGATCGCCGTGAGGGGCGGGGCCTTCGCCATCGCCTTCATGCCGGTTCCCCGACCCGGCCGCTCGCCCCGACGCGGTCGGGATGGCGGACGCGGTCGTGGGGTCCGACCCGGTCGGGCCGTCCCACCAGGGTGTAGGCGCGGTCGTGCACGCGGTTCATCTCGGCCTCGAGCTGGCGGCGCAGGGCCTCGAGGGCGTCCGGCTCGATGTCCCGCGGCACGAAGATGGGCTCGCCGAACACCATCGCGCCCCGGCCGAAGGGCATGCCGAGGCAGGCCCGGTCCCAGCTGTTGAAGCGCCAGTGCCGGCTCGTCACCACCGCCACGGGGATGATCGGCCGGCCGGAGAAGCGCGCCAGGGTGAGGATGCCGGCATCGGCCCGGCGCGAGACCTTCGGCACGTCGGCGCTGAAGGCCACGGACTCGCCATCCTTCAGGGCCCGCAGCATGGCGCGCAGGCCCTCGGCCCCGCCCTTCGCCTTGGCGTCCCGCAGGGCGCGACCCCGGGCGCCGGAGGCCCGGATCACCCGCACGCCCATGCGGGTCAGCGCGATGGTGTTGATGTTGCCGTCGGGCGAGCGCGAGATGATCGTAGCGATCCGGTCGTGCGGCCGGCGCATGAACGAGATCATCGTGTGCTGGCCGTGCCACATGCCGGCGATGAAGGGGCTGAGCCCGTCGAGCCAGGCATCCGGCGCGGCCGGCTCCACCGTGAAACGGTTGGTGCGCCGCACGAGGCGGAGGTAGCCGCCCGCGAGGATGCCGAGGGCCTGCTGGACCG
This sequence comes from Methylobacterium sp. AC690, assembly GCF_979256535.1. NCBI lineage: Bacteria > Pseudomonadati > Pseudomonadota > Alphaproteobacteria > Hyphomicrobiales > Methylobacteriaceae > Methylobacterium > Methylobacterium sp. AC690. Next base: position 77,654 of record NZ_CEEDOX010000004.1, on the reverse strand, counting down.
CGGGCGCGCGGCCGATGCGTTTGACGAGGCTCATCACTTCGCTTTCGCGTCGCGGCGCCGATGGGCCGGCGATGCCTTCGAGGAGGGGATGTCCACGGAGCCGTCCCGCACGCCGCGCCGGGAAGCGCGCCGGACGGGCAGCCGGCTGTCTAGCTCCGATCGCGCGGCCGGCGCAACGGCGCATTGGCGGCCGAATCCCCCATTTCGGGCCCGGAAACGCGCGCAATCGCCTTGTTTGGATCTATTCCAAGTTATAGATTGGAATCGATCCAAACAAGGAAGTAGCCCGAGACGAGCCGGTCAGGATAGGACGCGCACGATGATGATTTCCCCCGCCCAGGACGCCCCGGACGTGACGGCCGCACGCGACGCGGCCGAGGCTCACCGTGCCTTCGTCCTGCGCTACGTCCAGCCGGGCCTCGCCGGGCTGATCGACGGCTCGGTCTCCACCCTGGCGCCGATCTTCGCCGCTGCATTCGCCACCCACAGCAACGGCGCCACCTTCCTGGTGGGGCTCGCCGCCTCCATCGGCGCCGGGATCAGCATGGGTTTCACCGAGGCGCTCTCGGATGACGGGCAGATCACCGGGCGCGGGACGCCCTGGATGCGCGGCCTCGTCTGCGGGGTCATGACCACGGTGGGCGGCCTCGGCCATACGCTGCCCTACGCGATCCCCGCCACCTGGCCGAACGCCTTCGGCGTCGCGACCGCTCTGGCGATCCTGGTCGTGGTGGTGGAATTGCTGGCGATCGCGGCGATCCGCACCCACTACATGGCGACGCCGTTCTGGCGCGCGGCGATGCAGGTCGTGCTCGGTGGCGCCCTGGTGCTGCTCGCCGGAATCGCCATCGGCAGCGCGTGAGGGGCGACGGGCGGATTCGCGGCCCGAGGCTTGACCCCCGGCCCCGGTTGGGGCGATGCGGGGCGCGAAATCCCGATCATCGACCGCGCATTGGGGGATGATGTTCCGCCTCGCCCACCTGACCGACCCCCATGTGGGGCCGCTGACACGCCCGCGCCTGCGCCAGCTCCTGAGCAAACGCGCCACCGGCTACGTGAACTGGCAGCGCGGCCGCAAGGACGCCCACGACATGGAGGTGCTGGCCGCCCTGGTGGCCGACCTTCAGGCGCAGGGGCACGACCACATCGCCTGCACCGGCGACCTCTGCAACATCGGCCTGCCGAGCGAGTGGTCGACCGCGAAGGTGTTCCTGGAAGCCCTCGGAACACCCGAGGCCGTCAGCTTCGTGCCGGGCAACCACGACGCCTACGTGCGCGGCTCCCTCGAGGGCCTGCTCCTGGCCTGCGGCGCCTGGACCGCGGGGGACGACGGCACGCACGGGCATTTCCCATACCTGCGCCGGCGCGGGCCTGTGGCCCTGATCGGCCTGTCCTCGGCGGTGCCCACGAAGCCGCTGATGGCCAGCGGCCGCCTCGGGCCGCAGCAGATCGCCGCCACGGAGGCCCTGCTGCGGACGCTGGGGGCCGAACCCGAGCCGCCCTTCCGCGTGGTGATGATCCACCACCCGTCGCATCCCGGCGGCACGTCGTCCGGGCGTGAACTGAAGGATGCGGGGGCGTTCACCGCCATGGTGGCCCATGCGGGGGCGGAGTTGATCCTGCACGGACACAATCACGTCCGCAGCGTCGCGTTCGTGCCCGGGCCCGGGGGGAGATCGATCCCGGTGGTGGGGGCCGCCTCGGCATCGGCCCGGGGCGATGCCCGGCATCACCGCGCCAGCTACCACCTCTATACGATCACGCGCCAGGCGACGGGCTATGCCGTCGCGGGCATCGAGCGGGGCCTGACGGAGACCGGAATCATCGCGGATCTCGGCGCCCTGGCCCTGGCCCGGTCCTGAGGCGACGTCGCACGGACGCCGCCCCGGGGTGTCGGGGTCAGGCGTCCTCGAGCACCTTCGCCTGGGCGGCGATGCTGGCCTGGTAGCGCTCCGCCTGCAGGCGGGTCAGGCCGCTGACGAGCACGGACTCGCCGCGGTACACCGTATAGGTGCCGTCATGCGTCGGCTTCACGCGAATCACGTTGGACATGGCTGTCACCCCGTCAAAAAAGGTTAGACGCGATATTATTTTGGCGGAGAGGAAACATTAACGGTCGGTTCAGACTACGCAAGTCCTCGCCTGCCCGGGAACTGATAAATCGATCCCGCAACGCAGCGAACATCTTGGTATTTCCGTCCGGCCCGCGAAAACCCTGAACCTTCTCAACGAATGGCTACGCTTGCGCTGCAGCATGATCGCCGGGGGAGGGCGGGACCGGCAAAGCCTGTTCGGTCGGCGGGCCGGTCCGTCGCCCCCGCCCGGACCCCGCGGGGGCCACCTCGCCGCCGGGGCTGATTCTCCGGATCCGCGCCCCGGGGGCGCCCGTCCGTCAGGCGTCGCGCGCCGGCCGGCCCGGAGCGCCGCCGAGATTGGCCTGCAGGTAGTCGCTGATCTTGCGCAGGTAGGCTTCCAGGTCCTGGACCTCGCCCTCGGCGGAGCGCGCCCGCTGCCGCGCATCGAGGGCGGCCTGATCCGCTTCGCGCCGTGCCATCTCGGCCTCGCGGACGCGCAGCTGGGCCTCGCGCATCCGGATCTCCAGCTCCATGGCCTGACGCCGCCAAGCGGATGCCTCCGCCCGGGCGCGATCCAGCTCGGCCTGCTGCTCGACCCGCTCCCGGTGGGTGAGGCGGATCAGGTCCCGGGCCTGGGCCGAGATCGTATCCACCCGCTCGTGCAGGGCCTGGATCGTCTCCATGCTGTGCTCGACCAGGCGCAGGGTCGTGGCGCCGAGCTCCGAGGTGGGCGTGGTCGACGGCACGGGCACCAGGGCGAGCGCCTGGCTGCCGCTCCGCTCGGGGCTCTCCGTCTCGCGCAGGTCGGAGACCTCGACCCCGTGACGGACGGGCAGCCGGGCGAGCGCGAGATCGATCACGGGCGACAGGATGGAGGAGGCGGCAGCGGACATCTGTGCAGCAGACCTGGGGGCGGGGACCCGGACGGGAAAACGGTCTTGGCGAGGGTCTTGGTGACGGTCTCGGTGGCGGTCGTGGCGCAGGGTCCCGGGCGGACGGCGGGACCCCGCAGGGTGGGTCCGCCGCCGACGCCCCGGCCCCTCACGGCGTCGCGACCTTGGCCGGATTCGCCTCGTCCGCCGGCGCGCGGCGGGTGAAGCCCTCGACCACGGCGTCGTGCAGGCGGGCCAGCCACTCCTCGGCCTCGTCCGCCCGGCGCTCCGCGAGGTCGGCGCGGGACTGGGCGGCGGCGACCTGCGCCTCGAGGGCGGTGGCCCGCTCCAGGGCCCGTGCCACCGTGCGCTCCAGCTCCTGCTCCAGCTCGGCGGCCCGCTCCTCGCTGATGCGGATCGCGGCCGTCGCCTCGTGGATGAGGTCGAGGGAGGCGGACCAGTCCCGCTTCGGACCGGCATTGGCCGGGGCCGGCAGCGCCTCGTCCGACGGGCCCTGCTCTGGCGCGGCCGACCCGCGATGGGGGCTGGGCAAGCTGCGCATCAGCCAGGCTCCGGCAGAAGAGGTTTCTCGGTCGCGAAGCGCGGTCTCGGACATCTGGGCATCCCTGCGCGGGGTCTCCGCCGCGCCGTCTCTTAAAGGGGTGGAGGGGTCGGGTCGGCGAGGCTGGATCGGTCGGGTCGGGCGCTACTTCTCGGGCGGGGGCGTGAAGGGACGGACGTTGCTGGGCTCCGGCGCGGGCGCGGCCGGCTCGTTCCGCGCCACCTCGTCCCCGGCGAAGCTGCGGGCCGAGCGGCGCAGGGCCTCGTGCTGCTTCTGCAGGGCGACGCGGCTCTCGCGGGCGATGTCGAGGGCGCCCTGGGCCAGCTTGCGCTCGGAGCGCTCGTGCTGGAGCTCCTCGATCAGGCGGTGGTTCACGGTCTCGAAATCCGCGCGCTCCACTTCCTGGCGGTGGACGAGGTGGTCGATGCGGTCGGACAGGCTGGAGACCCGGCCGAGGGCCTGCTCCAGGGCCGCATCCTTGGCCGCCATCGCCTTGGTCAGCATCTCGCAGCGGTGCTCGAATTCCGAGCGCGCCCGCTGCATCTCGAGGAAGCGCTCGTTCTGGCGGGCGAGATCGACCTGGGCGCTCTCCAGCCGACGCTCCAGGGTGACGCGCTCGATGGAGGCTTCCTTGAGACCGCGCTCGGCCGAGCGGCCGGCCTCGTCGCGTTCGCGCAGCTGGGTGCGCAGCTGGGACAGCATCTGCTCGGTGTTGGCGAGGCGGCTCGTGGCGGCCTCGACCCGCATGGCGAGGCTCGCGCGCTCGGTGCGATGGTTGGCGACCTCGGCCTCGTACTGGGCCTCCGCCTTCTGGGCGGCGGCGACCTCGGCGGCCAGCTGCTGCTCGACGTTGTGCAGGGCGACGCGGTTGGACTCGGCCTGACCCTCGAACTCCTCGGCCCGGGCGGTCAGCTCGGCGAGCTGGGCCGCCTGGGCCTCGCTCAGGTTCTGGAGCCGGAGGTTGTCCCGGTCCAGGGCGTGCCGGCTCTCGCGCAGGTCCTGCAGCTCGCTGTCGGAGCGGGCCAGGGCCTGGTCCAGGGCCTTGGCCTCGACCCGCAGCGCCTTGCTCTCGCCCTGCAGGGCACGGCTCTGCTCGGTCTCGGCGAACAGGCGCCGCTCCAGGTTCTCGGCCTGCAGGGTCTTGTCGCGCAGGGCGATCCGCACCTCCTCAGCCGCCGCGTCGCGGGCCTGGAGGCTGGTCTCGAGGTGGTGCAGCTGGATCTTGGCGGCGGCGACGTCGTTGGTCGCCGCGGCGAGGCGCCCGGTGGCGTCGGCGAGATCGCGCCGGAGGGTGGCGCCGGTGCTCTGCTCCATCGCCAGCAGGGTCTCGAGCTCCGCCGTCCGGACCTTGGCCCGCGGAAGCTCCTCGGTGATCGCCACGATCGGCACGAGCAGGGCGGAGAAATCCGCCTGGAGCGACTTCAGGTCGTCGAGCCGCTCGGACATTTCGGCCACGCGGAACCGCAGGCTCTCGTTGTGCTGCCCAAGAGAATCCAGCGAAAGGTCTTCACTGTCCAGTGAAGGCTCCGTCGTCTCGGCCTCATCAGCAATTCGGATAAAAGGCACGTCCTGTATTGGAGCGCGCAACAACGCATCGGTCTGTTGGGAAGACGGTGCCTTGCTTTCACTTGCGGTCAATTTGCGGAGCGAAAGCCAGCTCATTTCTGCGATCCATCCTCGTGGCGGACAACCCACGACACGGATTTATCAAAGTTGCAATTTCCCTCCCCTGTCAATCACGCCAAACGGGTCCTGTTAGCAAAATGTTAACGTATGGCTTTTGTGGCGCAGGGCCGCGAGATCCGGCGCGTTGCTGGGCTCGGTCTAACAATCGTGAGGGTCCACTTGGGGGCCGGACGGACGATTGCTGGAATACGGCGCACAAGCGTGTCCGCAAGTCCTCGCGTAAGCGTGAACACTCCGCTGGGGATGGCGCCTGCCGCCCGCGCCGATTCACGCCGGTCCGGCGTCGCGCAGCCCCTCGGGATGCTCGAGCGGCGTCCCGTCGGCGGCGGGGCGGAAGTCGCCCCAGGCCTCCCGCGCCCCACGCCAGGCCAGGAGGTGGAGGAGCGGGAGCCGCACCTCGACCACGAGGTCGTCGTCCAGCAGGCCGGGGACGATCTCCGTGGTGGCGTCCGGAAATCGGGCGAGGACCGCCGCCTGAATCCGGCGCAGGCGCGGGAGCTGGTCCGCCGTGGGCTCGACGAGAATGTGCTTGATGACCCGGATCATGCCCGCTCATCGCATGGCGAGGGCGCGGCCGTCAGCCGGACAGCTTGTCCTATCGCGGCCAGCCCCCCTCCTGGAACGCCTGCCGGCGCCGGGATGGCACGCCGACCGGGCGCAGGGTCCCGCCGGCATGCGCGCCGCGCCCGGAACGACGTCCGATCGCGACGTCGCGGCACCGCCTCGGGACCTTGCTGTTCTAAGGCGTCTTCGCTGCACGGACTCGCATTCTCAACGCAGCATAATTTGTCCGATTGTCGACAATTCGTGTATCGATGATTGAATACGCCACATTCGATCGCTAACATTCATAGACATAAGAACTACTTAAGTTCGGTCATCCACCGGGTTTCACGAGTGAAGACTGCATGAACCGGACGGACAACGCGCCTGCACGCTTACCGAATCCCGTCACGCGAAAGCTCGAGAGCTTCGTCGAGTTGTCGGAGGCGGACCGGGCGAGGCTGGAACGGATCAGCGCGGAGCGGCGCAGCCTCGACCCGCACACCCCGCTGGTGCGCGAGGGCGACAAGCCGGACGGTCTCTGGCTGATCGTGGACGGGGTGGCGTGCCGCCAGAAGGCGCGGGTCAGCGGCCGGCGTCAGATCCTGGCGTTCCTGCTGCCCGGCGACCTCTGCGACCTGGATGCCTCCCTCCTGGAGCGGATGGACCACAGCATTGTCACCCTGTCGCCCTGCAAGGCGGTTCACCTCGCATCCGAAACCATCGCCGACCTCCTGGACACCGCCCCCGCGGTGGCCTGTGCCCTGCGGCTCAGCACGCTGGTCGACGAGGCGACCCTGCGCGAGTGGGTGGTGAATCTCGGATGCCAGCCCGGCGTGAAGCGGATCGCTCACCTGTTCTGCGAACTCTTCGTTCGTCAGGAGCGGGTGGGGCGGACGACCGGCAACAGCTGCGCGCTGCCGCTGACCCAAGGCGATCTCGCCGACGCCACCGGCCTCTCGAACGTCCACGTCAACCGGGTTCTGCAGGAGCTGCGCGGCGATGGGCTCATCGAGCTCCGGGACCGGCGCCTCACCATTCCCGATCTGGCGGCCCTGTCCGCCTTCGCCGAATTTGACCCGGGCTACCTTCGCGTAGAGTCGGACACGGACCAGCGCCCGATCCAGCGGATTCCGGCCCATCGGCTGAACGCCATGGCCGCCCATTGCCTCGGCGCCCAGGTCCTACGCCCGAATTGACGGACAACGGACCGCGCAGGATCTCGGCCGCGCCCGAACGCTCGGGCACCAGCGGATCTGTCGTGCGGGAAGAGGGAAGTGCTTGGCGCGCCCACGGGGAATCGAACCCCGGTCTGATCCGTGAGAGGGATACGGCAGGGTCTTTCTGAGAAATATGAGGTTGCTATACCGCTGCAATGCTAGCGTTATTTCGTCACCTGTCTTATAGTTCGTTTCGACCTCAGTGTGAGACGATCTGTGAGACGCGGCATGGCGCAGCCTTCGATAATCGACAGCCCCGCCAAGCGAGCGAAGCTGGCGCCCAGCAAGAACCCGTACTGGCAGGGTGTGTCCGGCGGGCGCGGGGGCGTTTATCTCGGTTATCGTCGATCTGCACGCGGTCCGGGCTCCTGGGTCGCGAAAGTTGTTGTGCACGGCAGGCGTGCAGAGGCGCGCCTGGGCCTCGCCGACGATGCCGGAGCGAGCGCCGAATCACTCAGCTTCCCCTCTGCCGTCACGGCGGCCCTGGCCTGGGCCAGGATACAGGCCGCGCAGATCGCGAACGGAGATCCGGAAGCGGAGGACGTCTCAGCGCCCACCGTTCGGTCGGCCGTCGAGGCGTACATCGCGGCCCGATCGAAGCGCCATTCGAAAGGCGACATCGGCACGGCCGGTCGTCTGCGAAAGCACGTGCTCGCCGATGAGCGATTCGCGGCCCTCGAGATTTCTAAGCTGACGGCCCGCGCGATCCAAGGTTGGCGGGAGCGGCTCACGACGGACTATGCGCAGACGAGCGTGAACCGGCTGCTCAACGATCTGCGGGCTGCCCTGAACGCCGCGATCGATGCGAACCGTCAGGCGATCCCGGCCACGGTCGCGGCCGAGGTCAAATCCGGGACGAAAGCACTTCCTGCCGATGCCAACGCCCGGAAGCAGGTTCTGCCGGACGCAGCGATTCGCAAGCTCATCGACGCCGCCTTCGAGATCGATTCGACCGGCGATTTCGGACGGCTGGTTCTGGTCATGGCCGCGACGGGGGCTCGGTTCTCCCAGATCGAGCGCCTAACAGTCTCCGACGTTCAATCCGCTCGATGCCGCATCATGGTTCCCCCGTCCCGGAAGGGTCGCGCCGCCAAGAAGCCGACGCCGATCGCGGTGCCGGTCGGCGCCGACGTCATCGGCCGGCTTCAACATGTGATCTCGAACCGCCGCGGGGATGAGCCTCTGCTGCTGCACTGGATCAGCAAGCAGGTCGGCCCCGTCGAATGGGAGCGCGTCGAGCGTCGGCCTTGGGGCTCATCGTTCGTGCCGGCCCGGCAATGGGCCAAGGCTCGCGCTTTGGCGGGGCTGCCGACCGACACCGTGATGTTGTGCCTCCGGCATAGCTCGATTGTCCGGGCGCTGAGCGTCAACGTCCCGGTGCGGCTGGTCGCGGCGCTGCACGACACCAGCGTGGGAATGATCGAACAGCACTACTCAGCGTACATCGTGGACGCGACGGAGGAGCTCGCGCGCCGGGCGGTAACGCCGTTGGCACCGATCGAGGCGACGCCGCTGCGTTCCGTTGCCGAGGTGGCAGCGTGAAGAAGCCGCCGCGAGCCCGATCGAAGCTCACTAAGGGCGGGCGGATCATGGGCCGGCCGTCAGGGGATGCGGTGGCCGGGACGACGAGGGTTGAACGGCCCGTCATAACGCACCGTCTCGTCGGTCTCGCGGCGATTCGCGCGGTATTCAGGGACGGCACCCTCGTGCCGGCGTACGGCCCGCCGCGCCCGATATACGAAGAACGCGAAAACGGGGCAGGGCGGTGGGGGCAGACGTCCAGCGATGACACGCTCTGGATCGTGCGGGCCATTGAGGGCCGTGGGCGCCGCGGCCATGCCGCAAAACTGGCCGAGCAACTTGCCGAGGACGCGGGCCGGCCTGTCGCGAATGTCGAAGCCGTCAAGCGCAAGCTCCTGACAACGCGCGCCGCGATCAAAGCCACGAAAGAACGCCTTGATAGCCCGCGGACTGTACCTCGCGGGATCTCGGACATTCCGTCAGAAACCTAAATACAGCAATATCTTAGGTCGGGGTCATTCTTCGTATCTCCCGGCCGTCTCGGTCTCATGGTTCTCTCCCGTCATCATCGACACGGGTGGCGAACATGCAGAGCAAAAAAATCAGCGGGGACCAGCACGGCGCGTCGCGAAAGCACGTCGCTGCAACTGTACCACCTACCACCAGGAAGCCCCCGAAGGCTTCTCTGCGGATGCCTTGGCAGGAGCGGCCGTATCAGCAGCTCGGGGCCGCTAGCGAGATCGCCCAGATTTCGGAAGCCGCTCTGTACAAGGCCGAAAAAGAGGGGGAGCTGACCTTCGTCCGGCTCGCCGGCCGGACCCTTGTCGAGACCGGCAGTCTGATCGCGTTCCTCAATCGCGCGCAGCCGTGGACGCCATCCGATCGGGGCGCTGCCGCTCGTGCTCGCCGCCTCGAGGTAGCGCGATCCGCGCTGCGGCCGTGAGCTCTCGAACACAGCGAACCTTCCGACAGGATCGCACGGACGCGTTCGAGCAAAGCTCCGGACCAGCGCTGCAGCACGTGCACCCTCAAAACCGAAACGGCCAGGACCCCCGTGGCAGGGCGTCTGGCCGTCTGGCTTAAGCATTCAAGGACTTGAGATGTACGAGCCAAATGTAGCGGCCCCCGCGCCGTTGGACAATGCATCCGAAGGCCAGCTCGACACTGAACACGTACAGGGCCCGCCGAATGATTTCCGGTTCTGGTGGGATCTCGGCTACCGCAGCCTCGTGCCCATCGTGCCGCCAGGCGTCGAGCTCTCCCCGACATGCCAGTTGGCGCAGAAGCTGGCGGGCGGTCGCGACGACCGAGGGAAAGCGCCCGGCGTACAGCGTCCAGACGGTCTGTGGACCGGCCTCTACGGTTGGCAGGTCCACGAGACCACGGAGGCCGACCTTGATCGGTGGGCCGCTATGGGTACCGGTGTGGGGCTCGCCGATGACGGGGGCCTCGTCATTCTCGACATCGATGCGCAGGACGAAGCGACAGCCGACAGCATCGAGGCCGAGGCGCTTGAGATCCTAGGACCGGCCCCATGCCGTGTCGGGGCATGGCCGAAGCGGCTGCTGCTGTATCGGATCGAACAGACGCTTCCTTTCATGCTCGTCACCTTCAAGGGGCCTGGCGCCAAGCCTGACCGTGTCGAAGTGCTGGCCAAACCGAAGCAGGCCGTCGTCGCAGGCACCCATAGCGGGACCGGCAAACCCTACGAATGGCGGCGGCCCCCCGTGGCTCGGGATCAGCTCACGCTGGTGATGCGGCAGCAGGTCGACTGCTTCTTCGCTCGACTGGCGAACAGGCTCCCGGCCGCCACGACGGAGAAAGGCGCGACGCTGACGGACCGCGAGGCCGTCGACCAGACGAAGCTGAAAGGCCGCATCGATCTCGTCCGCAAGGCAGTCGCTGCGATCCCGAACACCGCAGCCCTGTTCCCGTCCTACGATTCCATGGTGGAGGTAGGCGAAGCCATCCACGGGGCCTGCATCGATGACGACGAAGCGGGCCGGGAGATCTGGCACGAATGGGCGTCGCGGTGGGAAGGCGGCGACTACAAACTCGGCGTGTCCGAAGCGTGTTGGGAGACGTTCAGGGCTCCGCACTCAATCGGAGCGGCCTACCTCTACCGGCTGGCCGCCGCGAACGGGAACGGATCGTTCGCGCCGGGCGAGCAATGGTTCGATGAAGAGCTTGCGCGTCTTGCTGCCGCGTCAGAGGTGGCAGTAGCCGCGACGATCGCTCCAGACGTGTTCGAGATGCTGACCCCCGGCCAGATTATCAGCCGGCCGCCGCTGCGGTACCTTATCGAGCGATACCTTCCAGAGCGAAGCCTTGGCTTCCTGTACGGCGACCCTGGATCGCGAAAGAGCTTCATGGCCCTTGATTGGGCGATGACCCTCGCCACCGGTAAGGCGGACTGCCACGGCTACGCCGTCGATGCCGATCCTATGGCCTGCGTCGTCTATATCGCGGGCGAGGGCGCGCACGGTATGCGGCCTCGGATACTGGCATGGGCGAGGCGGAACGGCCTATCAGAGGCCGACCTGGCCGCAAGCCGGTTTCGGCTCATTCCGGTCAGCATCAACATGATGGAGCCGGCGCAGGTCAGGAAGCTCGCCCGCACGATCCATCTCGGCGTCGGCCGCGCTTGCCTCGTGGTGGTCGACACCGTTTCGCGCGCCATGCCGGGCGCAGACGAGAACCTACAAGCTCCGATGTCCCTGTTCGTGCAGCAGTGCGACGCCGTCAAGGACGAATTCGGGTGCGTCGTCCTCGGCGTGCACCACGCCAACCAGAAGGGCAGATTGCGCGGGTCGGGAGTGCTGACCGGCGCAGGCGACTTCGTTCACAAGCTGTCGAAGGAGAAGGCACACGCCAGCGGCAAGCTCTGGTGCGAGAAGATGAAGGACGGTCCGGACGGATGGGAGGAGTCCTACCGCTTCGACGTGGTTGAGGTTGAGGGCGGCTCCAGCCTCGTGCCCAGCCGCTGCATCGTGTCGATAGGTTCGGAGGCCAACCCCGCGCCCGACATGGAAACCCGGGTGTTGGTGGCGATGCGGGCGGCATGGGACGCCAAAGCGCCGTGGTGCTTAGGGGCGCAGGGCGGCGAGCGGCAGGCGATCAAGCGCATGATCGATGACTTCGGATTTTCGCGTGATGCGGCAGCGGCGGCGCTCAGAGCCTGGACGGATACCGGTCGGATCGAGCTGTGCGTGTTCAACAAGAGCACCAAGGCGAGAGGCTACCGTGTGACATACACGCCGGCCGAAACGGACGAGGCAACGCCCGGTGACGGGATTTTCTCATGACCGGAGGTTTGCGGAAGTCTCTGGGTGATTTGCGGACGTTGCCCGCTAAGTCCTTGAAATCGTTGAGCGGAGGTTATTTGCGGACGTTGTGCCGGAGATCCGGAAGTGTATACCCTAAGTCATTGATTTTTCACACGGAAGTTATCCGGCGGAAGTCCGGAAGTCGCCCCTTATATATAGAGGGCAGGCCGCTTCGCTGGCCCTGTGGCCGCCTGCCTCTCTATGAATATGAAATCGATGGTCGGGACAGGGACAGGCCAACGGTGCGGCCGTCTCGGCGGATAGTTCACGGGGCCGCAACGTGAAGCGGGGGTTCGGGACGAACGCGCCCGCGTCGGCGCGGCAGGTCGCGTGGCGCCGCTCGGCCCGCTTCCGGGCGATGGGCCGGGCCGCGTGCCTACGGTTCAACGCCCTTCGCAGGGACGGGCCAAAGTGCGAGGCCACGAAGCGGTCGGACGGCCAGCCCTGCCAGAACCCGCCGATGGCGAACGGGTCGGGCCGGTGCCGGCTCCACGGTGGCGCTACTCCGGCAGGGAAGCGCTGGCACGTCGCTCAGGTCCCCGCGGTCGACACCGAACGGTTCGAGCGGAAGCTGGCCGACGTGAACCAGCGCGCGCGGAAGCTGGCCAAGCGCCTCGCCTCGATGACCCCGGAGCAGCGGGAGCGCTACGACCGATGGCAAAGCACGCATCGGCCTGGTCCGCCCGGCGCGCGATCCGCAGCCCGGTACATGGCCGACCAGGCCAGAGCCATCCGCGAGATCATCGCACGGCCAGACGCGCCGGGCGCTCATGACGCCGAGCTGGCCGAGCTCGATGCAATCCTCGCCGAGCTAAAGCACCAGCACGCCGTCGCGTCGGAACACCCGGCAACCCTTCACACCGGAGATATCTTCGAATGAGCGACCATCACGACATGACCCCCGCCGAGGCGCGCCGATACCTTCAGGAACGTATGGAAACGGAAGGCGCGGTGCTCGCGTACGAGACCGCCGTTGGGATCTGCCGCGACCCGAAGGCATCGGCGACGGCCAAAGCATCGGCGCTCAAGGCGCTGTTCTATGTCGCCGGCCACGATGGGAAGCCGGCACCTGACCGCGACAAGCCCCTTTCCGAGATCACCCGAGACGAGGTTGAGGCGATGATCGCGGATCTGAAGCGGGGGCATGTCGCTCGGGCGCAGGACACCGCGGCAGACATCTTCGACTAAGTTATTGAATGTGTTGCCTGTCATTGTCCATTTTGTCTATCGACAGCGACATACAATACTTGCAATCGCTTTATGAATGACAGAATGTCAGGGTATCGTTTGAAAATGAGGCTTGACGTATCTGTCGCGAGGCGGCTTCTTGATCGCGTCCGGGGCCTCCGGACGAACACCCGCCGTTGAACTACGGCTAGGACCCCCAATCATGTCGGAATGCAGCACCGTGTCGCCTCTGGCGACGCAGCCGGAGACGCTCGACCTTTTCACGCATCCCCTCGCAGCGGACGGCTTGCACCTGCGCTACCGGATGACCGGCCACTATGACCCGGGCGCCGAGGAACCGTGCCCAAACGCCTGCCTCGAACTTCTGGCCGATCATGACACGATGGCGGCCTTCGCGGTCGAAGTGGAGGCCGCCGTAGGGGCTGCGGGTCTCTCCGGTCCGAGGTGCGAGCCTGCATCCGACTTCGGGGGCAGCACTTGGCGTGCCGCTGACATCGTCGGCCCCCGCGGGATGATCCTCGAACTGGCGCTCGTGGCGCAGCGTCTTGGGTGTGAGCGTCGCCCTTGGGCGTAGCCGAGGCCATCCCGCATCGAGACCAGAGGGGCGCCCTGACCGGCGCCCTTTTGCGTTCCGGGTCGGCCTAGCGCGAGGGGCCAGAAATCGGCGCCGAACGTCCAGAAATCGATTGCGTAACATTCTAAAACGGTCGCATAAGGTTGTTATAGACGAGATCGAGACCCCCATGACCGGCACGAACCATCCCGGACTGCCCCTGACCAAGCCGGTCGTCGCCTACGTCCGCGTTTCGACGGATCGGCAAGGCAAGTCGGGCCTTGGCCTCGATGCGCAGCGGGCGGCCCTGGCAGCCTTCGCCACGGCTCACGGGTTCGAGATCGTGGAAGAGTTCACGGACGTCGCCTCGGGCAAGGGCGAGGACGCCCTGGAGCGCCGGCCGCAGCTCGCCAAGGCGCTCGCCCGGGCAAAGAAGCTGAAGTGCCCCGTCGTGGTCGCCAAGCTCGACCGCCTGTCCCGCGATGTGGCCTTCATCGCCGGCCTGATGGCGCAGCGGGTCCCCTTCATCGTGGCCGAGCTCGGCGCCGACGCCGACCCCTTCATGCTCCACATCTATGCCGCCCTGGCCGAGAAGGAGCGCGCGCTGATCTCGGCCCGCACCCGGGCCGCGCTGGCGCCGATGGTTGGCCGCGGCGTGCTCGGCAACCGGACGAACCTTGCCGAGGCATCGGCCAAGGGCCGCGAGATCCTGGCCGCCAAGGCCGACGACTTCGCCGCGAACGTCCTCCCGGTCATCCGGGAGATGCAGGCCAAGGGCGCCTCGATGCGGACCGTGGCGACCGAGCTGAACGACCGGAACGTGAAGACGGCGCGCGGCGGCACGTGGACCGCCGTTCAGGTGTCTCGCATCCTCGACCGGGCGGCCTGAGCGGGCCTAGCCGGCCCGGAGGGCGATGACGTTCGATCCGGGTTCGCTGTGACCCACGAAGCGCCGTGACGGCCTCGGCGGGATCGTGGCCGGGACAGGCCGTAGCGTCTCCTCCAGGTCCAAGGCGTGCCGGCGGGCATCGGCCATCATGGCAGCGAGGCGCACGGCCAGCGCGGGCGTGAGACCGGCTTGGCGGATCTCATCCGCGACCGTGTCGAGGGTGGAGCGCAGGACGCGGGCGCGCATGTCGGCCGGAAGGCACATGGGGTCGATCTCCTGTGGCGGGCGGGCATTGTGCGCCTGACGACCTCGACGCGCCAAGGGTCATCTCCGCCGCTCGACGGTCAGGCACCCTGCCCCGGGGCCGGGCCGCCCCCTGCCGGGCACTCCCCCCACCTTCGCGAAACCGGCACCACAGTCGCCGAGAAAAATGCGCCTCTCCAGAAATCCCAGGTCGGAAACCTGGTAAGTAAAAACAGCTTCGACCGGGCTGTATATCAGTTGTATGTCACTAATCAGCCAGATTATGCGGCGTATTTATTTATGGAAGGTGGATTTTTCTCTTTGTTACGCTGAGCTGTGAGGTGTACAATGCGCTAGATCTTCCGACACGGGGCCGCGCATCGAATGGCTACCTCAGAGCCGCACGCTTCTAAGAACGCCCTCAGCCTCATCGCAGGGGCCGCAGCGCCGTCTCCGGAGGAGCTCGAAACAGAGGCGCAGGTCGCCCTGGTGTGCCGGTGTTACGACGAGGCCCGAGGCGACGAGGCCCCCGCGGCGCTGATTCGGATGCTGGATTGCCTTCTCGTCACCGGATCGAAGTTCGACGGGCCGAGGCCTACGCACGACCAGACCGACCGGCTGATGGCTGCGGGCAACAAGGCTCGCAATCCGATCCGCGAGGCGCTGGAAGCGGAGTATCCGTACGACAGGATGCAGCTCGGCCTGGACGCCTTGCTTGGTCTCGAATTCCATTGGAGCGAGACACCCGAACAGCGTGCCGCCCGTACGCCACACATCATTGCCGACTTGGCCGACTTGGCCGCGATCTTCCGGAATGACCTGCGCAACATTCTCCTGCGCCGGGCGGTAAAGGAGCGGGCCGAACAGCGTCGGGACGACTCGATTGCAGGGTTCCACCCGGTCTTCCGTGAGATCCTGGAAACCGAGATCCTCGAAGCCGTCGGCGCCAAGGTGGCGTGATGGAAGACGAGGCCACCGTACCCGCTGAAATCGTGCTGGCCGTCGTGACGGTCCGGCTCGGCTTGGCCGCCGAGGGGAACGACATTCCCGGCAACCTCGACCTGGCGCTGCGGACGATCATCACCGCGGCGAAGGATTTCGACATGACGCGCGCCTCTCCGGAGGCCATCCGTCAGGCGGCCATCGCCCTCGCCGTCGTGACCCCGGTTGCGACGGAGCACTTCGGCACGTGGCCGCAGCCCGAGACCGTCAACATGGGCCTGAGCTGCGCCAGCAACATCCTCCACACCTTCGGCATGGACCTGGCCGACCTCCCGCAGACGCACCGGGACCTACTGCCGATCTGGACCGATTGGGCCTCGATCCTGGTGGCCGAGGCCGATGCGGTGACGCGCTACCGGCGCCTTGCGGCCGGGCTTGGCCATGATTTCGACGCCCCCGCGGCCGCGCCGCATACCCTTCACTGACGAGGATCCGCGATGGCTGTTCGATTGAGCCGCTTCTACAACGACGAGGGCATTGGCCGGGGCTTCCAGAACATCGCCGGCGCGTTGGCGCCGCCGAGCGCCGACGACCAGCTCGCCGGCCAGAAAGCCCTTGAGATCAAGGAGAAGGCCGGGCGGATCGCGCAGCTCTTCGACAATCCGAACGACCCGAGCTTCGACCGGCGCGCCACGGCGGCCGGGCTCCAGACGGGGTCACAAAGCCTTGAAGCTGTCGGCATGAACAATGCCACCGCGCGGACCACGAACGCCGCCGACAATGTCAGGGCCATCGCCACCAACGCGAACACGACCCGCGGCACCACGATAGCGTCGCTCTATGGATCGTTGAGCCCGGGACAGGTTCGGCCAATGGTACCGGATGAGGTGGCGAGCACCATCGGCCTGCCCTCGATGGCCGCGGCGCAGGGCAACGCCCCGGTCCTGAGCAGCGACCAGCTCAAGGCGGCGATCCTCGGCCGCCTGCCGGAGAACGAACAGCGAGCCTCGGCGCTCCACGACGTGCCGGTGGAGCAGGTCCAGACGTCCGCCGGACCGCGCATAGCCTTCCGGGCTGATGCGGTCGGCGAGGCTCCCGTGCTGCCCGATGTCACCGGCAAGGTTACGAACTACACCGGGCCGAACGGGGCCAAGGGCACGGCGGTGCCGGGCGTGGGCGGGAAGCTGTTCGATACGCAGACCGGGGCCGAGCTGCCGGCGCAGTCGACGGTCTACAGCGGGCAGGCCACCGGTACGCCCGGCGAGTTCAGCAAGGCGACCGAGGCGCAGGGTCGGGCCGGCTACGCGGCCGACATGGTCGAAGGCGCGACGCGGGACATTCTGACGGCCTTCGACACCGGCAAGCTGCCGACCCGCACCGACACGGCGCTGCGCAGCGCGGCCGAGACCCTTCCGAGCATCCTGTCGCCCGAGCTGACGACGAACATGAGCCCGGACGGCCAGGTGTTCTTCCAGAACGTGCGCACGGCCCTGCCGATGCAGCTTCTGACGCAATCGGGCCAGGGCGTCACCGAGCGCGAATACGAACGCAAGATGGCCGAGCTGGTGCCGGTCCCCGGTGAGGCGCCAGGCGTCACGGCGGCCAAGCGGCGCCAGTTCGCGACCTATGCCGAGGCCGTCAAACGCTTGGCCGGTCCGGCGGGCGTTCGGCCTGCTGCGGCGCCCGGCACACCGCCTGCCCCTGTGCGTGTTGCGACGCCCGAGGAGGCCCGTGCCCTGCCGAAGGGCACCCCAATCCTCCTGCCTGATGGCAGCACCGGAGTAGTCCCGTAATGGCCGAAGATCCGTGGGCGGATTTCCGCCAGCCGACGCCACAATCCGGCAGCACCGCAGATCCATGGGCGGCTTTCCGGGTGGCCTCGCCACCCTCCCCAACAGCGGGAGAGGGTCCGTTGGCCTCGCCCCCGCCGGCGGCTCCGTCCGTCGCCCTCGACGTCGCTAAGGCCGCCCCGGTCGGGGTGGCGAAGGGGACCATCGGCCTCGCTGGACTGCCCGGTGACGTTCAGGAGATGGGCGGCAGCTTGGTAGACCGGATCATGCTCGGCGTCGGGCACAAAGTCATGGACTGGACCGGCTACGGCCCCCAGGCCGGCACGCCCGAGCGCGCGGACTTTGACCGCATGTACACCGGAATCGGCTCGGGCGGCGGCCTGCCGACCTCGGGCGCGATCCAGCGCGGCGTCGAGACCGCGACCGGGCCGTTCTACAAGCCGCAGACGACCGCCGGCGCCTACGCGCAGACCATCGGCGAGTTTGCGCCGAGCGCCGCCATCGGCCCCGGCGGTCTCGTGCGCAAGATCATGGAAACGGCGGTGCCCGCCGTCGCATCCGAGACGGCCGGCCAGGCCACGAAGGGCACGGCCGCCGAACCTGTGGCCCGGTTGATAGGGGCCATCATGGGGGGCGCCGGCACCGCGGCGGTGCGCGCCCGGGCCGACGCGCACGACCGCACCATCCGCTCCGCGATCCCTCGCGACATGACGGAAGCGCAGTGGCAGGCCTCCCAGGGGGTGGCTGACACAGGCCGCCGCATCGGCGTCGATCTGACAGGCCCGGAGGCCGTTCAGCAGGGCACCAATGGGGCCACCAAGCTGGCCGACGTTCAGCGCTTTGTGGAGGGCTCGCCACAGAGCGCCCCCTTGACCGGGATGATGGCGGCCCGTCCCGATCAGATGCGGGCAGCCGTGGGTAACTCCCTCGACGCCGTCGGGCCGCAGAGCGCGCTTCCCTCAACGCTCGGGCCACGCGCGGCCGAGACGGCGACTGCGGCAATCGATGACGTCCGCCAGGGCATCAACACCGCGACGCGCCCGGCCTACGACGCCGCCGGGCGGCACGTGCTCGACCCGGCCGACTTCGACCCCATCGCCCGCGATCCCGCGTTCCAGGCCTCACTCCGTCGGCTGCGGGGCGACGAAGTGCTCGGGCCGACATACCGGGATCAGCCCGACAACGCCGTCTCGGTCATCGACGCCGTGACGAAGGACATGCGCGACCGCGGCGTGGCGCTCGGGAACAGCAACAACCCGGGCTTCAGCTCGCAGACGGCAGGCCTGTACGGCACCGGCGCAACCGAGGCCCGCGCCATCGCCCGCGATCCGGCCCGGGGTGGCGTCCAGGCCTACGACGATGCGCTGACGGCGCAGGCGCAGGCGCGGCAGCAGAACCTGGCCCCGCTGGAGCAAGGCCCGCTTGGGCGCGTGGCCGAGGCGACCAGCACCGACGCGGCCGGGCAGGCGGTGCTCCCCGGCGCGGGCAGTCCGCACCTGAACGTCGGCGGCCAGGGCGAGCTCACGGACGCCGTAACGCGCCTCGCCGCGCGCGATCCGGAGCTGACGGCGCAGCTGATCCGCCAGCGTCTCGCGAACCAGGCCGATACCAGCATGACACGGCTGGTCGGCGGCGAGGCCCAAGGGGGTGGTGCCCGCTACGCGAAGGACTTCGCCGGCACGGATCAGCAGGAGACCAACCTGGAAGCGGTGCTCGGCGCCCTGCCGAACAGCCCGGGCGCCCGCGCGGCGATGGAGGATCTTCTGCAGACCCTGCGCGCCACCGGTCAGCGCAAGCCGCAGGGCAGCCCGACCGACTTCAACGCTCAGTACCGAGCCGAGATCGGTGGCGAGACCCTACCGCAGCAGGGTCTCACGGCGTTGAAGACCGGTGGCCTCTCGCTTCTGGCGAATGCGCGCGACGCGGGCCGACGGGCCTATCTCGGGCGCAACAATGAGCGGCTGGCCGAGACGTTTGCGGCTCCGGATAGCGTGGAAAGGCTGAAACAAATCATCATGCGCCGGGCCGAGACGCCGTACAGTGATGCGGCGCTCCGGGCGGCGATCCAGGCGCCTGGAGCTCTGATCAACCGATGACATACACGCTGCACCACTTGGCGCCCGGCAGCTACGACTTGGCCCTGGACGGGGTCATCGTCGGCGGCGTTGTTCGCGAGACCACGGCCGGAGGCGCTCCGACCGGATGGTGCGCCGAGCTGCTGGAAGACCTGCCGGCGGCGACCCGGCCCCGCCCCTTCGATTGCGTCGAGCATCGATTCCCGACGCTGGAGGCGGCCGCGGCGTGGCTCGGTGACGCGCAGATCCTGTTCGGCGAGGCAGCCTAAACCCTCTCCCGGCCGACGGCGGGTCAGTTGGAACGTAGATCCGGGAGGCGACCGCTAGAACTTGCAGCGGGAGGAGCAGGCGACGATTTTCGCGGCCAACGCCCAGCGCCTTAACCCTAAGGGCAGGAGCGTATGATCCGAGGTCACACCGGTGACAATCCCGAGCAATCGCTACGCAGGGTCATTGCCTGTTCACCCTTCTCCGCGCAAACAGGAACGCAACGTTTCCTTGCGCTCTTATCTCCGCAAGGATACACACTGCCGGGATGCCCACCATGAATCACACCCATATCGGCCAGCGCATCAAAGCGTTGCGTGAGGGCAAGGGCATGCAGCAAGCTGAACTTGCTACCCTCCTTGACCTCAACAGCCGACAAATCGTTTCACAGATCGAAGCCGGGACGCGTCGTCTCACGGCTGCCGAACTCATGACGATTCTCAAGCATTTCGGTGAGACCCTCGAGCGTATCACAAACCCGTTCCTGTTGATGGGGAAGAGCGCGTTCTCCTGGCGTCAGAAGGATGTGCCTGCCGACATTCTTGATGCGTTCGAGGAGCGCGCAGGCGAGTGGATTGGTGCATACCGCGAACTCAGCACGGTCGGACAGAGCCGCCTGCACAAGCTGCTGCCCAATCTTCGCCTTACCTATATGAGTTCGTTCGAGGAGGCTGCGCTCGCGGGCGAAGCTGTGGCCGAACATCTCGGGCTCGGTGAGACCCCGGCGTTCAGGCTCGCTGACGTCATGGAGGCGAAGCTCGATATCCTCGTGTTGATGGTGGATGCCACGCCTGGGATCTCTGGAGCGGCCTGTCACCTGCCGCAGCTAAACGCGGTGCTGATCAATCGGTCCGAAAGCTTCGCGCGGCGGAATTCCGACCTCGCGCACGAGTTCTTTCACATCCTGACGTGGAACGAGATGCAGCCGGTCCGCATCGAATCCTCTGTCGATGTCTGGGATGCACCGGCCCTGCAAACACGGTCGCAGAAGCGCGATCGCAATCAGCGTATCGAGCATCTGGCTGACAATTTCGCGTCGGCGCTGCTGATGCCAGAACGCGCACTTGCCAAAATTGGCGCTCCTCGCGGTGATCATGCGCAGTGGCTCACTGAAGCGGCAGCCGTGCTTGGAGTCTCCAGTCGTGCCTTGAAGTGGCGCTTAGTCAATTTGGGTCGATGCCCTGAACTCGGCTCTGTCTCTGAGGCGGATCTGGTGGCAGCTGGTCGCGGTCGAAACGAGACCGCGCGCAACGCAACGCTGCCCAGCTTGTTTAGTGCGCCCTTTGTGAACACGATCATCAGTGCAATCGAGCAAGGTAATCTGACCGCACGGCGCGCCGCCGCCTTGCTGGATCTGGACAAGGGCGGCCTCAGCGAACTGTGTGACGCTTACGGGATCACCCGGCCCGTTGAGCTTGGCGGTCCGATGCCTCCAGAGCCGCAGCCGGCGTGATTACACGCGACACGCCGATACTGCTGGATACAAACGCAATCTCAGCTTGTCACGAATACGGATGCTGGCATGCGATTTCGCGTGCTTTTTCACTAGAGACGGTGGAAACGTGCATCACTGAGTTCCAGACCGGCGGATTCTGCCAAACAACCGAAGAATATGTCGACGAACTAACATTGCGTGGGGCGTTTAAGCAGGTTCACGCACCAACCGAAATTCAGCGGATCACTATCGCGCTGAACGATGGTGGAGGGCTTCACGACGGCGAGAGGGACCTCTGGGGCCACGCGTTAGAACGTACTGATGCATGGGTCCTGTGTGGTCCGGACCGAGGCAGCATGAAGTTCGGCTGCCAACTCAATAAAGGGCAGCAGCTGATTTCACTCGGGGGTCTCTTGGACCAACTTCGACATCCTTCAGCGCCTTACATCCCCGACCACTTCAAGCAGCGCTGGCTTGAGAAGGTCCGGAGCAATTTCATTCTCGGGATTGTATGAGAATTTGCGTCACGTTCTGCTCTCAGCTCCTCGCAATGCCTCTTATGCTACCGCGCTTTGGTTGATTTCCTCAATGACCTCGAACAGCCGGATCGTGCGCGGCTCGTCGAAGACCTGGTCCGGTCCCTGCGGCGCGACGTCGGTGAAGGGAGACTCGTAGAGCAAGCCCGGCTCCATGACGCCCTGGTGCGTGAGGTGATCGACAACGAGGCCAATGAATTCGATCTGCTCGCGGGTGGCAGTCCCGTCGCCGATAAACTCGCCAAAGGCCGTACTGACGGCCTGCCGATCAAGACCCACCAGCGCCCGCACGAACCGACCGAAGCCGGCGCTGGTCTCGCGTGCCCGTTCTATGGTCTCGGCGTCGCCAATGCCGGCGTCGAGCAGCATCGCCTCGAGCTGACGGAGATCCGTCGCGGTCAGCGGCTTGCCCTGCCGCAGTCTATGGAGAGCGATGTGGTTCTCGTGGCTGCGCAGGAAGGCGCGGGCCTTCTGCTTGAAGCGCACGAAATCGATCTCTCCCGCTTGGGGAAGTGGGTGCTCTGTCTCCTCGCCGATCTCGTCGGCGAAGTCGGAATAGATGACCGCTCGGGAGCGCTTCTCGATGTGGTGCACGAGATCGCGTAGGCGCAGGCGAACGAGCTCAAGGAGCGGGACCGTCACCCCTTCCCACCAGCCGTCTGCCTGGACTGCTTCGATGAGCTCAGCTTGTGCAGCGATGCCCGGTATGGCGGTCTGCTCTTCAAGGGTCGAGACGATCTCGAGCAGCTGCTTGCGCAGTCCGGTGAAACGCTTTGACCCCTTCAGCAGCGCGAGTTCGAGGGAGAACATCAGGAGGTCGAAGCGCTTGGCCTCCTCGGTGCCGTGGCGCTTGGCAGTCGGCAGAGGCGCCACCTGTTCGACGAGCTCCTCGCGCGCAGCGTCGTCGAGGACCGTCCAGGCCTCGGGGCGCAGGTATTTCTCTACCGCTTTGCGCTGCTGACGCACGACGAAGTTGTCGAGATGCATGCCAGCGACCGTCTCGCGCAGCTGCTTCACCGCATCGGAGCGTATGACCGTCTCCGTTGGAGGGTCCCCCTCGCGGGCGTTATAAGCCACCGGCTCTTCGGCGAACCCACCTGCGATCTCCCGCTTTGCATCAAGGGCGCGCACGAGATCGAGCCGCGCTGCGAACAGACGCTCAGACAGCGATCTGACATGCCCGGGGTCATTCAGTTCGGGGTTGGCGCCGAAGAACTCGAGGTTCTGGCAATAGTCAAAGACGCGGAAGAACTCCTTGTCCTGCCCGGGCCCGAACAGGTCCGGGCACAGCCGCGTTCCGCGGCCCATCATCTGCCAAAACTTGGTCTTGGAGCGCACGAGCTTGAAGAAGACAAGGTTGACCACCTCCGGCACATCGATGCCGGTGTCGAGCATGTCCACCGAGATCGCGACGTGCGGCGGCTTGTCCTTTTTTGAAAATTCTTCGATCAAAGTCTGTGCGTAATCAGTCTCGTGAGTGATGATGCGTGCAAAATGGCCCTTTAAATCTGGATATGCCTCATCGAACCGCTCCTGGATGAAGTCGGCATGGGCCTGATTTTTTGCAAAGACAATGGTCTTGCCCAGCCGATCGCCGCCCTCGACCTTCACACCACGCTCCATGAAGTGGGCGATAACCCGGTCGACCGTGTCTTTGTTGAAAAGACGCTGGTTTATCGCGGCCGCCTCGATGCTGTCGGGAACCTCGTCTTCGCCCCATTCGATAAGGTCCCATTGCTCCTTGTCTGCCTCGCTGAGTTCGGCGTAGCGCAGGCCCTCGCGAACGATCTTCAAGGGCACTGAGATCGCCTGGGGCGGCACGAGGTGCTCGTCGGCCACCGCCTCGTCGAGGGTGTAGGCATCGGTGGGCACACCGTCCTCGAGGTCGAACAGCGCGTAGGTGTTGTGATCGACATCTTCCTTAGGCGTCGCCGTGAGGCCGACGAGGAAGCTGTCGAAATAATCAAAGATGGCCCGGTAGCGCTGGTAGACCGAGCGATGCGCCTCGTCGATGACGACAAGATCGAAGTGGCCGGGACTGAAGGCGCGTTGGCCCTGCTGTTTCCCGTCGATGAGATTCATCATCGTCGGGTAGGTGGAGAGAAACACCCGGCCATCTACGGTGCGCTCGGTAACAAGGTTCACGGGCGCGGAATCCGGGAGGTGCCTCTTGAACGCGTCACTGGCCTGCTTCACCAGCGCCCTACGATCGGCGAGGAACAGCACGCGCTTCACCCAGCCCGCTCGCATGAGTAGATCCACCAGCGCGATAGTGGTGATGGTTTTTCCCGACCCGGTCGCCATCACCAGCAGCGCCTTGCGCTCCTGGTGCTCTTCGAAGTTCTTCGCAATGGCGCGGATCGCCCGCTGCTGGAACGGATAGAGCTGCCGACCTGCGCCAGGAATCTTCAGGTCCAGCTTTGTGTCTGACAACTTTTTGCGACTCGTCCGGCGCTGTATTAGGAGTTCCAACTCCGCACGCTTGTAGAACCCACCAAGAGCGCGAGGCGGCGCTGCAGAATCGTCCCAAATCCAGTGCTCGTAACCATTTGAGAGGAAGATAACAGGGCGCTGGCCGAACCGCGCCTCAAGCGCATCGGCGTAGAGCTTGGCTTGTTGTCGGCCCTTCTGGGCGCCGTACTTTGTCGCTTTGGCCTCGACGAGGCCGAGCGGCTTACCATCCAGCCCCCACAGCACATAATCGACGAAGCCAATGCCGCTGGTGCTCGGCATTCCAGAGACCTCGAACTCGACATCCTCCGGACGGTCCAGCGCCCAGCCGGCTTCTCGCAGCAGCAAGTCGATGAAGCGGTCTCGGGTCTCGGCCTCTCCGTAATCGTGTCGGTCGGGCACCGCTTCGTTGGCTTTGCGGGCGGCAGCCACTTCAGCGCGCAGGCGCTTCAGCTCCTCGTCGAGCTCCGACTTGCTCGCAAGGAGCTTGGTCAGCTCTCCGTCCCTAGCCTCCAATGCCGCTTGCTGACGCTTGATGTGAACGAAGGCATTCCTGACTGCGTCGTCGCGCCGAGTGAGATGGCTCGCGTCGAAGGCGAGCCCGTCCGGCGGCCGGCCGTGGCGCGCATAAGTGCGCGCGAACCAGAAGCAGACGTGGAACAGTTCCTTCACCGTGCCGCCGGCTTCTGCGGCGGAAACAGCCTTCTCCTCGTGCACCGCCCTGTTGCGCAGGCGGTTGATGAGCTTGGCCTTGACGAACACCGCCTCGCCCGCAAGCCGCTTGAAGCTCGGCTCGTGCAGCAGAGAAGCGATATTGTCCTGATATGTCAGACTCAGGCCTGGATCGTTCTCGAACGCCCACTTTACTGCGACCTCCACCGCCTTGCCGGCGAAGAACGCCGCAGCGGTGGGGGACGCACTCGCCTGTCGTTCCGCCTCCGCCGCCGCTTCGTGGATCTGTGGGAATTCGGGGAGGAGGAAGGCGAAGTTGGACATGCAGCGCTAAGCTGACCGGGGCAGCGCGAAATCGCAAGGTGCAGATTGCGTTGTGTTAGAACTCAGCGCGCCAGGTCGCCGGCCTTAAATCACGCATTTGTCCAGCGCCAGCCGCGAGCGCGAAGGCCTGCGGCCGGCGCGAAGTCGTAGAGGCGTGTGAGACGGAAGGCGTCGAGCCGCTCCTTCGCGAAAGCTCGCTCGTTTTCGGAAAAAAAGAACGGCGCCTTGCTCACCCCTTCCGTATCTTGACCTCGATCAGCTTCTCGCGGCCTGAGTTCCTGAAGCGCGGCGTTGCGCCGATCTTTAACGACGGGCTCGCCGTGCAACTCCACGGCGAGCATGCCGAAGCAGTCGGCAACGATCAGTTTGACCTCGCGGTCCATCTGATCGTTGCCGGCTAGTGGTACGAACCAACGCTTGAATCCGCTCTACGGCTAGCAAATTCAATCACTTAGCACGCATTGAGCGGACTCAAGCGTTAAATTTTGACCACTAGGTCGTTAGGCATGGCTCAAACTGGCCACAGAAAACGCGATGCTCAAGAGATGAGAAGAGGATTGATCCTTCCGTCTGCGCCTTTAAGAGACGATCTCTGTGCTTGTGAATTATGGCGCAGAGTTCACTATATTTTTTCTGACGTTCAACGGGAGGTACCACAATAGACAGGGGGTAAAGATCTTGCTTGTTCAACTGTGGGATGGAGCTTCCTGAGGAAATTTCTTCCAACTTGAATTGCTGGAACCACCCAAACAGATAACTCAGGTTAATGATATTCGCGCGGGGCGCAACTGCCATAAGATTTGGATCGAGTATCGCGGGCCGCAGGAGCTTTCTCTTCCTATTTGTCGCTATCGCACCGCCTCGTTTGGGAAAAACAACTGCATTCGAAAAGCAGGTTCCTGCTCTCGCGCCGGGCTCCGTCCGCCAACTCGCAGCGGACCTTATAACCGTATCGTTGTCGGCATGGCTGAGGTCGGAAACCTTTAGGAGCAGAAATCCATCCGACTGGTTCTTAAACTTTTCTCCATCCGGCAATGTGTTTCCTGAACAGAAATCGGCGACCTCTCCCAGAGTGGAAGTTGGGAAACCTAGCGAATTTGTCTTGGCGTCTCCAAAACAGTCTGAAAAGATTGACTGCTCCAGCTTATCGAGCAACTCAAGCGCGCGCTTACGCTTCCGGCGCAGCGCGTCCGCCTTGTCCATGATCGCCGCGATCCGCCGCTGTTCGTTAAGCGGAGGGAGGGGAACCTGGATTTCCCTCAACGAGGTCAAATTTATGCGCTGCCTAGTCGATCCTTTGGCACGCTTAGAAACCTCTCTCTGACCCGCAATAGAATTCAGAAAATGAGACAGATAGTTCAAGTGCAACCGCTTCTTGTCACCACGAAATCTCGTGACGTCAGCAACTACTACACCACCAGCAGCTCCATCTGGAACTATGCATGCCAAACCACATGGTTCGCCCAGCTTTGTAATCAGCAAGTCCCCCACTTGGTAATCATGTCGCTGTAGCTGCTTGGCTTTCGCCTCCGTGATGAACCTTAAATTCTCGCTGTTGAATAGATTGCGTCGGACGTTCTGGATCCGGACGATTGGGACCCCCGCAGGAACATACTCATTCGCTTGAAGGTCAGAACCGAAGGGGCCGTCGACGAACGACTCAGCAAGCTCGCCCAGAGACACTGATTTAATCATCATAGCGTCGCTTCCAACGTATCCAGCCCTTCAGAAATCTCCTGCTCCAATGCTCGCAGCTCGGCGATGATGTCCTTAGGCGCTCGGTGTTCCGCGGCCGCGTGCACCGCCTCCTTGTAGCGATTCAGCGAGAGATCGTAATCGGCGGCCGCGATCTCACCCTTTGGCACGCAGAAGCTCTGCTCAGTGCGGGCACGCCCGCGCTCTGTCCCAGCCCGCTCCACCCAACGCGCCGCCGCGTCCGGCAAGTCGTTCTTCACGGCCTCATTCACAGTCAGGTTGAGGCTGACGAAGGTCGAGCCTTCGCGATGGCCCGGGTTCACCCCAAGCTTCTCAGCCGGCAGCAGGGCGTTGCGCTTGTCATCCAGGGAAAAACCATCGGCCTTTAGATCGTAGAACCACACTTTGTCCGTGCCGCCGGAATTCGTCTTGGTGAACAGCAGGATCGCGGTTGAGACGCCTGCATAAGGGCGGAAAACGCCCGAGGGCAGCTTCACGATGCCGTCAAGCTTGTGGTCCTCCACCAGCATTTTTCGGACGGCCTTGTGGGCGGCGGAGGACCCGAACAGCACTCCGTCTGGCACGATGACGGCAGCGCGCCCGCCGGGCTTCATTAGGCGCAGGAACAGGGCAAGGAACAGCAGCTCTGTCTTCTTGGTCTTGACGATCCTCTGCAGGTCCTTGGCCGTGGTCTCGTAATCGAGCGAGCCCGCGAAGGGCGGGTTGGCGAGGATGAGGGAGTAGCGGTCTGCGTCGCCGCCATGCTCCTCGGCGAGTGAATCCTTGTAGCGGACGTCGGGGTTCTCAATACCGTGCAGGATCATGTTCATCGAGCCGATCCGCAACATTGTGCCGTCGAAATCGAAGCCGTGGAACATTCCCATCTGGAAATGCTTTCGCGCTTCCTCGTCGCGAAAGATCTCGGGGCGGTTCTCGCGAAGATATTCGCCGGCGGCGACGAGGAAGCCGCACGTGCCAGCTGCCGGATCGCAGATTACATCCTTTGGCCCAGGCGCCATCATCTCGACCATCAGTCCGATGATGTGACGTGGTGTGCGGAACTGGCCGTTCTGACCCGCGCTCGCGATCTTGCCGAGCATGTATTCGTAGAGATCGCCCTTGGTGTCGCGATCCTCCATCGGGATCTCGGCGAGGAGATCAACCACCTTAGCGAGGAGCGCAGGCGTTGGAATCGTGAAGCGCGCGCCCTTCATGTGCACAGCATGCGCCGTGTCGGCCTCTGCCATCGAGCGAAGGAAGGGGAAGATGTGCTCGGAGACGATGCCGAACATCTCGGCCGGCGCCGTGTTGCGGAAGCGCGACCAGCGCATTGCCTCGTATGGTAGGCCACCGTCCTTACCGAGGCCGTCTTTACCTTCCGGGAAGATCCGCCGCTCCATCGGCTTTCTCAGCCGATTGGCCCTGTTCTCCTCGCGAGTGTGGGCGTCGTCGAGGCCGCGGATGAACAGTAGATAGGTGATCTGCTCGATTACCTCGAGCGGGTTGGCGATGCCGCCCGTCCAGAAGGCGTTCCAGACCGTATCGACTTTGTTCTTGAGTTCGCCCGTGAGCATTCCGGCCCTCCCTAGAGCGCCGTTGTGTCACGCACAGAGCTTGAGCGGCAACGCAACTTCCAACCTATCCCGCGATTTCACTGGGCGGTTGCACGCTGGCGACACCGGAGTTCACGGCGACAAAATACGATGCAGCGGAGCCTTCGAGCTGGTCTGGCATCGACTCGACAATGATGTGTTCGATGACCCGGAGCATGCCCGCTGATCGCATGGCACCGCTACGGCCGTCAGCCGGACAGCTTGCCTTACCGAAAGGGAACTTTTCACCCGGGCGGCTGCCTGCCTCTGTAGGAGGGCCGTAGCTCAAAGGACAGCTGATAATCGGTCCTCCACGCTCTGTGACACGCTCTTGCAGGTCACGGGGGAGGGGGCGCGTTTCACACACGATGCATCGGTCTCGAACCGCTATGTGAGCCTGCGGTGTGAGACAGAAGGCAGCTTAAATCTAAGTCACTGATTTTGTTGGCGCGCCCACGGGGAATCGAACCCCGGTCTGATCCGTGAGAGGGACCTGTCCTAACCGCTAGACGATGGGCGCGGACCGGCGGGAAGCCGTTGGTAATCGCTCTGGCGATCCGTGCTTCCCGGCCGATGGGCGATCGTATAGCGAGGGTCGCGCGGCACGACAAGGGCTGAAATGGCCCGGTCGGCGCAGACGCGACATTTTTAGAGCGAAGGATCGCCCCTTGCCGGGACTCCAAGATCTGCCGGGACTCGAACATCTGCCGGGACGCGACCATGGGCAGGGGTCCACGGACCGCCGCGCGACGCTCCCCGAGGACGCCGTGACGGAGCGCCTGGACCGGGCCCTGGCCCGGGCCTTTCCCGACGTCTCGCGCTCGCGGCTGCAGGA
Organism: Methylobacterium sp. AC690; assembly: GCF_979256535.1. Taxonomy (NCBI): domain Bacteria; kingdom Pseudomonadati; phylum Pseudomonadota; class Alphaproteobacteria; order Hyphomicrobiales; family Methylobacteriaceae; genus Methylobacterium; species Methylobacterium sp. AC690. The sequence goes on along the minus strand of NZ_CEEDOX010000004.1, from coordinate 48,362 downwards.
TCTCATCCGGGCCGGACAGGTGTGCCGGGACGGCACCGTCAGCCTCGACCCCTCCGCGAAGGTCGGCCCCGGGGCCGAACTCGCCGTGGTGATGCCGGAGGCGGTGGCGGCGGAACCCGTGGCCCAGGCCCTCGACCTCGCCATCGTGTACGAGGACGACGACCTCATCGTCATCGACAAGCCCGCCGGCCTCGTCGTCCACCCGGCGCCTGGCCACGAATCGGGCACCCTGGTGAACGGCCTCATCGCCCATTGCGGCGAGAGCCTGTCGGGGATCGGCGGCGTGCGCCGGCCGGGGATCGTCCACCGCATCGACAAGGACACCAGCGGCCTGCTGGTGGTGGCCAAGAACGATCTGGCCCATGCGGGGCTCACGGCGCAGTTCGCCGACCATGGCCGCACCGGGCCCCTGGAGCGGGCCTATCTCGCCCTGGCCTGGGGCGTCCCCGAGCCCCGCGCCGGCACCATCGAGGCGAACCTCGCCCGCAGCGTGCGCAACCGGGAGAAGATCGCGGTGGTACGCGGGGAGGGCGGCCGCCACGCGATCACCCATTACCGCGTCGAGGCGGTGCTCGGGACCGAGGCGCCGGTGGCGCTGGTGCGCTGCACGCTGGAGACGGGACGCACGCATCAGATCCGCGTGCATCTCAGCCATCGGGGCCATCCGCTGCTGGGGGACACGGTCTATGGCGGCGCCTTCAAGACCAAGGCGGGCCGCCTCGGCCCGGAGGCGCGCGCCGCCCTCGACACCCTGGGGCGACAGGCCCTTCACGCCAGCGTGCTGGGCTTCGCCCATCCGCGCACGGGCGACACCCTGCATTTCGAGAGTCCGCTGCCGCCGGACCTTCAGGCCCTGGTCGGCGCGCTCCGGGCCGGGGCGTAGCGCCGCTGACACAGTCAAGACCGCGTGGGCGTGCGCCAGGACACGGCGGGCTGCGGCCATTCGTGACATGACCGACCCAAGCGAGATCCCGCGCGTTGATGCCAGACGCGGCCCACGCGTCGCCTTTCCGTCCCCGCCGGTTTCCCGCTAGAGTGCGAGAATCGAACGGTCGGCTCAAGGGAGCGGCGGTTCGCTCCGGACCGCCCTCAGGGGGTCCTTTCAAGGAGGTAAGATCATGGCCGGCGCATTGCCAGTGCTCGCCACCGAAGGTGGCCTCTCACGCTACCTCGACGAGATCCGCAAGTTCCCGATGCTGGAGCCGAACGAGGAGTTCACGCTCGCGAAGGACTGGCGCGAGAAGGGCGATCGCAACGCCGCACATCGGCTCGTCACGTCCCACCTGCGCCTCGTCGCCAAGATCGCCATGGGCTATCGCGGCTACGGCCTGCCGATCGGCGAGGTCGTGTCCGAGGGCAATGTCGGCCTGATGCAGGCGGTCAAGCGCTTCGAGCCGGACAAGGGCTTCCGGCTGGCCACCTATGCCATGTGGTGGATCAAGGCGGCGATCCAGGAGTACATCCTGCGCTCGTGGTCCCTCGTGAAGATGGGCACCACCGCCAACCAGAAGAAGTTGTTCTTCAACCTGCGCAAGGCCAAGGGGCGGATCTCGGCCCTCGACGAGGGCGACCTGAAGCCGGATCAGGTCGCGCAGATCGCCACCAAGCTCGGCGTGCCCGAGCAGGAGGTGATCGACATGAACCGCCGCCTCTCGGGCGACACCTCCCTCAACGCGCCCCTGCGCGAGGAAGGCGAGGGCGAGTGGCAGGATTGGCTCGTGGACAACAGCCCGAGCCAGGAGACCGTGCTCGCCCGCGAGGAGGAGGGGCAGAACCGCCTCTCGGCCCTGCGTGACGCGCTCTCCGTGCTCAACCCGCGCGAGCGGCGCATCTTCGAGGCCCGTCGCCTCGCCGACGACCCGATCACCCTGGAGGACCTCTCGGGCGAATTCGGCGTCTCCCGCGAGCGCGTCCGCCAGATCGAGGTCCGCGCCTTCGAGAAGATCCAGGAGGCGGTCAAGCGCAACCTGGCCACCCGCGAAGCCCCGCGCGCCGAGGCCCACGCCTGATCGTCCGAGCGGGTCTTCAGTCAAAGCGGGTCTTCGGTCGAAGCGGTCTTCGGTCAAAGCGATCATCAGCGAAACGACAACAGCCCCCCGGCCATCGTGCCGGGGGGCTGTTGTCGTTTGGGGCCGCGTGTCCGGTCGAACCTCGCTCGCCGAACGTGCGCGCACCCGCGCCCGCAATTCAGGGCGCGGCCTCACCGCTCCTTGACCGAGGCCGCGGCGCGCGACGCCTCAGCGCCACTGGTCGAAGGCGCTCTGCAGGACCTGGGTCCCGGCGGTACCCTTCTCGAAGGCGATGATCCCACGGGGCCCGGCGGCGAACTTCAGCGTGATGTCGAACCAGTTCTTATGCAGCAGGATGTCGGTGTTGCGCTCGATGTCGTTCGGCAGCGAGGACAGCCCGATGAGGAACAGGTTCTCGCGCACCCGCACCGGCAGGCCGGACACGGGGGAGCCGCGGGCACCCTCCTCGTCCTTGCCCTGGAGCAGGCCGATATCCTGAACGTTGTGGCGGGCGGCCGTGGGACCGCTCGGCGTGAAGGCGAGCTCGATGGTGTGCGAGGCCGGCAGGGTCGCGTCGAGGTTGCGGCGCACGGTCATCACGAGAGACAGCCCGGCATCCGGGAACTCGGCCGTGGCCCGCACGACGGTCTCCAGCTGCTGGCCCTGCTCACCCGGAACGGTGTCGAGGCGCCAGACCACCCGGCCCTGGGTGGTGGTGGGCGTGGCGTTCGCGCCGCCGCCCATGTTCTCCTCGTAGAGCATCGCGCGCTGGGTGACCGCGAGGTCCGGCTGCGCCTGGGTCGGCGCGGCCGGCGTCGGGGACGCCGCCGGCGCCGGGGCGGGACGCCGGGCCGGCGCCGCGCGCTCGGCCGGTGCGGCGTCGCCGCCGACCCGATCGGCGAACTTCGAATCGGCGCCGTCCGGAGCCGCGTCCTGCTGCTCGGTGGCGATCGGCTGAAGATCGGCCGGCTTGTCGCGCAGGAGGAAGGCGGCCACGGCGATCAGGCCGATCACCGCGATCAGGATGCTGCCCACGAGCACGTTGCGCAGGAGGCGCGAGCGTCCGTCCCGCGGCCCGACCACCTCGATGCGCGGTCGCTGGCGCTGGCCGCCATCCGGGGGCGGCACTTCGCTGCCGTCATCCGCGACCGACGGGGTCGGCACGGCCGCTTCGTCCGCCCCGTCGGCGGCCATGAAGGGCGGGTTCTTCGCCTTGCGGGCCTGGATGCGGACCGGCGGCGGGATGGTGTCGGCGCCGTTCTCGGACGACGGGCCGGCGCTGTCGCGTGGCCCCGGCGGCGCGACGGTGATCGCGGGCGCCGGCTCAGGTGCCGGCGGAACCGCCTCGTCACGGGCGGGCTCGGGCGAGACGCTTTCGGGCCGTGCGACTTCTGGGGGCCGCGCGACTTCGGGCGGCCGTGCGGCGGGCACACCGAGATTCAGCGGCGGCGCGGGCGGCAGGGTCGCCCCCGGCGGCGTCGGCTCCGGCGGGGACGGCTCTGGGGGAAGCGACTCGGTCGAGAGCGCCTCGGGCGGTGCCGGCTCGGGCAGGTCGATGGGATCGTTGGCCGGGGGTGGCGGCCGCAGGGGTTCCGGCTCGGGCGCGGGCGGCACCGGCACCGGGGCCGGCTCGGGCGCCGCCGCCGCGGCACCGCCGTGGTCGCGCTCCAGGCGCAGGATCGCCGCCTCGAGGGCGTTGCGCTCGAGGTCGATGTCGTCCTCGGACAGGGGCGGATCGAGGGAGCGGAGCTGACCGATCAGCGCGCCGCGCGCGCGCTCGTAGACGGCCTGGCGCAGGGCCGGGGAGCGGTCGGGCATCGCGTCGAGCGCCCGTGCCAGCAGGGGATAATAGTCGGCCATCGTGCCTCAGATCCGCCTTCTCACCGGCGACTGGCCGGCCGCCTCGTCCCGCAGTCCCGCGGACGGGCGGAGCCGGCCGACCGCCGCGGGGCCGTCATGGGCGTATCTTCCCCACGCGGCCGCGCGCCCATCAAGCGGAAACCGCCCTAGTCCTCAAAGGGGTTGTGCATGAGGATGGTGTCGTTGCGCTCCGGGGAAGTCGAGAGCAGCGCCACCGGCGCGCCGATCAGCTCCTCGATCCGGCGCACGTACTTGATCGCCTGGGCCGGCAGGTCGGCCCAGGAGCGGGCGCCGGCCGTCGTGCCCGACCAGCCCTCGATGGTCTCGTAGATCGGCTCGACCTTGGCCTGCGCCGCCTGGTTGGCGGGGAGGTGGTCCACCACCTGTCCGTCGAGGCGGTAGCCGGTGCAGACCTTGATCGACTCGAAACCGTCGAGGATGTCGAGCTTGGTCAGGGCGATGCCGTCGATGCCCGAGGTCCGGACGGTCTGGCGCACCAGCACCGCGTCGAACCAGCCGCAGCGACGCTTGCGCCCGGTGTTGACGCCGAACTCGCGGCCGCGCGCCCCGATGGTCTCGCCGATCTCGTCGAACAGCTCGGTGGGGAACGGCCCCTCGCCGACCCGGGTGGTGTAGGCCTTGGCGATGCCGAGCACGTAGCCGATGGCCGAGGGGCCCATGCCGGAGCCGGTGGCGGCCTGCGCGGCCACGATGTTCGAGGAGGTCACGAACGGATAGGTGCCGTGGTCGACGTCGAGCAGGGCGCCCTGCGCGCCCTCGAACAGGATGCGCTTGCCGGCCCGGCGCTCGTCGTCGAGGAGCTTCCAGACCGTGTCGGCGTAGGGCAGGATCGTCGGCGCGATCGCCTTCAGCTCGGCCAGCAGGGCGCCCGCATCCACCTCGGCGATGCCGAGGCCCCGGCGCAGGGCGTTGTGGTGGGTGAGCACCCGCTCGATCTTCGATTCGAGGGTCGACGCGTCGGCGAGGTCGACGACCCGGATGGCCCGGCGGCCGACCTTGTCCTCGTAGGCCGGGCCGATGCCGCGCTTCGTGGTGCCGATCTTGAGCCCGGCGTTCGAGGTCTCGCGGAAATGGTCGAGCTCGCGGTGCAGCGGCAGGATCAGGGTGGCGTTGTCGGCGATGCGCAGGGTCTGGGGCGAGATCTCGACGCCCTGGGCCTGGAGCCGGGCGATCTCGTCGACGAGGTGCCACGGATCGACCACGACGCCGTTGCCGATCACCGACAGCTTGCCGCCCCGCACCACGCCCGACGGCAGCAGCGCGAGCTTGTACGTCACCCCGTCGACCACGAGCGTGTGGCCGGCATTGTGGCCGCCCTGGAAGCGGACGACGACGTCGGCCTGCTCGGAGAGCCAGTCGACGATCTTGCCCTTGCCTTCGTCACCCCACTGGGCGCCTACGACGACGACGTTTGCCATTCACTCAAGACCTGTGCCGTAACCCGCGCGAAAGCCGCCCGACCTGACGGGCGGACCGCTTTCGCTGTCCTCGGGTCTTTCCGCGATCCGTGCGCGGAAATCAAGCAAGGGGCCCGTCCGCGCCCGGATGGGCGGGTATGCCGAGGGGTCGGGACGATACTGCGGTCCCGTCACCGGCCCTGGCGCCTAGCGGGCCTCGGTTCCGGGCTGGCGGCCGGGCAGGTCGCCGGGCTTGATCACCGGCATCGCGCCGGGATTCGGGTCGGGCGGGGTCACCACCATGCCGGGGGCCGCGTTGCCGGGCGGCTTGATGACGCCGTCGCTCTTCTCGAGCTTGTCGCTGAGCGTGCCCTTGTCGGCGGAGGTGCCCTTGTCGGCGGTCCCGTCGGAGGGACGGATCTTGTCGGGGATGGTCTGGTTCGGCGGCGGCAGGGCCGGATCGGTGTCCCGGCCCTTCAGAGGCGCGTCGGGGGACTGCGCGAAGGCCGGGCCGGCGATCAGGCCAAGGCCGACCGCGAGGGTGAGGATCGAGCGCATAGGGTCTCCCTGTCTCGGTTGCGAGGTTTCAGGGAGAACAGGCCGGGGACCGAAGCGTTCCTGTCCCATCGGTCCTGTGATGGGACGATGGTCCTGGGGAGGGGCTCTGCAGAGGAACGGGTCCCGCGGTTTTATCCCCCTCCCGCGGGAGAGCAGAAGCCGCGCGCAGGGCCGTCCTCGACCTACCTGCTCCCGCGCGCCATCGTGCGAAGGTTCACGCGCTCCCGCGCGCCGTCGTCCGAAGGTTCACGCGCTCTCGCGCGCCATCGTCCGAAGGTTCACGCGCTCTCGCGCGCCATGGCGAGATAGAGCTCGCGCAGGCGCCGGGTGTGGGGGCCGGGGCGGCCCTCGCCGACGGCGTGGCCGTCGATGGAGACCACCGGCATCACGAAGGCCGAGGCGCTGGTGTAGAAGGCCTCGGCCGCCGCCAGGGCCTCGGCGACGCTGAACAGGCGCTCCTCCAGGGCGAGGCCCGCTTCCTCGGCGAGGCGCAGCACCGCCTTGCGGGTGATGCCCGGCAGGAGCGCCGTGGACAGGGGCCGCGTCACCAGGGCGCCGTCCGTCGTGACGATGAAGGCCGTCGAGGACGAGCCCTCGGTGACCGCGTCGTCCTCGACCATCCAGGCCTCGGCGACGCCGGCGGCGGCGGCCTGCTGCTTGGCCAGCACCTGGGCGAGGAGGGCCACCGACTTGATGTCCCGGCGCTTCCAGCGCAGGTCCGGCACGGTGATGATCTTGGCACCGGTCTCCGCGAGCGGGTTGGCCGCCACGGTCTTGGCCTGGGTGAACATCATCACCGTGGGCGTGGTGCCGGCAGGCGGATAGGCGAAGTCGCGCTCGTACACGCCGCGCGTCACCTGCATGTAGACCAGCCCCTCGGTCAGCCCGTTGCGGGCGATGAGGTCGGCCTGCAGGCCGATCCACTCGGCCAGGCTGTGCGGGTTGGCGATGTCGATCTCGCCCAGCGAGCGGTCGAGGCGGGCGAGGTGGGCCTCGTTGTCCACGAGGCGCCCGTCGAGCACCGCTGAGACCTCGTAGATCCCGTCGGCGAAGAGGAAGCCCCGATCCATGATCGGCACGCGCGCCTCGGCGAAGGGCAGGAAATCGCCGTTCAGGTAGACGATGCGGGCCTGGGACACGGGGTTACCTCTTCGGTCCGGGTGGGGCTGTTCGAGACAGGCAGGATTCGTGCGATGTTCAGCTTGCGCCGAACACCCGGGCGAAGATCGTGTCCACGTGCTTGAAGTGGTAGCCGAGATCGAAGCACTCCTCGATCTGCTCCGGGGTCAGCGCCGCGGTGACGTCGGCATCGGCCTTCAGCAGGGCCAGGAAGTCGCCCTCGCCGCGCCAGACCGGCATCGCGTTGCGCTGGACCAGACGGTAGGCGTCCTCGCGGGACACGCCGGCCTGGGTCAGGGCCAGCAGCACCCGCTGCGAGTGGACGAGGCCGCCGAGCTTGTCGAGGTTGCGCTGCATGTTCTCCGGATAGATCAGCAGCTTGTCGATGACGCCGGTGAGGCGGCCCAGGGCGAAGTCGAGGGTGACGGTGGCGTCCGGCCCGATCATGCGCTCCACCGAGGAGTGCGAGATGTCGCGCTCGTGCCAGAGGGCGACGTTCTCCATGGCGGGTAGCGCGTAGGCGCGCACCATGCGGGCGAGGCCCGTCAGGTTCTCGGTGAGCACCGGGTTGCGCTTGTGCGGCATGGCCGAGGAGCCTTTCTGGCCCTCGGAGAAGAATTCTTCCGCTTCCAGCACTTCCGTGCGCTGGAGGTGGCGGACCTCGATGGAGAGGCGCTCCACCGAGGAGGCGACCACGCCCAGCACCGCGAAGAACATGGCATGGCGGTCGCGCGGGATGACCTGGGTCGAGACCGGCTCGGGCGTCAGGCCCATGGCCTCGGCGACGTACTCTTCCACCCGCGGGTCGATGTTGGCGAAGGTGCCGACGGCCCCCGAGATCGCGCAGGTGGCGATCTCCGCGCGGGCCGCCACGAGGCGGGCGCGCGCCCGCTCGAATTCCGCATAGGCCCCGGCGAGCTTGAGGCCGAAGGTGACCGGTTCGGCATGGATGCCGTGCGAGCGGCCGATGGTCGGCGTCATCTTGTGCTCGAAGGCGCGGCGCTTGAGGGCGGCGAGCAGGGCATCGACGTCCTTGATCAGCAGGTCGGCGGCGCGGACGAGCTGGACGTTGAGGCAGGTGTCGAGCACGTCCGACGACGTCATGCCCTGGTGGACGAAGCGGGCCTCGGGCCCGACGATCTCGGCCAGATGCGTCAGGAACGCGATGACGTCGTGCTTGGTCACCGCCTCGATGGCGTCGATGCGGGCCACGTCGAAGACCGCGTCGCGGCCCTTCTCCCAGATCGCGTCGGCCGCCTGCTTCGGGACGACGCCGATCTCGGCCAGGGCCGTGGTGGCGTGGGCCTCGATCTCGAACCAGATCCGGAAACGCGATTCGGGGGACCAGATCGCGGTCATCTCGGGGCGGCTGTAGCGGGGGATCATGCGGGCGCCTCGGTCAACGCGTCGGGAAAGGGGGCAACGGGATCAGGCGCGCCTAGCATGGGTGGCGTTGGCGCTCAACGCGGACGGCGCAGCGCAGCCGGGCGCCCGGACGCTGCAGCGCGGCATTTTCGCCTCAGTGCCGGCCATTGAGCCACGACTGGAAACATTCCAGGAAAGCGTTCCTAGGGCGATTTCTGTTGTGTTGCAGCTGGTTGGCCACATGCTCCTTGACTAAGCTGGAATAGGTCCAGAGAAAACCAGCCTCGATCCACTGGACTATACGGAACTCCTCCAATAACGGCGCAGAGCGTATCAGAACAGTCCCGATCTCCCACGGGGATGTGCTGCATCTGAGTTACGCATTCTCCTGCCGACGAGACCGTCCATGCTGCCTGCCCCCGCCGGATTCCACCGCGCCCTCCTCCTGGGCGCGACCTTCCTGGGGACGGGGAGCCTCGGCCTCGCGGATACGGCCTCGGCCGAGGACGCCGCCATCACCCTCGACCAGCTCCACGTCGTCGGAAGCCCGGGCGAAAGCGTCGGCTACCTGACCACCCGGACGCGCGGCGCCACCAGGACCGACACAGCCCTGATCGACACGCCGCAATCGGTGACGGTCGTCACCCAGCAGCAGATCCGCGACCAGGGCATCCAGAGCATCGCGGACGCGATCCGCTACGTGCCGGGCGTGGTGGCCCACCAGGGCGAGGGCAACCGGGACGACGTGGTGATCCGGGGCCAGCGCTCGAACGCCGACTTCTTCGTCAACGGCATCCGCGACGACGTTCAGTACTTTCGCGACCTCTACAACGTCCAGCGCATCGAGGTGCTGAAAGGTCCCAACGCGATGATCTTCGGGCGGAGCGGCGGTGGCGGCGTGATCAACCGGGTGCTGAAGGAGGCGGACGGCGTGCCGGTCCGCGAGGTGGTGGGGCTCGGCGGCGCCTATGGCGTGAAGCGCGTGGCCGTCGATGTCGGCGACCGGATCGGCGACAGCGCGTTCTTCCGCCTCAACGGGATGTTCGAGGACAGCGGCAGCTTCCGGAACTTCGTCGATCTGCGCCGCTACGGCGTCAATCCGACCCTGACCTTCCTGCTCGGCCCGGTCACGACGCTGAAGCTCTCCTACGAGTCTTTCCACGACGACCGCACGGCGGACCGGGGCATTCCCTCGCAGTTCGGGCGACCCTATCGCTACCGGCAGAACATCGCGACCTTCTTCGGCAATCCGGACCTCAGCTACGCCCGGATCGATGCCCAGATCGCCACGGCGACCCTGGACCATGCCTTCGAATCCGGGATCGCGCTGCGCAGCCAGCTGCGCTTCGCCGACTACGCGAAATTCTATCAGAACGTCTATCCGAACATCGGCGCGGCCGGCTCGGTGAACGCCGCCGGCACCGCCCTTACCCTGGCGGCCTACAACACCGAGTCGCCGCGGACGAACATCTTCAGCCAGAACGATGTCACCGACCGGTTCGAGACCGGCCTCCTGAAGCACACGCTGCTCGGCGGGTTCGAGCTCGGATACCAGGAGGGCCTGACCCTCCGCCAGGACGGCGTCTTCGCCACCACCGGCACCCAGGCCCTGGTGGTCAACCCACTCTCGCCGGTGAGCCGCGTCCCCGTCAGCTTCCGCAACGTCGCGAGCGGCGCCAACACCCGCTACGACCTCGGCCTCGCGGCCCTCTACGCGCAGGACCAGGTCGAGATCGGGCCGCACCTTCAGCTCATCGGCGGCCTGCGCTACGACCGCTTCGATTTCGCCGCCACGGACCGGCGCAGCACCGTCACTCAGGCCCGCGTCGACGACCTGCTCTCGCCCCGCCTCGGCCTAGTGCTGAAGCCGGTCGAGGCGCTGGCCGTCTACGCCAGCTACAGCGTGTCCTACCTGCCGTCCTCCGGCGACCAGTTCAATGCCCTGACCCCGGGCCTCGCCATCGCCAAGCCGGAGCGGTTCGAGAACACCGAGATCGGCGTGAAGGTCGACGTCGCCCCGACGCTGCAGCTCACCGGCGCCCTGTACAACCTCGACCGCAGCAACCAGCGCCTCGCCGACCCGAACAATGCCGGCTTCTTCATCACCAGCGGACAGACCAACACGCGGGGCGCCGAGATCGGTGCCAACGGCTACGTCACCGACGGGTGGCAGATCGCCGGCGGCTACGCCTTCACCGATGCCCGCATCGTCAAGGGCTTCAACATCGGCGGTACCTCCGTCCGACCCGGCAACCAGGTCGGCCTCGTCCCCTTCAACGCCGTGACCCTGTGGAACAAGTTCGACGTGACCGAGGCGTTCGCGCTCGGCATCGGCTTCGTCCACCAGACGCACAGCTTCGCGGCCTCCGACAACACCGTGCGGCTGCCGGGCTACAGCCGCGTCGACCTCGGCTTGTTCTGCCAGGTCACCGATGGCGTCCGGGCCCAGCTCAACGTCGAGAACCTGTTCGACCGCGGCTACATCGCCACCGCCGACGGCAACAACAACATCAGCCCCGGCGCCCCGCGCATGATCCGCGCGCAGGTGGTGGCCCGCTTCTGAGGCGGTCGCCGCCCCGGCGCGCGGTCGCAGCTTCCGGGACGGCCTGCGACGTGTGGCATCGCCGCAACATGCCTTGCCGGATCATCCCACCCTGGAATATTTCCAGGATTAAAAGCCGATACAGTTTTGCCGAATGTTGCGAGGATGTTGGCTCACTGTTTCGAGCGCTTCTTAGAAGCCCTTTAAAACAAAGGTCAGGAAACGCCGCCGCGCTCGCTTGATCCTGTCTTAGCCGACCTTCAAGGGGGGCACCACGCCCCGTGACTGAATTCGGGGACGCAAAATCAACAAGACACGGTCAGTCGAGCGGACGGTACGATCATGAACATTGGAGCAGCATCGCGTTTCCTCGCCACCCTCCTGTGCGGGACGGCGCTGGCGACGACGGCCCGGGCGCAGCCGGCGCTCCTGCCCGAGGGCACGGCCGTCACCCTCGACCAGCTCAGCGTCGAGGGCGTGCGCGGGAACACGGTGGGGTACCTGACCCGCGCCACGCGCAGCGCGACGAAGACCGACACCCCGCTCCTCGACACCCCGCAATCGGTGACCATCGTCAGCCGGGAGCAGATCCGAGACCAGAACTTCCAGAACCTCACCGACCAGTTGCGCTACGTGCCCGGCGTGATCCCGGCCCAGGGCGAGAGCAACCGCGACGAGGTCGTCATCCGCGGGCAGAAGACCAATGCGGACTTCTTCGTCAACGGCGTGCGCGACGACGTCCAGTACTTCCGCGACCTGTACAACATCGAGCGGATCGAAGTGCTCAAGGGCCCGGATTCGCTGATCTTCGGCCGCGGCGGCGGCGGCGGCGTGATCAACCGCGTGCTTAAGGAGGCCGACGGCCTGCGCGTGCGCCAGGTCGTGGCGGGCGTCGGCCAGTTCAACCAGAAGCGCGTGGCCCTCGATGTGGGCGACCGGATCAGCGACAGCGTGTTCTTCCGCCTCAACGGCGTGTTCGAGGACAGCCAGACCTACCGCCAGTTCGGCGAATTGCAGCGCTACGGCATCAACCCGACGATGACCTTCCTGCTCGGCCCGGCGACCACGCTGAAGCTCTCCTACGAGTTCTTCCACGACGACCGCTTCCCCGATCGCGGCATCCCCTCGCAGAACGGCCGGCCGTACAACTACCGCAACAACATCCGCACCTTCTTCGGCAACCCGGACGTGAACACCACCCGGGTCGATGCCAACATCGCCACGGCGACCCTCGACCACACGTTCGAGTCCGGCGTCCAGATGCGCAACCAGCTGCGCTTCGCCGACTACAATCGCTTCTACGCCAACACCCTGCCGGGCGCGCCGGTCAACGCCGCCGGGACCCAGGTGCCGATCACCGGCTACCGCAACGAGACCGACCGGACCAACTACTTCAGCCAGAACGACTTCACCTACAAGTTCCTAACCGGCGACGTGAAGCACACCCTGCTGGCCGGCTTCGAGCTCGGCTACCAAGAGGGCCTCGCCTTCCGCCAGACAGCGTTCTTCAACACCGGCAGCAGCCTCGTCACCAGCGTGGTGGTGAATCCGATGGCGCCGATCACCCGCGCGCCGGTGACCTTCCGCAACAACGGCACGACGGACGCCAACTTCCGCTACGACCTCGGCCTGGCCGCGGCCTATGCCCAGGACCAGATCGACCTGAACGAGTACGTGCAGATCGTCGGCGGCCTGCGCTACGACTACTTCGACTTCTCCTCGCAGGGCCGCGTCACCGGCCTGACCAACGAACGGGTCGACAACCTCGTCTCGCCGCGCGCCGGCATCGTGATCAAGCCGCTGGCGAACCTCGCCTTCTACGGCAGCTACAGCGTCTCCTACCTGCCGTCCTCGGGCGACCAGATCGGCAGCTTCACGCCGGGCCTCGCCATCGCCAAGCCGGAGGGCTTCCAGAACCTCGAAGTGGGCGTGAAGGTCGACGTCACCCCGACCTTCCAGGTCACCGGCGCCCTGTACAATCTCGACCGCACCAACCAGCGCCTGGCCGACCCGAACAATGCGGGCTTCTTCATCCTGTCGGGCCGGACCAACACGCAGGGCGCCGAGATCGGTGCCAACGGCTACCTCACCGACTGGTGGCAGATCGCCGGCGGCTACGCCTTCACCGATGCGCGGATCGACAGCGCCGTGTCGACGACCATCGTGAAGGGCAACACCGTCGGGCTGGTGCCGTTCAACAGCGTCTCGCTCTGGAACAAGTTCGACATCACGCCCGAATTCGGCCTCGGCATCGGGGTGATCCACCAGACCCACACCTTCGCCACCTCCGACGACACCGTGCGGCTGCCCAGCTACACGCGCTTCGACCTGGGGCTGTTCTATCAGGTCAGCGAGTCGGTCCGGGCGCAGGTGAACATCGAGAACCTGTTCGACCGGCGCTACATCTACACCGCCGACAACAACCAGAACATCACGCCGGGCGCGCCGCGCACGATCCGGGCGCAGATCATCGCGAAGTTCTGATCCGCACCACGTTCTGATCCCGGCCAAGTCCGACGCGGCTCAGATCGGAGAAGCGGGCCGCGGCGGTGCGGGCGGGTGGGTTACTCCACCCGCTGCCAGCCGGGGCCCATCAGGCGTTCCTGCGGGGTGAAGCGGGCCTTGTAATCCATCTTCCGCGAGCCCTCGACCCAGTAGCCGAGATAGAGGTAGGGCAGGCCGAGATCGGCGGCACGGCGGATGTGGTCGAGGATCATGTAGGTGCCGAGCGAGCGGTGCGCCTCGGCCGGATCGTAGAACGAGTAGACCATCGACAGGCCGTCCGCGAGGACGTCGGTCAGGCAGAGGGCAACGGTCGGCCCGGTGCCGCGCCCGTTGATCGCGGTGTCGGGTCCGCGCCGGCGATAGCTCACCAGGTGGGTGTCGACGTGGCTGTCCTCGATCATCATGGCGTAGTCGAGCACGGTCATGTCGACCATGCCGCCGTCGCCGTGGCGGGCGTCGAGGTAGCGCCGGAACAGGGCGTACTGCTCGGAGGCCGGGCGGTTGGGCTCCGGAGCGCCCACGAGGTCGGCGTTGCGCTGGAGGATGCGGCGCTGGCTGGCCGAGGGCCGGAAATCGGACACCACCACCCGCACCGAGATGCAGGCCCGGCAGGATTCGCAGGCCGGCCGGTAGGCGATGGTCTGCGAGCGGCGGAAGCCGCCCTGCGTCAGGATCTCGTTGAGGTCGCGGGCGCGGCGCCCGACCAGGTGTGTGAAGACCTTCCGCTCCTCCTGCCCCGGAAGGTAGGGGCACGGGGAGGGCGCCGTGAGGTAGAATTGCGGGGTGTCCCGGGAATGGCTCGTCACGCTTGTCTGTCGCTCGCCGCGCGCCGGGTGCGCACAGCGCACCCCGAGACTTGAGTGTATCCGCAACGCGGGCGGGCTCAACACCCTCCCGGGGTTCCGCGACAATTTCGTGCGAAACCGTGCGTCTGAATTTTGGCGCCTCGAACGTGGCGCCGGAAACTTCCCTCGTCTTGTTCAGCCGCGAACGGCCGCGTCGACGGTGACTTCTGGCGAAGGCGATCGCGTCAGCCGGCCCGCACCACCGCGAGGCCGAGGAGCAGGTCGTGGCCGAGGCGGCGGTCGGCCCGCACCAGGCCGATGCCGACATCGAGCATCCAGAGCAGGAAGGCCGAGGCCACGGCCACGTAGAACAGCAGCGCGTGGATCGCGGCGGTGAGGTAGTCGACGCGGGCGCCGCTCTCCGGCGCGACCACGCGCAGGCCCATCATCCGCATGCCCCAGGTGCTCTGGCCCCGGCCGCCGACCGTGATCGCGCTGTAGAGGATGCCGCTGGCCGGCAGGATCGCGAACAGGGTCCAGCCCAGCCCGAAGGTGAGGGCGCCGATCACCGTGATCACCAGGGTGAGCAGGGCGGTGAACCCGAAGATGAACAGGATGTCGAGGAGGTAGGCCATGAAGCGCGCGCCCAGGCTGCCCCGGACATGGGGTACCGGGAACTGGGGGGCGTAGCCGGTCTGGAAGCGATCGGCGTAGGGGCTTTGCGTCTCGCGCATGGGGCGCTCCTGGATCGCGCTCGCGGACGGAGCGGCGACGTTCTGAGCGGAGAGATGGGCGTGCGCCCGACGAGACTCAAGCCGGCACCGCGAGATCGACGCTTCCGCCCGGCTCAGTGCGTCAGGCGGTCGGCCGGCACCGGCTGGACGCCCGGGTCCGCGGCGGCGGCCTCCGGGGTCTCGAGGTAGTAGTGGCGCAGCAGGAACAGGCGCGCCCCGTTGACCGGCCCGCCCTCGGTGGCG
The DNA here is from genome assembly GCF_979256535.1 of Methylobacterium sp. AC690. Taxonomy (NCBI): domain Bacteria; kingdom Pseudomonadati; phylum Pseudomonadota; class Alphaproteobacteria; order Hyphomicrobiales; family Methylobacteriaceae; genus Methylobacterium; species Methylobacterium sp. AC690. The sequence goes on along the minus strand of NZ_CEEDOX010000004.1, from coordinate 33,224 downwards.
AGGCCGAGGAGTTCCGCGCCGGGACCGAAGCTGCAGGTGACCCAGCGCTGGCGCGCGGCCTGGCCGGGCCGCCCCGCCACCGCGTAGTCGACGCGGAGTTCGTCCGGCGTCGCGCCCGCGCCGATGCGCAGGAGCTTCACCGCGGTCTCGGGCGGTGCGAGCGCGGGCACGACCCGTCGGCAGATCAGGGCGCGCTGTCGATCGACCGAGCTCTCGCAGCCGCCGAGGGCGAAGAGGCCAAGGAGGGCGACCCCGCCGGCGAGCGCCGCGCGGAGGCCGCGCGCGGTGGACCTGAGGCTCACGCGCCGGCGCGCAGCCGCTCGGCGACCCGCAGCGCGTAGTAGGTGAGCACGCCGTCGGCGCCCGCGCGCTTGAAGGCCAGCAGGCTCTCGACCATGGCCCGCTCGCCGTCGAGCCAGCCGTTGCGGGCAGCGGCCTCGATCATCGCGTACTCGCCCGAGACCTGGTAGGCGAAGGTCGGCACGGCGAACTCGTCCTTCACCCGGCGGATGATGTCGAGGTAGGGCAGGCCGGGCTTCACCATGACTGAATCCGCGCCCTCCGCGAGGTCGAGGGCGACCTCCCGGATGGCCTCGTCGGAATTGCCCGGGTCCATCTGGTAGGTGCGCTTGTCGCCGACCAGGGCCGCCTGGGTCCCGATGGCATCCCGGAACGGGCCGTAGAAGGCACTCGCGTACTTGGCCGCGTAGGCCATGATCTGCACGTCGCGGAAGCCCGCCCGGTCGAGGCCGGCCCGGATCGCGCCGACGCGCCCGTCCATCATGTCGGAGGGCGCGATGATGTCGGTGCCGGCCTCCGCCTGGATCAGGCTCTGCTCGACCAGGAGGGCCACGGTCTCGTCGTTGAGGATCGCGCCGTCCTCCAGCAGGCCGTCATGGCCGTGGCTGGTATAGGGATCGAGGGCGACGTCGGTCATGATGCCGAGCTCGGGCACCGCCGTCTTCACCGCCCGGACCGCCCGGCAGACGAGGTTGTCCGGGTTGAGCGATTCCGAGCCGGTGGGATCGCGCAGGCTCGGCTCGGTGTAGGGGAAGAACGAGATCGCCGGGATGCCCACGCGGGCAGCCTTCTCGGCGTCCCGGACGATCTCGTCGACGCTGAGGCGCTCGACACCGGGCATCGAGGCGATGGGCTCGCGCCGGCCCGACCCCTCGATCACGAAGAGCGGCCAGATCAGGTCGTCGACCGTGAGGGTATTCTCGCGCACCAGGCGGCGCGACCACTCGGCCTTGCGGTTGCGGCGCGGGCGCTGCGTGATGCCGAGGGCCACGGGGCGAGCGGCTTCCTGGGCCGTCTCGACCGCCAGGGGACGCGGGGTCGCGGGTTCGTTGGTCATCGTGGGCGCACTCGATCGTTTTCGGCCCGGGCCGTGGCCGGGAGAGACCCTAGCGGGGAGAGCCCCTGGCCGGGAGGGGCCCTGGCCGGGGCGTGCGAGCACGGGCCTAACACATCCGGAAAAGCCTCCGAAACCCGTGATGCCGACGCAGGGATGGCGGGTCGACCTGCACCGTCAGCCTGCACCGTCAGCCTGCACCGTAGACCTTCCCCTTAGACCTGCACCGTAGACCCGCGCCGTGCGCACAGACGAACCGCCTCCGGCGACGCCCCTCCGATTGACGCCCAGCGCCAAAACCTCGTCTAAGCAGCCGATCCAGGCTGGAGACCCCGGCCGGAGGCGGGAGAACCCATGGCAGATTCGGGCGAAGCGGAGATCCTGTTCGAGCGGCGCGGGGCGGTGGGCCTCGTGACGTTGAACCGGCCGCGCGCCCTGAACGCCCTGTCCCTGGCGATGCTCGGGGCGATGCAGGCCCAGCTCGACGCCTGGGCCGGTGACGCCGCGGTGACGCGGGTGGTGCTGCGCGGCCGGGGCGGACGAGCCTTCTGCGCCGGCGGCGACATCCGCCAGATCTACGCCCTCGCCAGGGCCGGCGCGCATGCTGCCGTCGATGCCTTCTGGCGCGCCGAGTACGGCCTCGACGCCACGGTGCAGCGGTACCCGAAGCCCGTAATCAGCCTGATCGAGGGCCTGGTCATGGGTGGCGGCAACGGCATCTCGGTCCATGGCAGCCACCGGGTCTCGTCGGAGCACTACAGCTTCGCCATGCCGGAGGTCGGGATCGGCCTGTTTCCCGATGTCGGCATGACCTACGTGCTGCCGCGCCTGCCCGGATGCACGGGAACCTACCTCGCCCTGACCGGCGCCCGCATCGGACCGGGCGATGCCCACGCGGTGGGTCTGGCCACCCACCACGCCGCGGCGGCGGATTTCGACGCAATCGTCGACGGCCTCGCCTCCGGCGGGCCGATCGAGGCGCTGCTCGCCGACCGAGGCCGACCGGTGCCGGATCCGGAGACTCTGGTCGCGGCCCGGGCCGTGATCGATGCCTGCTTCTCGGCCGCTACGGTCGCGGAGATCCTGGCGCGCCTCGAGGCGGACGGCTCTGCCTTCGCCACCGAGACGGCCGCCCTGATGCGCACGCGCTCGCCCACCAGCCTGGTTCTGGTGCGCGAGCAGATGCGCCGCGGCGCCGCTTCGAGCTTCCCCGAGGCGATGCTGACGGAATACCGGATGGTCAGCGCCCTGATGCGCGGCCACGACTTCTTCGAGGGCGTGCGCGCGGCCGTGATCGACAAGGACGGCGCGCCGGCCTGGAAGCCCGCCAGCCTGGACGCCGTCGACCCGTCGTCGATCACCGCGGCCTTCGCGCCCACGGGCGGGCCGGAGCCGACCTTCGGCGGATCGCCCAAGTCAGGATCCATGTCGTGATCCCAGTCATGAGAAGAGGTCCGGCGTGCGCGGATTGACGAAGGTCCCTGGCTCCCGCGAGATCCGCGGACGCAATCAGGACGCCGGTGCCGACCGGATCGAGCGTGCGCCCCAGGTGCCACAGACCGGCTGGGACGTGGTGCTGGTCTGGTTCATGCGCCTCACCGCCCTGTTCTGGCTGGCGAAGGCCGTCGCCACCTGGGCCGGCATCCTCGACATCCTGCCCGGCGGGCGCCCCTTCGAGTCGGAGACGCTCGGGCGCCAGAGCGTGATCGTCTACTTCGCGGTGATCGACCCGATGGCGGCGGTCGGTCTCTGGCTTACCAGCGCCTGGGGCGGCGTGGTCTGGCTGCTGGCCGCCACCAGCGCGCTCACCCTCGCGGTCCTGACCCCGCAGCTGCTGCCAATAGCCCCCGTATACCTGGCAATACAGGCTGGAATTATTGCGTTGTATTTTATCTTGTCTTTCCTGGCCGCGCGGGAAATCCGGTAAACGCCGGGTTACGACGTTCGCTTCATCTTGCATTTACCGAGAGAGGTAAATCGCAAATTCATCCTATCGCTTAAACCGTCTTTCATCTGGGACTTCTAGGTTGGCTTCATAAGCGGTGGCGAAGAACACCGGCCCTGAAACACAGAAACCTGAAGAGGCCCATGATGAAGTCCCAGGCTGCAAAGGTTAGCAAGACCGAAACCGCTCCCGAGGCCGCTCCGGCACATGGCTCGTATCTTGAGGCCCTGCACCTCGTCGAGCGCCTGCACCGCCGCCTCCTCGACGTGATCAAGGACGAATTCGAGCGCCGCGACCGCGAGGACGTCAACAGCGTCCAGGCCCTGCTGCTCTACAACATCGGCGACAAGGAGCTCACCGCGAGCGAGCTGCGCACCAAGGGCTACTATCTCGGCTCGAACGTCTCCTACAACGTCAAGAAGCTCGTCGAGGCAGGCTACCTCCACCACGCCCGGTCGAAGACCGACCGCCGCTCGGTCCGCATCAGCCTCACCGACAAGGGCCGTCAGGTCCACGACATCATCCAGAGCCTGTACGACAAGCACGCCCGCACCATCCAGCCGATCGGCGGGATCTCGGACGACGATTTCGGTCGCCTCAACACCGCGCTCAGCCGCCTGGAGCGCTTCTGGACCGACCAGATCCGCTACCGCCTCTAGGACCGGATCGCGCGATCGCAGCATCGCACAAGCCCGGCTCGCCGGGCTTGTTCGCGTTCCGGGGTCCCCGTGAGGGCGTCCCGCTCCGTCAGGAGCCCGCGTGCTCGGCCGATTCCTCGCCCGCCGGCTTGCCGTCGTCCCGGGCACGGTGGAGCATGAAGATCGCGAACACCATCGTGAGGATCAGGCCGGCGAGGACGCCGAGCTCGATCATCGAGGCCTGGAACAACGCCTGCTTCTCCGGCGACCAGTCCTTGGCGTGGGTGATCTCCGACGATTGCAGGGTGATGACCAGAACCCGTCGGATCGAGGCGATCAGGCCGACGATGAGGAACGGCTCGCAGGTGAGCTTGCCCGAGCGCATCGACACCCGCACCGTGTGCAGGATCTCGATCAGCATCAGCAGGAACAGCAGCCGGTCCACCACCTCGAGGATCTGGTCGGCCCCGCCCAGGTGGCGCAGGGCTTCCCAGGTCAGCGCGGTGGCGTCGACCAGGGCGACGAGGGCCGTGAGGGCGAGGAGCACGCCGAGGGCCGCGTAGATCGCGTGCTCGGTGTGCAGGAAGACGAAGCTCGCCGCACGCGTGAGCCGGCCCTGATCGTCCCGGTCGTCGGACATGACGCGCTCCCCCCTCTGTCGGGTCGATCAGACAGGATCGACGGGCGGGCGTCCAGCGCGGCCACGCTCCGGGACCGGCCCGGGCGGAGCGCCCGCGACGGCCGGGGCGTTCACGACCGCGTCAGCGCCGCAGCATCGACGGTCGCAGCGGCGCAGGCCGGCTCACAGCATGTCCTCGACCCGGATCGGCAGCGACCGGATCCGGCGGCCCGTGGCGTGGAACACCGCATTGGCGATGGCGGCGTTGACGCCGATGATTCCGAGCTCGCCGAGACCCTTCAGGCCGAGGGGATTCACGGCGTCGTCCGGGTCCGGCACGAGAAGCGCCTCGACCTCCGGCGCATCGGCCGCGGTGGCGACGAGGTACTCGGCCAGGTCCGCGTTCCGGTAGTGGCCGCGGTCGAGGATCGTCTCCTCGAGAAGCGCCGAGCCGAGGCCCCAGATCATCCCGCCGGTGAGCTGGCTCCGGGCGGTCAGCGGATTGAGGACCCGGCCGGCCGCGAAGGCGCCGAGGAGCCGCGGCACCCGGATCTCGCCGGTTTCGTCGTGAACCCGCACCCGTGCGAATTGCGCCCCGAAGGCCCAGGACAGGGCCTTGCTGCCGGCCCCCGTGCCGAGGGCCATCTTGCCCGCCTCGATCGCCTCCAGGGCTTCCGGCCCCGACCCCTCGGGGGTGAAGGCCGCCACGGTCTCGATCCCGTTCGGATCGAGGCTCGCGACGAGCGCCCGCAGCGGACAGGTCCGCCCGTCCGGCGCGACGAGACTGCCCGCCTGCAGTCGCACCGTCGCGGGATCCGCCTCGGCCAGGGCACCGGATGCGATGGCGGCGGAGGCCAGGCGCGCTCGAAGGGTCTCGCAGCCCTGGGCCAGGGTGTGGAGCAGGCTGGTCGTGGTGGAGGAGCCGCCCGAGAGCCCCGCCGCTGGCAGCGCCGTATCGCCCAGGCGGACCGTGACGGCCTCGGGCGCGGTGCCGAGCCACTCGGCGGCCCCGAGGGCGAGCAGCGTCGTGATCCCGTTACCGATCTCGTGGTGGGCGGTGGCGACGGTGACGCGGCCATCGGCCGTGAGGTGGATCCGCAGGGTGGCGGGGGAGATCTTCACCGGCCGGGCCGAGGCGGCGCAGCCGAATCCGATCCGCCACGGGCCGTCGCGCATCCGCCCCGGTTCCGGATCGCGGGTCGCCCAGCCGAAGGCTTCCGCCCCGGCGTCGAAGCAGGCCATCAGCGGACGCGAGGAGAACGGCTTGTCGGAGATCGGATCGGTGGCCGTGTCGTTGCGCCGGCGCAGGGCGATGGGGTCGATCCCGAGGGCGACCGCCATCTCGTCGACGGCGCTCTCCAGGGCGAAGAGGTAGGGCACCTCGGGCGGCGCCCGCATCGGCCCCGGGGTGTTGCGGTCGACCCGCACGGCACGCTCATCGGTCCGGACGGCCGGGCAGGCATAGAGGCTCGCGGTGACGTCGGTGCCCTCCATGGCGAAGGGATCGAAGCGCGAGGCGATGACCGCGGCCTCGTGCACGAGGGCGGTGAAGCGCCCGTCCGCGCGCGCGCCGAGGCGGATGTCGTGCCGGGTCTCGGGCCGATAATTGGCGATGGTGAAACCGTCCCGCCGGCTCGCGACCAGGGAGACCGGCCGACCGAGGGCGCGGGCCGCCAGGGCGACCGGCGCCGTGTACTGCGCCAGGGCGAGCTTGGCGCCGAAATGGCCGCCGATCAGGCCCGAGACCACCCGGATGTCGGCCGGGTCGAGGCCGAGCTGCGCGGCGAGGCCGTGCCGGACCGCGCCGATGTAGCGCGACGGCTCGTGGACGGTGAGGCGCGGGCCGTCCCAGGCGCAGGTGGTCGTGAACAGTTCGATCGGGTTGTGGTGCTGGATCGGCGTGGCGTAGCGCGCGGCCACGGTGACGTCCGCCCGCGCCAGGGCCGCGTCGGCGTCGCCGATCCGAGGGTCGTGGTGCTCCGGCTTCAGGTCGGCCAGGCGCACGACCTCCGCCCGCGGCGCATCGAATCCGTCGGCGAAGGCCTCGGCCGCGTAGTGAACCCGGGTGCAGGCCGCCGCGGCGCTCGCCGCCTCGACAGTCTCCGCCACCACCAGAGCGACGATCTGACCGGCATACGCCACCGCGTCCGAGCCCAGGGGCAGGTGACCGCTATTGGCGTAGCCCCCGGCCATGAGGTGCTTCACCGGCCGGATCGCGCCGGCGAAATCCCGATGGGTGAAGATGCGCAGGCAGCCCGGGACCGCCTGCGCCGCCGCGAGGTCGAAGCCGGTGATCCGTCCGCGCGGAATGGGGCTGGTGACCAGAGCGGCGTGAGCGAGGCCCGGCAGGCGGGTGTCCGAAGCGTAGACGGCCGTGCCCGTGACCTTGGCGCCACCCTCGACACGCGGATGCGGATGCCCCAGCCAGATCGGGCGATCGGGCAGGTCGGTCGGTCTCGCCATCGGGCTCTCCTCGCCTCACGGCAGGAGTAACCGCAGGGCCGGGCCGGGCGATCCGGGCGCGACCGCGAGTCGCTCAAGCGCCCGCGGTGCGGTGCGACGGCCGGCCCTCAGGCCAGAAAGGGACGCAGGTGGTTCAGCACCAGCTCGGGGGCTTCCTCCTGCAGCAGATGCCCGCAGGGGAGGGCGTGCCCCTCCACCCGGTCGGCCTTCTCGCGCCAGGTGGCGGCGACGTCGTAGAGTTCGCCGACCGTGCCCCGCGCGCCCCAGAGGGCGAGGAGCGGCGCCGTGACCCGGCGTCCGGCCGCGTCGTCCGCGGCATCGTGGTCGAGGTCGATGCCTGCCGCGGCGCGGTAATCCTCGCAGATCGCATGGATGCTGCCGGGCGCCTGGTAGCAGCGCAGGTATTCCCGGATCATCGCCTCGCTCGGAATCCCGGGCGTCCGGCTCTGGCCGGCGAGGTGGTGACGCAGATAGGCCTCCGGATCGGCGCCGATCATGCGCTCCGGCAGGGGAGCGGGCTGGATCAGGAAGAACCACCAGAAATAGCGGGTCGCGAAGGCGCGGTCGGTCCGGGCGTACATCGTCTGCGTCGGTGCGATGTCGAGGACGGCGAGGCGGTCCACCGCGGCGGGGTGGTCGAGGGCCAGGCGATGCGCGACCCGGCCGCCGCGGTCATGTCCGACGACCGCGAAGCGCGCGTAGCCGCAGGCCCGCATCAGCGCGATCGCATCGGCCGCCATGGCCCGCTTGGCGTAGGGGGCATGATCGGCCGCCGAGTCCGGGCGCTCGGAATCGCCGTAGCCCCGCAGGTCGGGGGCCACGACGGGATGGCCCAAGTCACGCAGCCGGGGCGCGACCGCGTGCCAGGTGGCGTGGGTCTGGGGATGACCATGGAGCAGCAGGACCGGGAGACGGTGCCCGCCCGGCGACAGGGCGACCCGAAGGCGCAGGTCGGGCAGCGTCGCGTCCGCGAGGTCGAAGCCCGGCAGGAACGGACATGGCCCACGGCTGAGGAGGTCGATCGGCGGCATGGTGTCCCCGGAAACGTCGCTGAGAAGGTGGGCCCGCCCCGGCATGGAACCGGTTCCGAAGCGCCGGCGGGTGTCCGGCACCGCGCGCGACGCCGCGGTGCCAGGCAGCGGGACGTCCCGAGGCGCGGATGCCGCGGGCTGCGTGCGCCGACGAGTCTGCCGCGCTCTGGCCCGGCCGGCAATTGGGCCCGCTCGGCAATCGGGCGCGGCCGGGTCGGCGCGATCGCGCGCCTCAGCCCTTCCAGTTCTTCAGGGCCCCGAACGGGCTCAGCGCCGGATCGGCCGCCGGCGGGTTCAGCACGGGCTCGACCTGCGCGATGGCGTCCGCCAGGGAGAAGGCCGAGCCGCTGGTCAGCTTGCCGCCCGCGGCATCCTTGTGGCCGCCGCCGCGGAAGCGCCGCGCGCCGTCGAGGGCGGTCTCGTTGTTGGAGCGGAAGGACATCGTGCCGGCCCGCTGCACGTTGAGGACGCGCTTGGCCCGGCCGCTCTCCATGATGAGGTCCGAGACCCGCTGGAAGGTGCCGGAATCGAGCCCGAAGGACATCAGCGTGCCGTCCGAGAGGGGATGGAACAGGTCCGAGCGGGCGAGCACCCGGGCGATGCGCATGCGGGTGGTGAGGGTGCGGTCGTCCTCGGCATCCTCGGCGAGGTAGCCGTCGAGGATCGCCTTGCGCAGGGCCGGCACCTGGCCCTCGATCACGGCCGGGGAGGCGCCGTCGCCGAGGAGGCGGGCCGCGCCGAGGAGGAGGTCGCCGACGAACCGGTCGTGCCAGGGATGGCCGATCGGCACGAGGTTCGAGACGTTGTCCCAGAACATCTCGTCGAGGCTCAGGCCGCTGCGGAAGGCCGGCCGGTCCTTGCGCCACAGATCCACGGCATCGACCGCCGTCACCAGGGCGCCGAGGATCGGATCCTCGCCGCTCTCGCGGGTCGCGTAGAGGGCCCGGTGCTCGTAGGCCATCCGGGTGGCGCAGCAGGCCTCGTCGATGAGCACGACGAGGTTCGGATCTTCCAGGTCGAAGCGCTGCAGGCTCGGCGTTGCGGGATCGGCCAGCGGTGCGAGGCCCTGCTCGCGCAGCTGGTCGACCGAGGAGGCGTGGTGGTCGAGGACGACGAGCCGGTGGCGTGCCTCGGGCTCGCGGCGGCGGTTCAGGGCGGCGAAGTTGCGCAGGAAGGTGACGGCCACCGCCTCCAGGCCGAGATCGGTCATCAAGATCATTTCCGGGGCGGACGCCTTGCCGAGGCGCTTCAGCTCGGTCTCGACCACCGGCCCGACATCGGAATAGCGCGGCACGTGCACGATGCGGGCGACCTCGGCGAACTGGCCGACCACCGTGGAGGCGCCGTAGCCGTCGAGGTCGTGGTGGGTGATCTGGGTGATGTTCAAGAACCTGTCCTCGGGCGAATCGCGAAGCACGGGCTTCGTGTGACCTGGGCGCCCTTATGCGGCACGCCCCGGTTCGCGGCGAGCCCCCCGCGCGGTGAGCCCCCTGGTTCGTCCCTGCTCGGCTGCGTCGGTTTCGCGGGGGATCGGGAGCCGGCAGGGGTTGATTCCCGGGCCGGGACCGGGATGCTGCGAACAGACCACGAACACCAGCGATAGAACGATCGGAGGAGCGTCCGCGATGGACCCGGACGGCGCGGGCGCGATCCGCAAGATCATCCATATCGACATGGACGCGTTCTACGCCTCGGTGGAGCAGCGCGACGACCCGGCGTTGCGGGGCCGGCCGGTGGCGGTGGGCGGATCGCGCGAGCGCGGCGTGGTGGCGGCGGCGAGCTACGAGGCGCGGGCCTTCGGCGTACGCTCGGCCATGCCCTCCGTCACCGCGCGCCGGCTCTGCCCGGACCTCGTCTTCGTCAAGCCGCGCTTCGAGGTCTACCGCTCGATCTCCGAGCAGATCCGGGCGGTCTTCGCCGAGCACACCGACCTGATCGAGCCCGTGGCCCTCGACGAGGCCTATCTCGACGTGACGGAGAACCGTCAGGGACTGCCGACCGCCACGGCGGTGGCCCGCGCGATCCGGGCCACGATCCGCGCGCAGACCGGTCTCGTGGCCTCGGCCGGCGTCTCGTACAACAAGTTCCTGGCCAAGGTCGCCTCCGACTTCCGCAAGCCCGACGCCCTCTTCGTGATCACCCCCGCCATGGGGCCGGCCTTCGTCGAGGCATTGCCGATCGGGCGTTTCCACGGCATCGGCCCGGTCACCGAGGGGCGGATGAAGGCCCTCGGCATCCTGACCGGGCGCGACCTGCGCGCCCTCAGCCTCGAGGCCCTGACGAAGCGGTTCGGCGCCTCGGCGCCCTACTATTACGGGGTGTCGCGGGGCATCGACCCGCGTCCGGTCCGGGTCAACCGGATCCGGAAATCCATCGGCGCCGAGAACACCTTCTCGGACGATTCGTCCGAGTTCGCGGTGCTCGCGGAACGGCTGGCGCCGATCCTCGACAAGGTCTGGGGTGCCGCCACCGCCAAGGAAGTCCGGGCCCGCACGGTGACGCTGAAGGTCAAGTTCGCGGATTTCGAGCAGATCACCCGGGCCCGCTCGGTGCCCGGCTTCGTCCCGGATCGCGCCGCCCTGGAAGAGACCGTTCTGCTCCTCCTGCGCGACCTGTTCCCGCTCCGGCGCAGCGTGCGCCTCCTCGGGGTCTCCCTCTCCGCCCTGGAACACGGCCCCGCCCCGGAACCGCGCCAGCTCGGCCTCGGATTGTAGAGGCGCGCCCGGTTCCCCGAAGTCAGGGACACGCCACCGCGCCGGCGACGCGCCGGCCGCGCCGCAGAACGAGGAGGAAAGCGAGGCCGACCGCCGCCATCGCTGACCCCGCCACCGAGACCGCCGGATAGCCTCCGCCGAGGTCGATCACGAGGCCGCCGAGGGCCGCACCGATGGCGTTGCCGAGGTTGAACGCACCGATATTGAGGGCCGAGGCCAAGTTGGGCGCCTCGCTGGCCTCCGCCATTACCCGCATCTGTAGGGGCGGCACCAGGGCGAAGCTCGCGACGCCCCAGAGCAGGATGAGCGGGGCGGCGACCCAGCGCGAGTCCATCCCGACGGCGAACACCCCGAGCAGCAGGACCAGGGCTCCCAGGGAGGCAATGATGGTTCCGTCCACCGTGCGGTCGGCGAGGCGTCCGCCGGCCCAGTTCCCGAGGGTCAGGCCGACGCCGTAGACCACCAGCATCGCCGTGACGAAGGAGGCGTCCGCCCCCGTCTCGATACGCAGGATCGGGACGATGTAGGTGAAGACTGTGAACATGGCGCTCGACCCGAGGACCGTGAGCGCGAGGGCGCCGAGAACGGCCGGCCGCGCCACGACGCGCAGCTCCGCGCGGATATCGGGGGCGCGCTCCACGGGCAGGGGCGGCAAGGCCAGCCGCAGCGAGAGCATCGCGACGGCGCCGATGCCGGCGATGCCCCAGAAGGCCGCGCGCCAGCCCAGCGCCTCCCCGACCCAGGCGGCGAGGGGCACGCCGCCGATCGTCGCGATGGTCAGGCCGGAGAACATCGCGGCCACGGCGGCTGCACGCCGCTCAGGCCGTACGAGGCTGGCGGCCACCACCGATCCAATCCCGAAGAAGGCGCCGTGGTTGAAGGCCGTGACGATCCGTGCCGCGAGCAGCATCGCGTAACCGTCGGCGAGGGCCGAAATCACGCTGCCCACCGTGAAGATGCCCATCAGGCCCACGAGAAGCGCCCGGCGCGGCACCCGCGCGAAGGCGAGGGTCATCAGCGGGGCGCCGATCAGGACGCCGAGCGCATAGGCGCTGACCAGCAGGCCGGCGGCCGGGATCGAGACGCCGAGATCGTTCGCGATCAGCGGCAGCATGCCCATCGGCGAGAATTCGGTGACGCCGATCCCGAAGGCGCCGATGCTCAGCGCCAGCAGCGCAGGATGGATTGTCATGGGGGTTGCCTCTCGGTCATTGTTCCCGACAGGCACATGATGCAGCGCGACACCGGGCGGTAGCCCCATCTCCGGACCGACATCTGTGCGTCAGGAGCACGAATGCCGCGGGACCGAATCGACCGGACGGGGGAGATGGCGGCCTTCCTCGCCATTGCGCGAGACGGCAGCCTGTCCGCGGCGGCCCGCGGGCTCGGGCTGACCGCCTCCGCCGTCAGCCGCATCGTTGCTCGCCTGGAGGCACGCCTTGGCGTGCAGCTGATCGTGCGAACCACCCGGACGCTGCGCCTTACCGCCGAGGGCGAGAGCTATGCCCGTGCCGCGCGCCGCATCCTCGCCGATATCACCGAGAGCGAGAGCGCAATCGCCGATCAGGCCTCCCCCCGCGGTCGGGTCCGGATCAGCACCGCCTCCGCCCATGGACGACTGGTGATCGTACCGTTGCTGGCGGAATTCGTGACGCGCCATCCCGGCATCAGCGTCGACATCGACCTCAGCGACCAAGTCGCCGACATCCTCGGCGGACGCGCCGATGTGGCGATCCGCTTCGGGACTTTACCGGACAGCCCGCTCACCGCGCGCCGCCTCGGCGACACGGGCCGGACGGTCGTGGCCTCGCCCGCCTATCTGGCGCGGGTCGGAACACCGGACATCCCCGCGGACCTCGCCCGACACAACTGCCTCGACTTCAACTTCCGCCGCGCCGAGCCCGGGTGGCCGTTCCGGGAGGAGGGACGCGATTACCTCCTGGCGGTCTCTGGCTCCATGTCCGCCAACAACGGCGAGACGCTGGTCCAACTCGCCCTGGCCGGCATGGGCATCACCCGTGTCGGGCGCTTCCACATCGCCGACGAACTGGCCAGCGGGCGCCTCGTGCCGCTGCTGGAGCGCTACAATCCGCAGGACCGCGAGGCCATCCATGCGGTCTTCATCGGCGGCCCGTCGATGCCGACGCGCGTCCGGGTGCTGATCGACTTCCTGGCGGAAGCGCTGCGCTCGCCGAGGGAATCACCGCCGCCCGACACTCTCAGCCCAAACGAAAGGGGCGCCACCCTTTCGGATAGCGCCCCCTCGGATCAGCCGGTCCCGCGGGCGGGACCCGCGATCTCCCTTAGTTGAAGGGATCGATCTCGGCGGACTCGTAGCTCGTCACTTCCATGCCGACGCAGATTTCCTGGACGATGGGGGCAGACCATTTCATGACGTCTCTCCTGGTTGGTTTGGGATTGTGAAAGCCGAACCCGAATGGGTTCGATCCGCCTTCCGACTAAACGCGTGCCTCGATGGGCAGCGGCTTAGTTGAAGGGATCGATCTCGGCGGACTCGTAGCTGGTGACTTCCATGCCGACGCAGATTTCCTGGACGACGGGGGCGGACCACTTCATGGGAAACTCCTTCGTGTTCGACACCCTGGATATGCCGTTGTGTTGGGCACAATACAAGCGGGCGCTACACTTATATTTCTCATAGGATCTGGGAGAAATTTCCGGTCCCGCGCCGGAGGGCCCTGGGTATGCCGGGCCGGGCCGCGGAAAGCAGAGATATGATGCCGTAGCCTCTCGCATGCGCGGCGGACCGCGAGGGCTCGCGACCGGGCGGGGCGGCAGCAGCGCCACGGCCACGGGGGAAAGATCCGGCCGATGCCGGTTTCGGCTTGACGCCCCGGGGAGGGGAGGCGCACTGACGCGCCGCCGAACGGGCCTGCGCGGGAGTCCCGACTCACCACGTGGTGCGCGCTTCGGCTCCCTCTCGACGATACCGATGCCCAGCGACAATCCAGACCGATCGCCCGCGCCGTGCGCGGCCGCCTCCGCTTCCCTCGCCTGACGCCCCGCTGACCGGGCTCGGGCGGCTCGGCGCGGGACGGCCCGTCACGGCCGGATCGCGCGCCCTGCGAGGTGAGCCCATGAACGAGATCGCTTCCTTCCCGACCGGCATCGATCCGGCGGTGCTCGCCGCCCGCCTGTCGGACGAACGCGCGCCCGACATCGTCGAGGCGCTCAACGACGAGGCCCCGGAGGTCGCGGCCGCCATCCTGCTCGGCCTGCCCGTGGAGCGGGCGATCGAGGTGCTCGACCAGCCCGAACTCGACTGCGCCGCCGACATCATCGAGATGCTGCCGCGCGATCGGGTCGCCTCCTACCTTTCCGGCATGTCCGCCGATCGTATCACCGACCTCTTCCGGGAGATCGAGGAGCCGGGCCGCTCGGATCTGCGCGCCCGTCTCGACGCGGAGACCCGGGGCGCCGTCGACCGGCTCAGCACCTACGGCGAGGAGACCGTCGGCTCGCTGATGACGACGGAGTTCGTGGCCGTGCCGGGTAACTGGACGGTGCAGCAGACCCTCGATCACGTCCGCCAGGTCGAGAAGACCCGCGAGACCATCTATGCGATCTTCGTCCTCGACCCGCGCACCCGGGCCCTGACCAAGGCGGTGCCCCTGCGCCGGCTGATCTCGGGCAATCCGGGCGACAACGTGCTCTCGGTGGCGCCGAACCGCCGGCCGCTGGCGGTCTCGCCCACGGCCAGCCGCGAGGAAGCCGCCCGCCTGATCTCGCGCTACGACCTCCTGGCACTCCCCGTCATCGACGCGGTCGGCCACGTGATCGGCATCGTCACAGTCGACGACATGATCGACGCGATGGTGGAGAAGCAGACCCAGGACGTGCAGCGCTTCGGCGGCATGGAGGCCCTGCCCGAGCCCTACATGGACATCGGCTTCGGCACCATGATCCGGAAGCGGGCCGGCTGGCTCTGCGCCCTGTTCCTCGGCGAGATGATGACGGCCACCGCCATGCAGGGCTTCGAGGGCGAGCTCGAGAAGGCCATCGTGCTGACCCTGTTCATCCCGCTGATCATGAGCTCGGGCGGCAATTCCGGCAGCCAGGCCACCTCACTGCTCATCCGCGCCCTGGCCCTGCACGAGGTGCGCCTGCGCGACTGGTGGCGGGTAGCCCTGCGCGAGTTGCCCACAGGGCTCGTCCTCGGCATGATCCTCGGGGTGATCGGCATCGTCCGCATCGTGGTCTGGCAGAAGACCGGCCTGTACGATTACGGCGAGCACTGGATGCTGGTGGCGGCCACCGTGGGAGCGGCCCTCGTCGGTATCGTCACCTTCGGCTCGCTCACGGGATCGATGCTGCCCTTCCTGCTGCAGCGCCTCGGCTTCGACCCCGCCACGGCCTCGGCCCCGTTCGTCGCCACCCTCGTCGACGTCACGGGCCTCGTGATCTACTTCTCGGTGGCGATGCTGATCCTGCGCGGGACGCTGCTGTAGGCGGCCTCAGGCCCGGGGCCGGAGGCTGAGGTCGCTCAGCACGGAGGTGGCGAGGCGGTCCGGCCCGATCTCGTTGGCGGAGTAGCCGACGAGGGCGGCGAGACTTTCGCGGGCCCGCCAGACCCGGCTCTTCACCGTGCCGATCTTGCAGCCCATCACCGTGGCGGCCTCGTCGTAGGTCATGTTGTCGATGGCCACCAGCGTCAGGGCCTGGCGCAGGGTCGTGGAGAGCCGCCCGATGGCGGCGTTGACGTCCTCCAGGTCGAGGACGGCGCCCTGGGCCGGCAGGGTCACCAGCTGGGCCGCATAGCTGCCGTCGCTGTCCTCGACCTCGTGCACGCGCTTGCGCTGGCCGGAATAGAATGTGTTGCGCATGATGATGGTCAGCCAGCCGCACACGTTGGTGCCGGGCGTGAAGCTCTCGCGGTACATCCAGGCCCGCAGCATCGTGTCCTGAACCAGATCGTCGGCCCGGGCGGCGTCGCGGGTCAGGGAGAGCGCGTACTTGCGCAGGCCCGCCGCATGGTCCTGGAGCCCTTGCCGGACCTCCGCCGTGAGGGTCTCGCCGCGAGCGGCCAGCACCGCCTCGAGGCGTGCGAGCAGGACGGCGAAGCGGTCGGGCTGGTCATCATCGAGGGAGGCGTAGGTCTCGCGCAGGTGCTGCCCGAGGGTCCGACGGATCGACGCCGTCAGGGGCGGGGCGTTCTCGGGAACGAGGCGGGTCGGTGCATCGGATCCAGATTGCGATGTCATCCAGTATCTTCTCATTCGGCCGGGAGGGGCATGGGCCCCATCCCCGTGGGTCCGAGAGAGTGTGCAAAACGAGGAACTCACTCGCATCAACACAGGTTAATGGGAAGACATTCAAAGGTTTCTGCACGAAATCGTACGCTCAAGCTTAGATTCAGCCGCAAAACCGCAAAGTTTTTCTGTCGAGATACATTATAGGAATACGCAAAGAGCCCGCCACGGCTATTGCCGGGCGGGCCGAGTCCAGGGAGGAACGCATGATGCGTACACCTTCAACCCGGCAGGAGAGAGAGTGTTCACTGGCGCGTGAGCGCGAGATGGCGACGTCACAGCGCCATCGACCGTGGCCTGACGCGGCACCGCCGTCCGGGCGATGCCGTCGCAGCGAGGGTCGGCTGGGATTGACCTCTGGGGTCAGGCGCCTTCGATCAGGCGGAGGTACTCGGCTTCGGGCACACCGTAGCTGTCCCCCGCGACGCCCAGAAGTCCGGTGCGGTCGAGAACCCCGATCCGCCCGCGACGCGCCTTGATCAGGCGGTTGCCCTCCAGGAGCTGCAGGGCGAGGGTCACGGTCGTGCGCTGAACGCCCAGCATAAATGACAGGAAGTCATGCGTGACCGTCAGTTCGTCGCCGATGACCCGGTCGTGGCACATGAGCAGCCAGCGTGCGAGCCGGACCTCGATGTTGTAGCTCGCATTGGCGAAGGCGGTCTGCGCCGTCTGAACCAGTAGGGTCTGGACGAACCGCAGCAGCAGGTTGCGCAGCGCGAGGCTCTCCTCGGTGGCAGCCAGCAGCGCAGCGGCGTCGATGGCCAGCATCTCGCCCGCGTTCTGGACGAAGTGGTCGTAGGGCGTGCGGTCACTCCCCAGGAGCACCGGTGCGGCCCCCACGACCCCTTCGGGCCCGATGATACCGACCTCGACCTTGCTCGTTCCGGACGTCGTGATCGACGCGTAGCCGGCCTCCGGGAAGTAAAGATCCTGGATCGGGCGATGTGGATAGATCAGACCCTGACGCAACTCCGTCGGCATCGAGCGCAGATGCGGTTGAAGCAAAAGGTAATCGCTTGGCGAGAGCCGCCTGAGCAAGCGGTTACGAACGGCAGATTGCTCTAGCAGCGACACGGCCCTGTCCCTTGGGGCAAGAGCACAAATAGTCTCTCACGGACCCATACTCAGGAATATATACAAGCGATTTCTCGACTATCTGTACGATGCGAGACAAAGGCAAGCCCGGCAGGAGATCTGTCGGGTAGTCGACATTCCTCGAATGTCGGCCACCACACCAAGAGCGCAGAGCCCTGTCCGAGCTGGCTTTTTAGGATTTATTAACGCTGCGGATCGGGGAATATCACGACCGGCCGCGTGTCTTGCGGTGGCGGTACGCGGGTCGACGGCTCGCCATCGATGCCCCTGCGGTCGCATCTCGGCAGGACCACGCGCAGGCGGAGCAGCCCGGAATCGGTTGGAGGAGGGGCAGGACGCCGTGACGGGTTGGGTGAACGCTGAGCCTCGGGATCGGGCGCGTCGACGAGCGCCGGAACATCGGCAATGAGTGCGTCGGGCGCGGGTCCGGGGCTGCCCCGCCGCTTAGCCTCGCGCGATGACGACGCTGTGACGGCCCCTCTGATCCGGAAGCTGGAGCGCTTCGGGGCCGTGTCGGCCGAGGATCGGGCGATCCTGACGCGCCTCTGCGTCCCCGTCGATCCCGTCGGACCGCGCACGGAGATCGCGCGCGAGGGTGAGCGTCCCGACGGCGTCTTCGTCCTCGTCGAAGGCATGGCCTGCCGCTACAAGCTGCGCGCCGACGGAACCCGACAGATCCTCGCCTATCTTGTTCCGGGCGATTTCTGCGACCTCGATATCGGCCTGCTCGACCGCCGGGACCACGCGATCGCCAGCCTCTCGGCCTGCCGCATCGCGCGCATCGATCCTGCGCCCCTCGGGGACCTCGTCAGCCAGCAGCCCCGTCTGGTCACGACCCTGCGGCGGGCGAACCTGGTGGACGACGCGACTCTGCGCGAGTGGCTCGTAAACCTCGGCTCCCGCTCCGCGATCGAGCGGATCGCCCACCTGTTCCTGGAACTGCTGATGCGCCTGCGCGCCGTCGGACTGGCCCGGGGCGACGGCTACGACCTTCCGGTGTCCCAGCTCGACCTGGCCGATACGACCGGCCTCTCGACCGTACACGTCAACCGCACGCTTCAGGAACTGAAGCGGCAGGGCCTGATCGAGCTGCGCTCGCGGATTCTGATGATCCGGAACGTCCAGCGTCTGACGAGCCTCGCCGGCTTCGATCCCCGCTACCTGTCGCTGAGTTCCACGACGCTCCGCTAGGGTCCGGTCCGGCCACGGATCGCAGCCACAATCCTCCCAGCTGGAGCACCAGGGGGTGTCGTCTCGACCCTG
The DNA here is from genome assembly GCF_979256535.1 of Methylobacterium sp. AC690. NCBI lineage: Bacteria > Pseudomonadati > Pseudomonadota > Alphaproteobacteria > Hyphomicrobiales > Methylobacteriaceae > Methylobacterium > Methylobacterium sp. AC690. The sequence goes on along the minus strand of NZ_CEEDOX010000004.1, from coordinate 14,832 downwards.
CCGCCGAGCGACGCGCCCTCCGAACGGTTCACCCGGGGCCTGCGGCCCCCAGGATTGCCAAGCCGAGCCCGTGCCGTGCCGATCGCCGCGCGCCGGAAGCCGCGACCGGTGCAGCCGGTCGGCATCCGAAGTTAGCCGACCTCCCATGGGTGACGACGCTTCACCGCGCAGTCCGGAGAACGCGCCAACAAAAAACCCACCTGTCCGGTCGGACGGGTGGGTTCTTTGCTTTTTCCGACCCCTCCGCGGAGGGGCATAGGCAAGCTCTAGACGATCGGACGGGCCACCGGGTGGGCCGCGCGGATCTCCTCGGGAAGAGCCTGGAAGTCGATGTAGCCGGCCTCGCGCGCCATTGCATCGAGGGCGGAGACTTCATCGAGCGCGCTGCCAGTCCAAAGGACGGCGCCGTTCGACTGCTGACGGACCTCGAAAATGCTCATGGTTCGTTAACCCTCAACCGGGAAAGGTCTATAGTTGCTCCAACGTGACGACCGGCAAAAAGTTGCAACGTCTCGGACCCACTGGGGGCGATTTGACCGCGACTGCCACGTCGCCGCGGAGGTGCGCCATGAAATCGCCGGTCTCGCTCCGCATGGGCATGCTTTCCGTCCTCGTCGAGCGCCCTGTCATGCGACCCCCTCGGCCTGCGCCGTCCGGACAACGGTTCCGTTTCGCCCTCGCGGTGCTGGCCGGCGCCGCCGCGCTCGGCCCGGTCGCGCGCGCGGCGGAGCCGGCGGCGGTTCCGGATCCGGCCGCCCTGGCACCGGCCGTGACGGTGGCCTCGGCAGTCGCTCGCGAAGTCGTGGAATTCGCCGTGGTGACCGGCACACTCGTCCCCCGCGACGAGATCCTGGTCGCGCCCGAGATCGAGGGCCTGCGCATCACCGAGCTTCTCGTGGAGGAGGGGGCCCAGGTTACGCGCGGCCAGCCCCTGGCGCGGCTCTCCCTCGAGATGATCCTGACCCAGGAAGCGGCCAACGCCGCCACCATCGCCAAGGCGCAGGCGGCCATCATCCAGGCCCGAAGCCAGATCGTGCAGGCCGAGGCGGCCCAGGTCGAGGCGAACCTTGCCCTCGAGCGCACCCGCAGCCTGATCCGCACGGGCAACGCCACGGCCGTGATCCTGGAGCAGCGCGTCTCCGCCGCTCAGGGCAACGAGGGCCGGCTCGCGGCCGCGCGCGGCGGATTGCAGCTCGCCGAGGCCGATCTCGCCACCGCGCGGGCTCAGGGCGCGGAAATCGCGTTGCGGCGCGCCCGAACCGAGATCCGTGCTCCCGAAGCCGGGATCGTCAGCCGGCGGACCGCCCGCGTGGGCGCCACCGCGACCGCAATCGGCGAGCCGATGTTCCGCATGATCGCCCGCGGCGAGATCGAACTCGAGGGTGAGGTGCCGGAAGTCTGGATGCCGCGACTGCACGTCGGCGATCCGGCCCGCCTGGAGTGGGACGAAGGACGGACCCTGAAGGGACGGGTGCGGCGCATCGATCCGGAGATCGACCGCACGACGCGCCTCGGGCGCATCCGCATCGGCCTCGACCCCGATCCGGGCCTGCGCATCGGCGCCTTCGCCCGCGGCAAGGTCGAAGTCGCACGCCGCACCGGCGTCGCCGTGCCCCTGTCCGCGGTGCTCTACGGCGCCGATGGCGGCGCGAGCGTCTTCATCGTCGCCGGCGACCGCGTCGAGGCTCGCCGGATCGTACCCGGCCTCGCCGCCGACGGCGTCCTGGAGGTGCGTGCCGGCGTCAAGGCGGACGAGGTGGTGGTGGCCCGTGCCAGCAGCTTCCTGCGCGACGGCGATCGCGTCCGACCCGTGGTTCCGCCCATCAAGGCGGCCGATGCCGCGACGCCTTCAGCGGCCGATGCCGCCCCCCGCTGATCGGACGATCCCATGCGCCTGAACATCTCGGCCTGGGCGATCCGGAAGCCGATCCCCTCCCTCGTCCTCTTCCTGGTGCTGGTGGTCCTCGGACTGGTCAGCTTCCGCGCGCTGCCGATCACGCGTTTTCCGAACATCGACATCCCCATCGTCTCCGTCCAGGTCCTGCAATCCGGGGCCGCGCCCTCGGAGTTGCAGACCCAGGTGACCAAGGTCGTCGAGGATGCGGTGGCGGGGGTGAAGGGCGTCAAGCACGTCATCTCGACGATCTCCGAAGGCGTCTCCAGCACCACGATCGAGTTCCGCCTGGAGGTGAACAGCGACCGGGCGGTCAACGACGTCAAGGATGCCATCTCGAAGGTCCGGGTGAACCTGCCCCGCACCATCGAGGAACCGATCATCAACCGCGTCGAGATCGCGGGCCTGCCGATCATGATCTACGGCGCCTCGGCGCCCGCGATGACGCCGGAGGACCTGTCCTGGCTCATCGACGACGTCATTGCCCGGCAGGTGCAGAGCGTGAAGGGCGTCGGGGGGGTCGAGCGCCTCGGCGGCGTCGCCCGCGAGGTTCGCGTGACCCTGAAGCCCGACCGCCTGCTGGCACTCGGGATCACGGCCGCCGACGTGAACCGGCAGCTGCGCCTGACCGCCGCCGACATGGCGGGCGGACGCGGCGAGCTCGGCGGGCAGGAGCAATCCATCCGGACCCTGGCCGGGGCGGCGAGCCTCGACACCCTGGCAGAGACCTCGATCGTCGTGCCGGGCGGGAGAAAGGTCCGCCTCGACGAGCTCGCCACGCTGGTGGACGGCTCGGAGGAGCCGCGCACCTTCGCGCGCTTCAACGGCGAACCCGTGGTGGCCTTCGCGATCTCGCGCTCCACGGGTGCCAGCGACGCGGAGGTCGCCGTCGGCGTCGCCAAGCGCATCGCGGAACTCGGCGCCCGCCATCCCGGCGTCCGCTTCGACCTCATCGACACCTCGGTCACCAACACGGTGGGCAACTACCACTCGGCGATGCTGAGCCTGGTCGAGGGCGCGACCCTGGCGGTAATCGTGGTCTTCCTGTTCCTGCGCGACTGGCGTGCGACGCTGATCGCCTCGATCGCCCTGCCGCTCTCGGTGCTGCCGACCTTCTGGGTGATGAGCAGCCTCGGCTTCTCCCTGAACGCCGTCAGCCTGCTGGCGATCACGCTGGTCACCGGCATCCTCGTCGACGATGCCATCGTGGAGATCGAGAACATCGTCCGGCACATGCGCATGGGGAAATCCCCCTACCGCGCCGCCCTGGAGGCCGCCGACGAGATCGGCCTCGCCGTCATCGCCATCACGGCGACGATCATGGCGATCTTCGCCCCCGTCTCCTTCATGAGCGGCATCGCCGGGCAGTACTTCAAGCAGTTCGGTCTCACCATCGCGGCGGCGGTGTTCATGTCGCTCCTGGTGGCGCGCCTGATCACGCCCCTGCTCGCGGCCTATTTCCTGCGCGATCACGGGCCCGATCACACCCGCGAGGGCCCTGTGATGCGGGGCTACACCCGCGTGGTCGCCTGGTCGGTGCGCCACAAGTTCATCACCCTGGTGCTCGGGCTCGTCTGCTTCGCCGGGTCGATCCTGTCCACGGGCCTGCTGCCGGCGGGCTTTCTCCCCGCGGAGGACGCCGCCCGCACGATCTTCGTGGTCGAATTGCCGCCGGGGGCCCGCCTCGCCGACACGACGCAGGTGACGGACGCTCTGGTGGAGCGCATCCGCGCCCTCCCGGAGGTGCGCAGCGTCTTCGTCGACGGCGGCCGCCAGCTGCCCGCGAAGAAGGAGGTCCGGCTCGCGACCTTCACCATCAATCTGACGCCGAAGAACACCCGCCATCGCAGCCAGAAGCAGGTGGACATCGCCATCCGGGCCCTCCTGCACGACGTGCCCGACATCCGCTTCTGGGCCCTGCGCGAAGGCGGCCAGCGCGACGTGACGCTGATCGTGTCCGGCCCCGACAAGACCGTGGTGGCGGAGACCGCGGCCAAGCTCCAGCGCGAAGCCGCGGGCGTGCCGCACCTCGTCAACGTGCTCTCGACGGCCCCCCTGGACCGCACCGAGATCCGCATCCGCCCGAAGGCCGGGGTCGCGGCCGATCTCGGTGTCACGACCGACCTCATCGCCGAGACCGTCCGGGTCGGTACGATCGGCGACATCGGGGCGAATCTGGCCAAGTTCAACACCATCGATCGACAGGTGCCGATCCGGGTGCAGCTGCCCGAGCGCCTGCGCGGCGACCTCTCGCAGATCGAGACCCTCAAGGTTCCGGTCAAGGGCGGCGCGGCGGTGCCGCTCTCCACGGTGGCCGATCTCACCCTCGGCCGCGGCCCGACCGCCATCGACCGCTACGACCGGGCCATCCGCGTCGCCCTGGAGGCCGACATGGAGGGCTCGGACGCGCTGGGTGCCCTGATCAGCGCCGTCCTCGCCCTGCCCACCGCCAAGGACCTTCCGCCCGGGGTCACCATCCGCCAGACGGGCGACGCCGAGGTGATGGGGGAGGTCTTCGAGGGCTTCGCCCTCGCCATGGGTGCCGGCCTGATGATGGTGTTCGGCGTGCTGGTGCTGCTGTTCGGGAATTTCCTGCAGCCGCTGACCATCCTGTTCTCGCTGCCGCTCTCCATCGGCGGCGCGATCCTCGGCCTCCTGATCTTCAACAAGCCGATCTCGATGCCGGTGGTGATCGGCATCCTGATGCTGATGGGCGTGGTGACCAAGAACGCCATCATGCTGGTGGATTTCGCGGTGGAGGAGATGGCCCGCGGCGTCGACCGGGTCACCGCCATCGTGGATGCGGGCCGCAAGCGCGCCCGCCCCATCGTGATGACCACCATCGCCATGGCGGCCGGCATGGTGCCCTCCGCCATGGCGCTCGGCATCGGCGGCGAGTTCCGCGCGCCCATGGCCATCGCGGTGATCGGCGGCCTGATCGTCTCCACCGGCCTGTCGCTGGTCTTCGTGCCGGCGATCTTCGTCCTGGTCGACGACCTGTCGCGCCTCTTCGTGCGGGTCTTCGGTCGCTTCGTCGGACGCGTGGACGAGCCGACGGAGGGGGCGTTCGCGCTGCCGCCGACCCATTCGGCCAACGACGCGAAGCCGATCCTGCCCCCGCGCATCGCCGCCGAGTAGTCCGGCGGCGGGGGTGCGAAACGAAAAGGCCCGGACCTTTCAGTCCGGGCCTTTTCGTCAGCGCTCTCGCACTCGCGGGGAAGCTCAGCCCTCGCTGCGGGCGGCCAGGCGGCTCGCGGCGAAGCAGAGCCCGCCGGCGACGATGAAGAGCACCGCGAAGGTCTTGACGGTGGCGTAGAACAGCGTCGGCTCGATGCCCGCATCCGTGTAGAGCACGGCGCAGATGGCGGTGATCGGCAGCAGCAGCAGGATCAGGAGGGGGGTCAGCGGGCTGTTCATGGGCGGGTCTCTCAACCTCTGTCGGACCCGGCTCACCGGTCCCTGTGGCGTTTGCTGCGCTCCTCATAGCATCGCCCCGCACCCGGCGCCAAGCTGGATCGGCTACGCTTTGCTGCGGTCGATGAGCCCGGATCAGGCGGGGATCCGCACCGTGGCGCGCAGACCCCCGAGCGGGCTGTCGTGCAGGCTGACATCGCCACCATGGGCGCGGGCGATGTCGCGGGCGATGGAGAGCCCGAGGCCGGACCCGCCCGCATCCTGGCGCGCATCGTCGAGGCGTACGAAGGGCTTGAACACCTCCTCGCGCTGGTCGAGCGGGATGCCCGGGCCGTCGTCGTCGATGGAGACCAGGAAGGCCCTGGCCTCGCGCCGGCCCGTGATCGCGACGGTCTCGCCGTAGCGGGCCGCATTCGCCGCGAGGTTGAAGAGGCAGCGCCGCATGGCGTCGGGCCGCAGGGTCAGCTGCGGACGGTCCTCGAGCTCCACCGCCTCCACGTGCGCCCCGAGGCGCTCGACGTCGGTGCGCAGGTCCTCCAGGAGCGCGCGCATGTCGGTGGGCACCGCCACCTCGCCCGAATCACCGCGGGCGAAGGCGAGGTAGGCCTCCAGCATCCGGCTCATCTCGTCGACGTCGCGCTGCAGGTCCTCGACCTCGGGCGTCTGCTCGACCAGGGCGAGGGAGAGCTTGAATCGCGTGATGATGGTGCGCAGGTCGTGGCTGACCCCGTTGAGCATCGTCGTGCGCTGCTCCATCGCCCGCTCGATGCGCCGCTTCATCTCGATGAAGGCATGGCCGGCCTGGCGCACCTCGCGAGCCCCGCGGGGCCGGAACTCGATCTCTCGGCCCTTGCCGAAGCTCTCGGCCACGGCGGCCAGCCGCAGGATCGGCTTGATCTGGTTGCGCAGGAACAGGATCGCGACGCCGAGCAGCACCAGGGACGAGCCGCTCATCCAGAGCAGGAAGATGTGCGAGTTCGAGGCGTAGGCCATGCTGCGCCGCGCGGTGACGCGCATGACGCCATCGGGAATCGCGACCCGGATCTCGATCAGGCTGGAGCGGCCGACGGTGTCGATCCAATAGGGCCGGCGGATCTGGCGTCGGATCTCCTCGGACAGGGCCTCGTCCAGGATCGAGAAGAACGGCCGCGGACCGGCCGGGGGGAGCTTGGCCCCCTTCAGGATGTCGACGTCGAGGTTGAGCCGGTCGTTGGCGATCCGGGTCAGGGTCTCGGAATCCTTGTCCTGCGGGTAGCTCTCGTAGATGTCGATCAGCGCGGCGACGTCGGCGGTGACGGCGGAGGACAGGCGGCGCGTCACGAGCTGCCAGTGGCGCTCCATGAAGGTGTAGGCGATCACCGACTGGAGCAGCACCACCGGCGCGATGATGATGATCAGCGATCGCGCATAGAGGCCCTTCGGCAGGACGTCGCCGATGGCGCGGCTGACGATCCGCCACATCCGCCCGGGCCGGGGCAGGGCGGCGAGGCGGGTCGCCGTGCGCTGGAGGAGGCCGGTGGCGGCCATGGGCTCAATCGACCGCGAGGCGGTAACCGACGCCCCGCACCGTCTGCAGGAACAGGGGATTGGCCGGATCGACCTCGGTCTTGCGGCGCAGGCGGTTGATCTGCACGTCGATGCTGCGCTCGGCGGCGAGGCCGCCGCTCCCGGCCAGGGCCTCGCGCTCCACGTTGCCGCCGGCGGCCTGGGCCAGGATGGTGAGAATCTCGCGCTCGCGCTCGGTGATCCGGATCAGCTCGTCCTCGCGGCGCAATTCACCCCGGTCGATCCGGTAGGCGAAGGGGCCGAAGGTCACGGTGTCGTGGCTCTGGGCGCGCCCGCCGGCCTCGTCGCGGCGCTTGATGATGTTCGACAGGCGCAGGATCAGCTCGCGCGGCTCGAAGGGCTTCGGCAGGTAGTCGTCGGCGCCGATCTCCAGGCCCATGACCCGGTCGTTGGGGTTCGAGCGGGCGGTCAGCATCAGGATCGGCACGCGCGAGCTCTGGCGGACCTCGCGGGCATAATCGAAGCCGCTCTCGCCCGGCATCATCACGTCGAGCACGAGGGCATCGAAGACGAAGCACTGCGCCTTGGTGCGGGCCTCCGGCACGTTTCCGGCGGCGGTGACGCGAAAGCCCTGCTCGTAGAGGAAGCGGGACAACAGCTCCCGCACCCGCCGATCGTCATCGACCACCAGGATGTGCGGCGCGTGATCGGGAAGCTCGGCGGTCGGGCGCGTCCCGGGCGTGGCCATCAGGCGGCCTTCCGGGCGCGCCGGGACATCAGGCGCTGCACGGCCGCGCGCGCATCCGGCTCGATCATGCCGAAGAGAAAGCTCTCGGCGGAGAGGGGAGCCTCGCCGCCGCGCTCCGACGCCGCGAGAGCGCGGGCCACCCTCCGGCTCTGGACCCGCATGAGGTCGCCGGCGAGGTCCGCCCCGGCCGCGGTGCAGAACAACAGCCGCTGGCGCCGGTCGCTGGTGCCGGTCTTCTGCGCAATGTAGCCCTGCTCGATCAAATCTTTCAGCACCCGGTTGAGGCTCTGCTTGGTGATGCGCAGGATATCCAGGAGTTCGGCGATCGTGAGACCCGGATAGCGGTCGACGAAGTGCAGCACCCGGTGGTGGGCCCGGCCGAACCCGTACTGGGCCAGGATACGGTCGGGGTCCCCGACGAAATCCCGGTAGGCGAAGAACAGGAGCTCGATGAGGTCATCGCCGGAGCCGGAGGACGGCCGCGGCGCCTCGGCGTCGGCATCTCGCATCGCGTGGGCAGTCACGTCTCGGGAGACCTCGATTTACGTCAGCGATGTTGACATGTTCCAGCCCCGACGCGACCCGTCAAGCCTGCGACTTCGCTGACGGGTGACGGCATCGCGAGCCCTGTTTCCCGCCCGACTCGGGCGATCACCGGGATCGCCTTCGCCTTCGTCTCCAGGCCGCGCCGACCCTTGAGACATTTGACCACGGGATGACCGGCTTTTGCCGGCGCAGGCACAGGAACCGGCTCCCAGGCTCCGCGTTCACTAGAACATTTCGTGAACCAAAGGATCCCAACATGGCTGGTACCCAGGCGAGCAAGTCCCAGACCTCCAAGTCGGAGACTTCCAAGTCCCAAACCTCCAAGGCGGACGAGAACCCCAAGACCGATCCGAAGGACGTCTCGAACCAGATCAAGGATCCGAGCGAATGGACCACCGGCGGCGAGCCGATGACCGGCGCGCAGGCTTCCTACCTCAAGACCTTGTCCGAAGAGGCGAAGGATCCCGAGGCGTTCGATCCCGAGCTCGATAAGGCCGAGGCATCCCAGCGGATCGACGCCCTGCGCAAGGAATCAGGCAAGGCCTGACCGCCGCGTCGGAAGCCGCCAAGGTAGTCTGGCGGCTTCCAAGAATTGGAACGAAGGGAACCGTCGGGCCGGGGTCTGCTACGCCCAGCCTGACGGTTTCGACGTGCCTTGGACTTCGACGATCCGTTTAAGTCCTCCGCAAGGAAACTCGCGTAGCGTTCCCGACGATCGACGTCCGCGAAAGATATCCTGGGGCCATGACCGAACTGGATCTCGAACATGCCAGGGGTCGGCAGAAATTTCCGGCGCGGCACGATCTTCAGATCCTGATCCGCCGCTTCTGCAAGGATACGTCCGGCTCAACGGCCCTCGAATACGGCTTGATCATGGCCCTGGTCTTCCTGGCGATCGTGACCGCGATGCGGTTCTTCGCCGATCAGACGAATGCCATGTACAATTACATCGGTGCCGCCCTGACCCGGTCATCCTGAGATCGGATCTGCGAGCAGACCGCGCATCTGAGGAACCATCCAGCGGATTCGACTTAGTCCGTCGTAAGTCGGACGGGCGAGCCCTTCGCGCGCCAAGCGACCCCAATCGCGGCCCCAAAGTCGGACGCAGGACCGGAACCCCACCGCTGTAAAAATCGCGGGCGCGAGCGCTCCACAGGTCAGGAGAGCGAACGCCGCCCGCGCTGCACGACCTTCGGGTGAGCAGCATGCCGTACCGGGCCCACTTTCCCGGGACCGCCATCGCGCCCTCTCCGTCATCGAACTGTGCCGACACGCCATGCGACGACCGGCGGCTCCGGTCGGTCCAGCCACCGGGTGACATCCGGGCACGCAGATTCTCTGTCCAACTCTCCGTCTCGAGTCTGGCCACGGACGAGCGCCGGTGCCTTGGCTCTGCCATCCGCAGCCGCGTTCCTGCCCTTGGTACAGCCGCGACCGAACCACTCCGTGGCCGCGAACCCGTTCACGGAAAAAAGTTCCGCGACCGCGTGTGAAGTTTCGCATGCTGTCCCACAGACTCGTCGAAAGCAGCGGACTTCAAGAAAACAAACTTTCCGCCGGTTACCGCCTCCGGCCTCAGCCTTGCTCGTTCTGCGAGTTTCTAGATTTCGCGATAGTCAGAACAGATATTTTTCTTCAGGCTTACAATCTTATATTAAAATGAATATCAAATTTGTGATGTCACAACGTTAAGTCAAACGCTGCAAGATATACAGACGCCGCCACAGTCCAAGTCCTACATGGAGCCTGAAAATGTCCTCTGGTCCCACTCCGTCGATTACCTACAAAAGCTTCGTCGAGCTGCGGCCTTCTCCGGACGGATTTTTGGTCGGCAACGTCATGTCCGATCCGCCGGGCTACACGCTGAAGGAAACCGCCAGCACAGGAGCAGGCGACAATCTCGGGGTGTTCGGCGATACGCCGAATGAACCCATCTCCGTGACGTCGCCCGACGGGTCACCCTTCGGATCAGGCCTCGCCTACTATGGCAAGACCGACACCAATGGCAGCGTCGTGCGCTTTCCCACGACGGGCGACAAAGCCGGCAGCTACGTCTACATCCTCTTCACCGACCAAAACTACCAGTACAACGATGTCGTCCCGAACGCGTCTGTGAGCCAGACGGCCCTCGTCCTCTGCTTCGGTTCGGGCACGCACATCCTGACGACGCGGGGCGAAGTCACCGTCGAGGACCTGCGGGTCGGCGACCGCGCCATCACCGCCTCCGGCCAGCACCGTACCATTACCTGGACCGGCCATCGCCACCTCGGAGCGGAGCGGCCGCTGCCCGCCGATCAGGCGCCCGTCCGCGTCCGGGCCGGTGCCTTCGGCCACGGCCTGCCCAAGCGCGACCTCCTCCTCTCCCCCGGGCATCCCGTTCTCGTCGGCGCCGATGCCGACGCCCAGGGCGGTGCACTCGTGCCGGTCATGCACCTGGTCAATGGAACCACCATCGCCCGCACCAGACTGGAGAGCGTCACCTACTGGCATGTCGAGCTCGACGCCCACGACATCCTCCTCGCCGAGGGCCTGCCCGCCGAGAGCTTCCTGGATTTCGGCTGCCGCCCCTTCTTCGAGGAAGCCTCGGATCACAGCCTGCACAATCCCGACTTCGTGCCGCCGGGGCTGGCGGCCCGCTGCCGACCCGTGGCGCTCGATGGGCCCCTCGTCGAGGCCGAGCGGGCCCGCCTCGCCGCGGTCTTCGCCCAAACCCTCACCGAGGACTGCGCCTGGGACGAGGACGCCCACCGCTTCGCTTCGGCGGTCTGACAGGCACCGCCGGGTCGTTCGCGATCCGGCCCCTTTCCCAAATGCAGAGCGAATCTCCGGCCTCTGCGCCCGACGAAAACGTCGGGATCTGTCCTTCTGCGTCAGCCGACATGGCGCGTCGGCCGCGCACAGGAGGGGCGACCCACCCTCATCGCCGTTGCGGTCGCGACCACGGCAAGTGCCCGGCGCGACGCGGACGAGACGGTCACGTCACCGGCGCATCGAGTGGACGACATCCCCCAACCGCAATCCCAGAAAGGTCCGCACCATGGCAGCGACGCAGACGTTTTCCCGCCTCTACTGGATCCCAACTTGACGGCCATGCGCCTACTCCGCGGCCAGGCGCAGATTGGACGGGCGGCCGTAGGTGACCGCCTCGCGCGTGTCGAGGTCACGCGACAGGTGGCACATGACCAGCGCGACGGCGTCGCCGACCAGGGCCCGATAGCCGGTGATGGAGCGCGTCAGCGCGTTGTAGATCACCACGGCGGGGATCGCCGCAACGAGGCCGATCCCGGTGGCAAGTAGCGCTTCGGCGATACCGGGCGCCACCACGGCGAGGGAGGTGGTGTTCGAGTTGGCGATGCCGATGAAGCTGCCCATGATGCCCCACACGGTGCCGAACAGGCCGACGAAGGGTCCGATCGAACCGACCGTCGCCAGAATTCCGGTTCCGGAGGCCATCCGCTTGCCGACCCTGGCCTCGATCCGGGTGAGTGCGATGGCGGCCCGCTCCTTGATGCCCTCGCTCGGGAGCCCCTGGGAGAGCACGACCTCACCCTCGACCTCGACCAGTAGAAGCGCTCCGACGCCGCGGCGAACCTGCTCGTTCGCCTCCGGCAGGTTGGTAACCGACCGCAACGCCGTGAGGCTCGACCGGATCTGCCGCTTGGCGAGGGCCAGGCTCAGCGTCTTCACCAGGAAGATGGCCCAGGTGACCACCGACGCCAGGAGAAGGGTGACCATCACCGCCTGCACCTCGACGTCCGCAGTGCGGAACATGCCTATGGGCGAAAAGTCGTGGGCGACCCCGGCCGCCTTGTTCGAGGTCGGCAGCTGCGCGCTCGTCGCGCCGGGCTCTGCCGCAACGGACGCGGGCGGGGACGCCGTGGGAACCGCGGGGGCGCCCGCCAGGCCCTCGGCGGGCGCGACGCCGGTCGACACAGCGGCCGCTGGTGACCCGACGTCCTGCGCCGCTGCCGTCGTAGCGATCGCGAGCGCCCCCATCAGGATCAGGCCTGTGATGGTCAGGGCGTTCCCATGCCGCGGACCGTTCGCCGAACCGGGTTCCTGAAAGGCCGTCGTCACCGTCATCGCGCTGAACCTTCGTTGCAGTCACCGTAGTGCTTCGAAGGCTCTGTGGGACGAGACGCTCGATCTGCCACGGCCCTCCCGCAATTTTCGGATTGCTGAAGGTTTCCCGTGGTCTTCCGCGGGAGCGCCGACGACCCGAGGCCCCCGGTGGAGCACGTCCCAGAGCGCGGTGACTTTATGGCGGGTGCGCGTCCCGGATCGCGGAAGAACCCTGGGGTATGGTCCGCGGGCTCCCTGGAGGCTGCAGCCCACCCTGTCGGGGAAAGTGCGGTTCGCGATCACGACGATTCGGTGGGGCCGGAACTCGACGACCGCCTATGCGCGGCCGATGGTGGTGATCCGGATTCAACGATCGCGATGGGGCATCCGCCGATTACGATCTTCCGGCGCCACATCTCGAGACCATCGCAGTTCTCGGTCCGCTACAGCCTCGCGTTCCGTTCGCGGTCCCTGACCGGCACCGTCCCGACCCGCTTCTCGAGTTGGATCGCGGCCACGCTCGCAGCAGATGATCGATCACGTTCACGTCAATGATCCGGATATACCAGACATTCGCCTTACCCAATCGGAACCGGCCTTCGCGCAGGCAGGTTACGGCCGGACTTGATCGGAGTGGATGGAAGTTCCGGTGACACTTGGCGTCGACAGGCATGAACTCCAGCAGATCGTTGCCGGACTGAGCGAAGGCGTGATCCTGGTCGAGCCCGACCAGACCATCGCCTACGCCAACGCGGCGGCGCTGGCCATGCACGGGGCCGAGAGCCTGGAGGAACTCGGCGGAACGGTCGATGCCTACCGTGAGCGCTTCGCGCTGCGTTACCGCAACAACCATGCGCCGAACCAGTATCCGATGGAGCGGGTCGTCTCCGGCGAGCGCTTCCACGACGTCATCGTCGAGGTCACGCGCACCGACCGTCCCGATGCCGACTACGTGCACTCGTTGCGCAGCTTGGTTGCGACCGATCGCGAGGGCCAGCCGAGTTGCCTCGCCCTCATCCTGAAGGACGTCTCCGACCAGTTCGAAGCCGAAGCGCGCTTCGAGGCCACCTTCAACGCCAATCCCGCACCCGCCGTGATCTGCCGGCTCGCCGACCTGCGCTTCGTCAAGGTCAACCTCGGCTTCCTGGAGATGACCGGGTACACCCGCGACGCCGTCATCGGCCGCAGCGTCTACGAGGTCGACGTGCTGGCCAACGCCCGCAACCGAGATCTGGCGATCTCCCGGCTCAACGAGGGCGGCACCATTCCGCAGATGGAGGCCTGCCTCGACCTGCCCGATGGCGGCACCCGCTTCGTCATCGTGGCCGGGCAACCGATGGAACTCGGCGACGAGCCCTGCATGCTCTTCACCTTCGCCGACCTCGAACTGCGCCGGAAGGCCGAGACTGCGCTGCGTCAGAGCGAGGAGCGCTTCGCCAAGGCGTTCCGCCTGACCCCTGTGCCGACCCTTCTGGCCCGCGCCGAGAGTCTGACGATCACCGGCGTGAACGAGGCCTTCACCCGCGTCTTCGGCTTCGGCCCAGAGACGGTCACCGGCCGCACGCCGGGCGACCTCGACCTCTGGGTCTCGGAGCCCCAGCGGGACCGGTTCGAGACAGCCCTGGCGCGCACCGGCTACGTCCTCGGCCTGGAGGTCTGTCTGCACCATGAGGATGGGAGCAGCCTCGATTGCCTGGTCTCGGCGGAGCGGGTCGAGATCGGCGCGGAGGTCTTCGTCCTCCTGGTTCTGCAGGACATCACCGAGCGCAAGCGAACCGAGCGCGAATTGTTCGAGGCGATCGAGGCCGTGATGGCCGACACCTCCTGGTTCAGCCGGGGACTGATCGAGAAGCTGGCTCATCTGCGCCAACCCGGTGCCGGCCATCAGGATGCGGTCTCACCCAACATGACGGTGCGCGAGCGCCAGATCCTGGACCTGATCTGTGCCGGGCTCTCGGACGAGGTCATCGCCAAACGGCTGAACCTGTCCAAGAACACGGTGCGCAACCACGCGGCGGCCCTCTATCGGAAGCTCGACGTGCACAAGCGGTCCGAGGCCATCGTCTGGGGGCGCAACAACGGATTCCCGACTGCATCGTCCGGGTAGAAAAACCCAATTTACTGGTATTTTCTGACTATTGATACGTCGGTGAGAAGGGCCATCTCCCCGATCAGGCAAGGGGGCTGAGGGCTCCACCGCCGAGACCTCAGCCCTCACCAATCCGCAGCGGATCGGCGACAGGTAGACCGGGCGCCCGGCCCGGGCTCGCGATGGGCCACCAGCGATCCGGTTCTGGGGCCAGGGAGATTGGCGGCGGCGTTCCCCGTCGCTCGCACCGACACACACCCACGCGTCACGAAGCGCGCACAACAAGGATCAATGATCATGGTCGACACGGATCGCATCACGGGGACCGCCAAGGAGCTCGGCGGCAAGGTTCAGGGCACGGTGGGCGACCTCACCGGCTCGAAGCGGGACGCGCTCGAGGGCCGTGCCCGCGAGGCGCAGGGCGCTGCGGAGAACCTGTACGGCCAGGCCAAGGACGGCGTGCGCGACGCCGCCGAGCACGTGGCCGACACCGCCCGCGAGATCGGCGGCAAGGTCCGCGACACCGTCGGCAACCTGATCGGGTCGGACGATGTCGAGGACCGGGCCCGCCGG